>JALYQD010000166.1 GCA_030856025.1 Actinomycetota bacterium
CTCTTGTGTCCGGCCACTCCCCTCCCCTACGGCTGGAAGTCCGGGTCCCGGCCGACAGCACCAAGCAGGCGCGCCTGCAACGAAGCGCCCTCGGGCACGTCGACCTTCGGGCCGAAGACGACGATGCCCGGGCCGAACGCCTCCGGTTCGTACATCTCCGGTGGCAGGTCCTTCAGCGCCGGCCACAACTTTTCGACCTCATTCGGATCGATCGTGTCGTCCTGGCCGGTGGCCTTGGCCAGATCCCAGCCGTGCACGACGAGGTCCATGCTCGCAACCTCATCGACGTGTTGCTCGACGGTCATCCGTCCGCCCGGAGTGTCAACCTCCTGGGCAGCGAATTTCTCGTTGTCAAGCAGCCGTTCGATGTCGTGACGCGCCGCCTTCCAGGCGTCGAGCGGGTCGTCGGCCAGCGCCGGCCCGGGGGTGGGATCGCGACCCAGCCCCCTCAGCATGACGCCGTGCATGTCGATGATGTGACCGACAACATCCCGCGCACTCCACTCGTCACAGGGCGACTGGTTCGACCACTGATCGGGTTTGACGGCGGTGACTTTCGCCTCGAAGAGGTCGGCCCGATGGCGATACTTGTCGGAGATTTCGCTCATGGCGGCCAGCCTAGGGTGACGGCCACGACGTGTCACTCCCCCGCTTCCCGTGAAGGCTCGATCGGGGTTAGTGTGTTGGCGACTGCGCAAGGCAGTTCAGGCTTCCGGGGGGATCGCCAGGAATGACGTCGTATTCGACCAATCGACAGACAAGCTCGACGGTGACAGTCGGTCACGTGATCGGCGGCAGTTTCGGCATGGCGTTCATCATCGCCAACAGCATGCCGATGCCGACAGGGATCCGTGTGGTGTTCGTCGCCGCAGCAGTCGCCGTGATGGCGCTGACGCTGATCGCCTTTGGCCGGGCAGCTTCAGACGGATCGCTCGCCCAGCCCGACCGCACCGGCGAAAGGTTCGATCGCCAGTACTGGATCATCTTGGCGATCGAAGTCGTCGCGCTCTTCGGCGGTATGGCCGTGCTCAACCAATGGCAGCCGACAGCGATCGTCGGATGGATCGCATTTGTCGTCGGACTTCATTTCTTCTGGTTGGCGCGACTCTGGTCGAGCGGGGCGCGCGAAATCTCGCTTGTCGCCATCGGGCTCACTGTCCTGGGCGCTGCAGGCCTCACCATCGCCTTCACCACCGGGTCACTCGACGCCGTTGCCCTGATTTCCGGCGTCGGCTCGGGCGTCGTCTTGTTGGCCAGCTCGCTGACCGGAGCGGTCAACTCACTGTCGGGCGCCCGCTAGCGTCTCGGGTGGACGCTAGGATCGCGACATGGCGAAAATCCTGACGATCGACGACTACATTGCGAGCCTGTCCGACGCACTCGAGCCGATCGGACGGCAACTCGCCGAGATCCTCGACAACGGACTTCCCGGCACCAATGGCGTCATCTGGCACGGTCATCCCGTCTGGATGGCCGGCAAGGCCCCCATCGCGGCATTCAAGGCACACTCCACCCATGTGACGTTCATGATCTGGTCCGGTCAACTGCTGACCGACCGGTCGGGGCGACTCGAGGCAGCCGGCTCCGACACGATGGCCAATCTGAAGATCCGGTCCGCCGACGACATCGACGAACCCCTATTCACCAACTGGCTGCACCAGGCCGACAAGTTGGACGAGCAGCCTTAGCTCAAGAGAGCGCGAAGCAATGGACAGTCACCTCCCGCCGGCCATCGGCCAACCGGCACGCCGCGCGTTCAACGGTGCAGGCATCCAAAACCTCAGGGACTTTGCCCGGTTCACCGAAAAAGGAGTTGCTGGCGCTGCACGGCGTCGGCCCCAAGGCAATGCGCATCATCCGCGCCGCCCTCGATGAACACGGCGTGAAGTTTGCCGACGAGGACCGCGCAAACAGTTGACGGGTCCACCGGTGACTGGAAATAATCATTCTGGCGGGCTGATGACCTCGGTACCGCATTTTGTCGGCACCTCCCATTAACATCCTTGCTGAGGAGACAAGCCCATGAATCGTAAGTTGGCAAACGCCGTATGCGGCCGCCGGTCAAAGTACGCGGTCGTCGCGTTTTGGCTGGTCACGATGGTGATACTCGGCAGCTTCGCCGCAAAGCTCACATCCGTCGAGGACAACCAGGCGGCCAGCTGGCTTCCCGGCAGCGCCGAGTCCACCAAGGCGCTGGACGCTCAGATGGGCTTCCAGTCCCCGGACACCATTCCCGCTGTCGTCATCTACCAGCGCGACGGCGGGCTGACCCCGGCCGATCAGGCCAAGGCCGCGGCCGACATCAAGGCCTTCCAGGCGCTCGACGGCACCAAGGTCGGTGATGCCCCGGTCTCGATCGACGGCAAGATCGTCGGGCCGATCCCGTCCGCCGACAGCGAAGCGCTGCAGGTCTACGTACCGCTCAACCTGGGTAAGGACGGCTGGGAAGCCGCGACGTCCATCGTCGAAGACATGCGTAAGACCGCGGGATCCGTCGAGGGCCTCACGACGCACGTCACCGGTCCGGCCGGCCAGGCAGCAGACTCCGCAGAGGCTTTTGCAGGAATCGACAGCACCCTGTTGTTCGCCACCGTCGGCGTCGTCATCATCATCCTGCTCTTCACCTACCGCAGCCCGGTTCTGTGGTTCCTTCCTGTGCTGTCCGCCGGCGTCGCTCTTGGTAGCGCCCAGGGTGTCATCTACCTTCTCGCCAAACACGCTGGCGTGACCGTCAATGCCCAGAGTGCCGGCATCCTGACCGTGCTGGTGTTCGGCGCGGGCACCGACTACGCGCTGCTGCTGGTCGCTCGCTATCGAGAAGAGCTCCGTCGCCATCACGATCGTCACGAAGCCATGGCTGAGGCCCTGCATCGTGCCGGCCCAGCCATCTTCGCGAGCGCGGGCACGGTCGTTCTCGGGATGCTGTGCCTGCTGGTCGCCGAAATGAACTCGACCCAGGGCCTCGGTCCTGTGGCCGCCATCGGCGTCGGTGTCGGTGTCCTCGCGATGCTCACCCTCCTTCCGGCGCTTCTGGTCATCGTCGGTCGCTGGATCTTCTGGCCGGCGAAGCCACAGGAGGGCACCTCCGACCCGAGCGCTTCGGGCATCTGGGCACGTGTTGGCAACGGCATCGCGAAGCGTCCGCGCATCGTATGGATCGGCACCGCGCTGGTCCTCGGCGCGTTGGCACTCGGCTCGCTCAACCTCAATGCGCATGGGTTGACGACCGCCCAAGGATTCCGCGGCACACCGGACTCGGTCAGGGGCGACACCCTTGTCCAGAAGCACTTCGACTCCGATGTCGGCAGCCCCGTCGCGGTGATCACGACTCCGGACAAGGCCGAGGCGGTCGGCGCCGCAGTCAAGGCCACCGAGGGCATCTCGGCCGTCGCCGCGCCCTTGACGAAGGACAATGTCACCTACATCCAGGCGTCACTCGAGGGACAGCCCATCGGAGACGCCGCGTTTGCGACGATCGACAGGGTTCGCGGTTCGGCTCACCAGGCCGATCCCGACAGTCTGGTGGGAGGCAACACGGCCATTCAGAAGGACATCCAATCCGCGTCGGGTCATGACAACCGCGTCGTCATACCGCTCGTGCTTGCCGTCGTGCTGATCATCCTTGCCGTGCTGTTGAGGGCAATCGTCGCGCCGATCATCCTCGTGCTCACCGTGGTCCTGTCCTTCGGTGCAGCCCTCGGAGTCAGCGCGCTGGTCTTCGAGCACATCTTCAACCAGCCGGCTTCGGACACGTCGCTGCCGCTGTTCGTGTTTGTGTTCCTCGTTGCACTCGGCATCGACTACAACATCTTCTTGATGACACGGGTGCGTGAAGAGGCGCTGAAGATAGGCACCCACAAGGGCGCGCTGGTCGGATTGGCGGCGACCGGTGGCGTGATCACGTCGGCCGGGTTGGTGCTGGCGGCGACCTTCGCCGTCCTTGGCAGCTTGCCGCTGACGGGCCTCATGCAGATGGGGTTCGCAGTGTCGTTCGGCGTCTTGCTGGACACGATCGTTGTCCGGTCGATCCTGGTGACCGCTCTCAACCTCGACCTCGAGGAGAAGATGTGGTGGCCGAGTCACATGAGCAAAAACGCGCCCACCGCGGCAGCCACTCCGGACAGGATCGACGTCCGGGTCTGAGGTTCGCTCGGCGCCGCGCTATTCGAACAGTGAGGTATCCCCTGCCCCGCGCCTGACGATTTCGGGTGTGCCGCTGGAGAAGTCGATCACCGTGGTCGGTTCGGGGAGCACTTCGCCGCCCTCGATGACCGCGTCGACCTGGTGGTCGAGCGCTTCCTTGATCTCCCACGCCTGGGTCAGGGGCTCTTCGTCACCGGGCAGGATCAGGGTGCTCGACAGGAGTGGTTCGCCCATTTCTGCGAGCAAGGCGCTGACGACCTTGTGATCGGGGATTCGCACGCCGACGGTTTTTTTCTTGGCGTGCATCAGGCGCCGCGGGACTTCCCTGGTTGCGGGCAGGATGAAGGTGTAGCTGCCTGGAGTCGCCGCCTTGATCGCGCGGAAGATCGCATTGTCGACCTGGACGAACTGGCCCATCTGCGCGAAGTCCTTGCAGATCAGAGTGAAATGGTGTTTGTCGTCCAACTGCCTGATGGCCTTGATCCGGTCGATTCCGTCCTTGTTGCCCAGCTGGGCACCGAGGGCAAAACACGAATCAGTGGGATAGGCGATCAGTCCCCCGCCACGTAAGATCCCGACGATTTTCTCGATTGCCCGAGGCTGCGGATTGACGGGATGAACATCAATGAAGGTGGCCATGAGATGAGACTACGCGTTGTTTCAGTGCAGCCTCGCCTGTCCGACGGATTGGCGTTCAGGACTTCTTTGGGGACTTCGGTTTCGGTTTGGGCAACGTGTCGGCCGTTGCCTGGATGAACCCCTGCAGCCACTCGACATTGCCGACTTGTTCGCCGCTGAGCAACCAGTAGTCCTTGGCACCTGGATAGGGCGGCGCCGGCACGGTCTGGGAACCGAATTTGGCATCACCCGTGCTGGGTTTGACGAACAGCAGCTCATCGCAGATGAAGCCGACCACCTTGTCATCGCAGTAGAGCCCGTACTCGCCGAACATTGCGCGGGCCCGCACATCGAGCGGAGCGAGTTGCTCGAGGAGGAATGCGACCGTTTCCTTGCTTGTTGCCATACATAGACAATAGAGCGGGCGAAATCAGGCGTGCCGTCGGCCGTGACCGATACCACAACTGTCCGCGATTCGGACGGGGCGACAGCATATGGACAAACCGACTAATCTTGACCAAGCGCCAACAATCGCCGGCCAACCAATCAGCACTGTTGCAGGGAAGGAACATGTCGTGAACAACGCTCCCCTCACCCTTGCCCAACAGCGCGAACGTGCGCAGTCACACGAGCAAGGACGCTCCGACAACCAGGCCCGCCGCGCGGGCGAAGGCCGCACCCGCCGAAGCAATGAAGAACTCAAATCCATCGCCGACCGCGCCGAAGTCGAGTTGGCCGGCGCCACGACTGATGAAGTCGCCGCCTGGGCCGCGCATGAATTCGGCGACCTGATGGCCGTCGCCTGCTCGATGGCAGACGCCGTGCTCCCCCACGTGATCGCCAAGCATTTGCCGTGGGTCGACGTGTTGTTCCTCGAGACCGGCTACCACTTCGCCGAGACCGAAGGCACCCGCGACGCCGTCGAGTCGAGCATGCAGCTCACCATCGTCGACGTCATGCCCAAGCTCACCGTCGCCGAACAGGACGAGAAATACGGCGCCAAGCTGCACGACCGCGATCCGGCGTTGTGCTGCCAGATGCGCAAGATCGAGCCCCTCACCGAGACACTCGGCGGCTATGAAGCATGGGTGACCGGCGTACGTCGCGACGAAGCGCCCACGCGCGCCAACACTCCGCTCGTGACCTGGGACGAAAAAAACGAGCTGGTCAAGATCAATCCCCTTGCTGCCTGGTCCTTCGACGACCTGATCGCCTACGCCGATGCCAATGACGTCATCCTCAATCCCCTGCTCAACGACGGTTATCCGTCAATCGGCTGCGCGCCGTGCACCAGGCGTGTCGCGCCGGGTGAAGATCCGCGCGCCGGCCGATGGGCAGGACTCGACAAGACCGAATGCGGCCTCCATACCTGATATGGCCTACCGAAAAGACGCGCATGACATTGACTGACGAACGACGGCTGAGCCAACTCCAATGGCTCGAGTCCGAAGCGATTCACATCTTCCGGGAAGTGATGGCCGAATTCGAACGGCCGGTGTTGCTGTTCTCGGGCGGCAAGGACTCCGTCGTCATGCTGCATCTCGCCACCAAGGCCTTCTGGCCGGCGCCGGTGCCGTTTCCGGTCCTCCATGTGGACACCGGGCACAACTTCCCCGAAGTGCTGGCCTACCGCGATGCGACCGTCGAAAAGTTCGGCCTCCGCCTCGAGGTCGCCAGCGTCCAGGACTACATCGACGACGGACGCCTGCGCGAGCGCGCCGACGGCACCCGCAATCCCCTGCAGACGCAGCCGCTGCTCGACGCGATCGTCGGCCACAAGTTCGACGCCGTCTTCGGTGGCGGCCGCCGGGACGAGGAGAAGGCTCGCGCCAAGGAGCGCGTCTTCTCACTGCGTGACGAATTCGGCCAATGGGATCCGCGCAACCAGCGTCCCGAGCTCTGGAATCTCTACAACGGCAAGCACCGGCCCGGCGAACACGTACGCGTGTTCCCGCTGAGCAACTGGACCGAGCTCGACATCTGGCAGTACATCGCCCAGGAGAAGATCGAGCTGCCGCCGCTCTACTACGCACACGATCGCGACGTCTTCGAGCGCGACGGCATGCTGCTCGCTGTCGGTGAAGTGTCGATGCCTCGCGACGGCGAAACCGTCGAAACCCGTCAGGTCCGCTACCGCACGGTCGGCGACATGTCATGCACGGGCGCCGTAGAGAGCGATGCGGTCACGGTGCAGGACGTCATAGTCGAAGTCGCTGCCACCCGCATCACCGAACGAGGTGCTACCCGCGCCGACGACCGGATGTCCGAAGCCGCCATGGAAGACCGCAAGAAGGAAGGCTATTTCTAAGATGGCAGAGTTGATGAGCACCTTGTTGCGGCTCGCAACGGCCGGTTCGGTCGACGACGGCAAATCCACTCTGGTCGGCCGGCTCTTGTATGACTCCAAGTCGGTCCTGGCCGACCAGCTCGACTCGGTCGAACGAGTCAGCAAGGACCGCGGACTGGAGACAGCCGATCTCGCCTTGCTGACCGACGGGCTCCGCGCCGAACGCGAACAAGGCATCACGATCGATGTGGCCTATCGCTACTTCGCCACGGCGAACCGCTCGTTCATCCTGGCCGACTGCCCCGGGCACGTTCAGTACACCCGCAACACCGTGACCGGTGCGAGCACCGCTGACGCCATCGTCGTTCTCGTCGACGTCCGCAAGGGTCTGCTCGAACAGACCAGCCGGCACCTCGCCGTCGCCGCACTGTTGCGTGTCCCCCACGTCGTCGTTGTGGTCAACAAGATCGACCTCGTCGACTACGACCGGGCGGCTTACGAATCGGTCGAGGCCCAGGTCGCCGACGCCGCCCGCATTCTCGGGCTCCCCGACGTCCATACGGTTCCGGTCTCGGCTTTGTCCGGCGCCAATGTCGTGGACCGCTCGGACAGGACGCCCTGGTACGACGGCCCGACCGTCCTCGAGCTCCTCGAGGAGCTCCCTCCGGCCGACGACCCCGTACACGAATCCTTTCGCTTTCCCGTGCAATACGTCATCCGTCCGCAGTCCGGTGCCGAAGAACGGTTCCGCGACTACCGCGGTTACGCCGGTCAGGTTGCCGCCGGTGTGGTCAAGGTCGGCGATCCCGTCGTCATCCTCCCGTCGGGCAAGGCCACGACGATCGCGGGCATCGACACCGCGGACGGCGAGCTGACCGAAGCTTTTGCACCTCAATCGGTCACGATTCGGCTGACCGACGACATCGATGTGGCACGCGGCGACCTCATCGCCGCAGCGGCAGATGCTCCCAAGGTCACCCAGGACATCGACGGCACCGTCGCCTGGTTGTCCGATCGGCCGCTGGTCCCGGGCACACGCGTTCTCCTCAAGCACACCACCAAGACTGTGCAGGCGGTCGTCAAGGCCGTGGGCGGCAAGCTCAACCTCGCGACCGCTGAACTCGAACCCGCCGAGCGGCTCGAGCTCAACGACATCGGCCACGTCACGTTGCGCCTTGCCTCGCCGATCGCCGCCGAGCAGTACCTCGTGGCTCGGCGCACTGGAGCTTTCCTACTGATCGACGGTCACGACGGCGGCACCCTCGCCGCCGGTATGGTCGGCGACGCACTGCTGGCGGCCAAGGCGACCGTATGAGCGCTGGCGGCAACTTTCCGTTGACGCTGCGTGTTGCCGGTCGAAAGGTCGTCGTCGTCGGTGGCGGGCATGTCGCCACCCGGCGAGCGCTCTCCCTGGTCGAGGCAAACGCGCTGGTGACAGTCATTTCGCCGATCATCTCCGAGTCCCTAAGCTCGGCGGTCGGACGTGGTGAGATCACCTGGCTACAACGCGGCTACGAGCAGGGCGACCTCGACGGCGCCTGGCTCGTGCAGACCGCGACAGCCACCCGCGAAATCGACGAGCAGGTAGCGGCCGATGCCGACACCCGCCAGATATGGTGCCTCAAGGGCGGCGACCCCGAGAACGCCACCGCCTGGTCGCCCGCCGTGGCGCGCATCGATGACGTGATGGTTGCGGTGAGTGGCGGCGGCGATGCCGGCCGAGCCTCAGCGCTGCGTGACGGCGTGGCGGCGGCTCTCCAGTCCGGAGACCTGCCCATGCGCCACAAGACCCATCATCCCGAAGGATTCGTCGCCCTCGTCGGCGGCGGCCCCGGCGACCCCGGGCTGTTGACGACGCGCGGCCGCCGGTTGCTGGCCGAAGCCGATGTCGTCATCATCGACCGGTTGGCCCCGCACGGTGTCCTCCAGGAACTCGCCGAGGACGTCGAGGTCATCGACGTCGGCAAGATGCCCGATCATCATCCGATCCCGCAAAACGAGATCAACGAGCTTCTCATCAACCGGGCGAAGGAGGGCAAGGTCGTCGTGCGTCTCAAGGGCGGCGATCCCTATGTCTTCGGCCGCGGCGGCGAAGAGCTCATCGCCTGCCAGGAGGCGGGCGTGCACGTCGAGGTCGTCCCGGGTGTCACGAGCGCCATCGCTGTGGCCGCCGCGGCCGGCATACCGGTTACTCATCGCGGAATTTCCCGAGGCTTCACGGTCCTCACCGCCCACGACGACATCGGCAACGTTCCCCAGTCGACGTCGCACACCATCGTGCTCCTGATGGGAGTCAGTCGCCTCCGAAAGACGTGCCTGGCACTGGTGGATGCCGGCAACGACCCGGAAACCCCCGTGGCCATCGTCGAGAGCGGGTGCACACCGGATCAACGCGTCACGGTCGGGACGCTCGCCACGATCGCGGACCAAGCCGACGAGATCAACGCCAAGCCGCCCGCCGTGACCATCATCGGTCGCGTGGTTACGCTCTCCCCCGCGTGGCAAGCCACGCGTTGAGGTTCTTTTCGCCCTGAGCCATGACCAGGTCGTGGCCGAGGACAAACATCGGTCGCAGCACAAGCGACGTCCCGCGCATCCAGGCGCGGTCGACGCTGACATGCCAACGGAAGTCCAACGCGCAGGCCGCCTCGCTCACGTGGTGGAAGGTGGTCGAGCCGCTCCCCCGCAGGTCGCCGTCGCTGGCATACGTCAGGGTGTCGGGCTTTTCCGCGACCAGATCGTGAACCCGGAACTTCAGGGTGTAGCCGATCGGGCTGCGCGCCTTCAGCCTCATCTCGATGCCGTCGTTGCTCACCACGTGCAACGCGGACCACCAGGGCATCGGTTCCGGGCTGTCGAGGAGCTCGTCGAAGACCTCCCACAAGGCCTCGCGACTGGCGTTGATGTGCCACCGCGAGGACATTTCGTAGACGTTTGCCACACCGTTTCCTTCGTGTCGCTACCGGATTTTGGGTCGACTTCTGCCTTTAATTGTTGTGGCCCCGGATCGTATGAGGATGCGGGGCCTCAGCTATGTCCACTGGCGGTATTGCGCAGCCACCACAAGCCGACGAACGGCAGGACGAGCGGCACATAGCCGTATCCCGCGCCGAAACCGGACCACACTGTTTGATCCGGGAACAAGCTTCGGTCGGCAACAGTCAGAGCGCCGACGACCAGGACGCCGATCAGCTCGGTGCCGATCGTCAGCAGCGCGAGCGTGCGCCAGCTGCGGGCCAATGCCACGGTGGCCACCACATAGACCACACCTGCCAGCGCTGAGAGCGCATACGCCGTGGGCGCCTCGCCGAACTTCGTGGCCAGCTGGAAGAGGGAACGCGAGGCGGCCGCGATCGCGAAGACGGCATAGATGGCAACGAGGACCCGGCCAAAACCGTGTGACGTGTCAGAAGCCTCAGACATACTGCCCTTGCCAGATTCCCAGGAGCCGCACGCACAACACCGAGATGCTCAACATGGCGACGACAACGACCCCGGTCCCCCAGCGAGACTTCTCCGCGATCCCCCACAAGACGGCCGCCGGCGGGATGATGACGACGGTGACCAGGTAGGACACGAACAGCACGCCGTCGACGCCGCGCGAGGTCGTGCCCAGGGCGATGCATCCGCCGACGAGCAGGGCGACGAGTGCGATCTCCAGCAGGGCGACAGCGTAGAACAGCGGATTGCTGAACAGCTGGTTGCGAGCCGTATGGAGGGCCGCGAAGCCGGCAACGAGCAGTGCGCCGATGGCGACCGCATAGGCCACGGTTTCGTTCACGGAGTCCCTTCGTTCGGGGCCTCTCTCAGAGACCCAGAATGTCCGAGACAGAGTCTTCCACGAACCGCCTCCAGCTCCCGACCCGGCGCAGCATGAAGTGCCCGACACCCGGCATCGAGGTCCAGGTCGCGCTCGCCGCGAACACTTGGCAGCGCTCGACGAAATCCCGGCTCCACCTGGCAGATGTCCATTTGTCGCGGGATCCGTGGATGACCCGCAAGTGCCTGCCGGCCAGCGCCGCAACTGGTTCGCCCTTGGGCAACCACGGTGCCAGGGCCACCACTCCGAGGACGTTTTCACCGTCGGCGATGCGGCACGCGGTCCGTCCACCCATCGAGTGGCCGACAGCGACGATCGGCACACCCTGATGGCGGGCGGCGATCTCGGCAAGGGCAAAACGGGCATCCTTGACCGGATCGGGATCGACGTTGTCGTTCCAGCCGCGTTTGCGATATTGCACCAACACCAGCGCGAACGAATGCTCCTCGGCAAAACCGGTCAGGGATCGCGCCATGAGCGCCATACGCCACCAGGAGGCGTGCTTGTTCTCAACCGGCGCGTGACTCGTCTCCTGACCGCCGTGCAGCATCAGGATCACGCCCCGGGCCGTCTCCGGTTCGTATGTCGTCGTCAGCCGCGGTTGGTCCACGGCACGCTGTTCGTCCACAGAAGGATGCTGTCACGGCGCGCCAAGCGCCGCACGGTGAACCGACAGTGGTCATGTCGGCGGGGCCCGACACGTATTATTGGCAATGCGGCCGATCGGCAATGCGGCACCACAATATTTCGGTCGAAGACCCATCCACGACGAAGGCGGCATCGAATGGCAGGTAGAACCCGCTTCTGGAAGGGAAACGAGATGGCTGAGCAGCTGCGCGACATGCCACTGCGCAGTGTTGCCGCGCCTGAGGAGGCTCCGGACCTGGGCGAACTGCTGGCGCTCGTGGCGCGAGGCGACGAACTCGCCTTCGGCGCCGTCTACGACCAGATGGGGGCTTCGGTCTACGGCCTTGCACGACGCGTCATACGCGATCCGGCCCGGGCCGAGGAGATTGCCCAGGAGGTCTTCCTCCAGGTCTGGCAGACCGCCGCACGTTTCGACCCCGCCCGCGGGCGGGGCAAGAGCTGGATCCTCACTCTCACCCACCGTCGTGCCGTCGACGCAGTCCGGCACGACCAGGCCGCCACCAACCGTGACCGCAAGTACGACTGGTCCGGCGGCCCCGACTACGACCAGGTTGAAGAAGAAGTCACCGTGAACCTCGAACATGAACAGGTGCGCAAATGCATGGGCGGACTGACCGACCTGCAACGTGAAGCCGTGCACCTCGCCTACTACAAGGGCTTCACCTACGCCGAAGTCGCCTCCGTCCTCGAGGTGAACCCGGCGACCATCAAGACCAGAATGCGTGACGGCCTCGTCAGGCTTCGCGACTGCATGGGAGTTGTCGCATGACCATCAATGACGTCCATTCCCTCATCGCCCCGTATGCGCTCGATGCCCTCGACGTCGATGAGCGTGCCCGGTTCGAGGCACACCTCGAGCAATGCGAACAATGCCGTGCCGAGCTCACCGGGTTCCTTGCCACCGCCACCCGTCTCGGTGATGTCCCCGCCCAAATGCCTCCGCCGGAGTTCAGGCAGCGTCTGATGAAGAAGGTGGCGCATACGGCCCAGGAGCGTCCGATCGTCACAGCCCTGGCCGATCGTCGCGGCAAGGTCCGCAATGCACTCCCCCGTTTGGCGGTAGCTGCCGCCACGGTCGTGGCGCTCGGCGGGTTCGGTGCCTTCGCGGTCGAACACCAACGCAACAGCGAGCTCGAGGCGCAGCAAACCACGATGACCGAGGTCTTCACGGCGGCGGATGCCAAGCGCAGCACGGCACCGCTCAAGGCCGGCGGCATGCTCCAGATGATCGAGTCCAAGTCCACCGGCGGAGCAGTCCTGATCGCATCGGACCTTCCTGCCCTCAAGGGCAGGACTTATCAGTTGTGGACCATCAGGGACGGCGACGCGCACTCGGAGGGCCTCATCGGTCCCAAGTCCAGCATGAAACTGGTGCAGGACACCGGTGACGCTGACACCGTGGCGGTCACCATCGAACCGGCCGGGGGCTCGGAGTCGCCGTCGACGCCGCCGATCGCGGCCATGCCGGTCTGATCTCGCCTGCAACGAATTCTGGGCGCCATTCCCATTTGCTGACAGTGTCGGTGTCATAATCGACGCATGCCCGAACCGCTTGTCCTCATCTCGGCAGCAATGGCTGTGCCGTCCGGTTTCTACAGGCCGTTGGTGGCCGCCTTCGCCGAACGAGGCTGGGAGGCTCAGGCGCTCCCGACCCGCGGATTCGAACGCGGTGAGGACCCCGCATCGCGCACGCACGACTGGAGCTACGACGACGAAATCACCGCGATAGCCGACGCGGTGGACAAGGCGCGGGTGGAGATTCCCGATCGACCGATCGTCCTCCTCGGACACAGCCTGGGCTCACAGATCGGTGCCGGCCATCAGATCCACCGCGAGCCGGCAGACGCCTTCGTGACCGTGGGTGCTTCGGTTCCGCATTTTCGCGCCTACCCGCACGGCGGCCTGCCCGTTCTCTTCATGGGCACGTCGGTGCCTGTGCTGACTCGCTTGTACGGCTACGTGCCGAAGCCGTTCTTCGGTGGACCGGGGGCACGCACCCTCATGCGCGAATGGGCGCACATGGTCCGCACCGGCAAGCCGCCGTTCGCCGTCCCCCACAAGATCTCGACGCCCTCGCTCGTCGTTCAGCTGCAGGGCGACGTGTATGCCGTCTCCAAGGCGAACAAGAAGTTCGTCGAGATGTTCATCGACCCTTCGGCGCTGACCCGCTGGGTCTACACCAAGGCCATGGCGCCCGACGGCGGTAACACCCACCATGTCCTCTGGGTCAAAACTCCCGCCGTTGTGGTCGACAAGATCGTCGAGTGGATGTCCACCCAGACGATTGCCGCCCGTACCGAGTAGACCCCCAGCCGGCTCAGCGACTTAACGCCCAAACTCGCGTTCGCGTGGTCACTGGAGCAAGTTACTCCGCGAAGGCCTCGATCGGTGGGCAGGAGCAGGCGAGGTTGCGATCGCCATAGGCCTGGTCGATACGGGCCACCGGCGGCCAGTACTTGTCGTCGGTCGTGCCGCTGGGGAATGCGCCCTCGGCGATCGGGTAGGAGTGCTTCCAACCCTCGCTGATTTCGCGCATCGTATGCGGCGCGCCGACCAGCGGGTTGTCGCCCGCTTCGTAGGTGCCGGCCTGGACCGCGTCGATCTCGGCGCGGATGGCGAGCATGGCCTCGCAGAAGCGATCGATCTCGGCGAGGTCTTCGGACTCGGTCGGCTCAACCATCAACGTGCCGGCGACCGGGAAGCTCATCGTAGGAGCGTGGAACCCGTAGTCGATCAGGCGCTTGGCCACGTCGTCGACGCTGATGCCCGACTCCTTCGTCAAACCGCGCACGTCCAGGATGCACTCATGGGCGACGAGGCCGTGATCGCCGGTGTACAGAACCGGAAACGCGTCGTTGAGCCTCTTCGCGATGTAGTTGGCCGACAGCACGGCAACCGAGGTCGCGTCATACAGGCCGCCGGCGCCCATCATGCCGATGTAGGCGAACGGAATCGGCAGGATGCCCGCCGAACCGTAAGGAGCCGCGCTGATCGCGCCGATGCCTTCGCGCTTGGACTCGACCGGGTGCAGTGGATGGGACGGAAGGAACGGAAGCAGGTGCTCGCCGACCGCGACGGGTCCGACACCGGGTCCGCCGCCACCGTGCGGGATGCAGAACGTCTTGTGAAGGTTGAGGTGCGAGACGTCGCCGCCGAACTGACCGGGCAGTGCGTGGCCGAGCAGTGCGTTGAGGTTGGCGCCGTCGACGTAGACCTGACCGCCGTGGCTGTGCACGATCTCGCACAGCTCGCTGATGCCGTGCTCGTAGACGCCGTGCGTCGAGGGATATGTGACCATGATCGCCGCGAGATCCTTGGAATGGATGTCACATTGGCGGTTCAGGTCCTCGAGATCGATCTCGCCGGCCTCGGTGGCCTTGACGATGGCGACACGCATACCTGCCATGACGGCGGATGCGGCGTTGGTGCCGTGAGCCGAGCTCGGGATCAGGCATACGTCACGTGCTTCCTGACCGTGACTGCGGTGATAGGCACGGATCGCCATCAGACCGGCGAACTCGCCCTGGGATCCCGCGTTGGGCTGGATCGAGACACCCGCGTAGCCGGTGACTGTGGAGAGCCAGGACTCGAGCGTCTCGACGAGCTCGATCATGCCGGCCGCATCCGCTGCGGGGACGAATGGGTGCAGGTCGGCGAAACCGGGCCAGCTGATGGGTTCCATCTCGGCTGTCGCGTTGAGCTTCATCGTGCACGAACCCAGCGGGATCATGCCGCGATCGAGCGCATAGTCACGGTCGCTCAGCTTGCGCAGGTAGCGCAGCATCTGGGTTTCGCTCCGATGCTCGTTGAACACCGGGTGGGTCAGGAAGTCGTCCTCGCGGATCAGTGCTTCGGGCAGCGAGTCTTCACCGGCATCGACTCCATCGACACCGAAGGCAGCCCATACCGACTCGACGTGGGCGCGGGTGGTGTGTTCCGACGTCGAGATGCCGACGTGGTCCTGGTCGACGAGTCGTAGGTGGATGCCGGCCTCGCGGGCGGCGGCAACGACATCGGCGGCACAGCCGGTGGCCTCGGCGACGAGAGTGTCGAAGAATCCTTCCTTCGCGGCGTCCACTCCCCCGGCCCGCAGGCCGGCGGCGAGCAGTGCGGCGTGGCCGTTGACCCGCCGCGCGATCCTGCGCAGTCCCTCAGCACCGTGGTAGACGCCATACATCGACGCGGCGACCGCCAGGAGGACCTGGGCAGTGCAGATGTTGGACGTGGCCTTCTCGCGGCGAATGTGCTGTTCGCGGGTCTGCAGTGCCAGTCGGTATGCGGGTCGCCCGTCCTTGTCGACCGAGACGCCGACGAGCCGGCCGGGCAGATTGCGTTCGAGGCCCGCGCGCACCGACATGAAGCCGGCATGGGGTCCGCCATAGAACATCGGGACGCCGAAACGCTGGCTCGAACCGACGACAACGTCTGCCCCAAGTGAGCCCGGAGACTTCAGGAGGACCAGAGCGAGCGGGTCGGTCACGACGACGGCAAGGCCGCCGGCTGCGTGCACGGCGTCGATCAGGCCCGCCGGATCGCCCAACTGCCCGTCCGCCCGCGGATAGGCAATGATCGCGCCGGCGAGATCGCCTTCGGGCAGCCCCTCGCTGAGGTCGGCCTCGACGATCTCGATGCCGAGCGGTTCGGCGCGCGTATGGATCACCGCGAGCGTCTGCGGCAGGCAGCCGGTGTCGACGACGACTGGCTTGCCGTCGCTCCCACGCGATGCGCGGCGGATGAGGGTCATTGCCTCTGCCGCTGCCGTGCCCTCGTCGAGCAGCGAGGAGTTCGCCGTCGGCAGCCCGGTCAGGTCCGAGATCATCGTCTGGAAATTGAGAAGGGCTTCGAGCCTGCCTTGGGAGATTTCGGGCTGGTATGGCGTGTAAGCGGTGTACCAGGACGGGTCCTCGAGCACGTTGCGGCGGATGACGGCCGGCGTGGTGGTCGGGTGATAGCCGAGACCGATCATCGAGATGCCCGGGTAGTTGCGGTCCGCGAGAGCGCGGAGAGTGGCCAGCGCCTCGGTCTCGCTCATCGGCGAGGGCAGCTCCATCTGGGTGGCCGAACGAATGCCGTGCGGCACCGCGGCGGCCATGAGGGCGTCGAGTGATTCATAGCCGACGACCTTGAGCATTTCTGCTTGCTCGGAGGCATTGGGGCCGATGTGGCGGGTCTCGAAGAGTTCTTGCTGTTCGGACAGTTCTTTTCGTACGGACACTGTGCTCCATGGGGTCGAGGCTTTAGGCCTCCCCATCTGTCACGTCACCGCTCCAGAGTCGCCTCAATCACGTGGTCCCTTGTGCCTGAGAGGTTCCGGGGAGGAATTGCCCCTTCGGCGCCGCCGGAGAGCAGTCTCTCCCACGTGTTTCGAAAGCAGTACAAATCTACCAGCGCACCGGTGAGGACCGGCCATGGCTCGCCGATTCGATGAGAGTCGGCCTCAGCTGGAGAGACGTGCGCGACGTCGTGCCGCTAGCTCGTCGCTGTGATGGTCGTCCTGGACGGCGCGTTCGCTGGGGAGCTCGGCCAGTGAACCTTCGATCTCGCGCCAGACGCCGCCGATGGCAATGCCGAACACGCCCTGGCCGCCCTGCAGGAGGTCGATGACTTCGTCGGCCGAACGGCATTCATACACGCTTGCGCCGTCGCTCATCAACGTGACGCGGGTGAGGTCTTCGGTCCCGCGCTGACGGAGGTGCTCGATCGCGATGCGGATCTGCTGGAGGGAAACGCCGGCGTCGAGAAGCCGCTTGATGATCTTGAGCAGCAAGATGTCTTTGAACGAGTAAAGGCGCTGAGTGCCCGAACCGCCGGCCGAGCGGACGGTCGGTTCGACGAGGCCGGTGCGCGCCCAGTAGTCGAGCTGGCGGTAGGTGATCCCGGCGGCGCTGCAGGCGGTCGGTCCACGGAATCCGGTGTCGAGCGGCATGGGCTCGACATCATCGTTGAAGAGGAGGCCCTGGTCTCCGGCCTGCGCGGCCGCTTCGGCGGCGACGACCTGATCGGCGTCGTCCAATGGCTTGTTCATCCGTGGGCCTTCCGAAAAAATGGGGATACTGGGAAGACTACCGCTACGAAATTCCATCCGCGTACTTTCGGCAGTTCTCTCAAGGTAAACCTGAGAGTTTGCCGGGTCAACGACCCCGCTGGTTCCGGGCGTGTCGTAAACCCTCAACCTTAAGTTGAGACTCAGGGTTCGAAGTCCTCGGGCTCGACTTCTTCGAGGAACTCACGGAACTTCTCGATTTCGTCGTCCTCTTCGCGGGCAGCCTGGATACCGGCCTCGTCGAGCACGTCCTCGGCGCACAGAATGCGGGTCCCCGTGCGCAGCGCGAGGGCAATCGAGTCCGATGGCCGCGCCTCGACCTCGGCGCCCGAGGCGAAAACCAGCTGCGCGTAGAAGACGCTCTCCCTGACGTCGATGATGCGGACCTCGGTGAGCTCGTCGCCGAGCGCTTCGATCATGTTGCGCATCAGTTCATGGGTCAGCGGCCGTGGAGCCTCGGTTCCCTGTTGGGCGAAGGCGATGGCCGAGGCCTCGACAGCACCGATCCAGATCGGCAGATAGCGATTGCCCTCGGCTTCGCGCAGAAGCACCAAGGGCTGATTGGTCGGCATTTCGACACGTACTCCGACGACTTCGACCTCGCGCATGGCGCTAGCCGCTCAGACCATCTTTGACGAGCACCGTATGAAGCCTTACGGACAGCGCCGCGATCGTGGCCGTGATTTCTGCCGTCTTCACCTTGTCGTGCTGCTTTGCGACCGGCGCCACAAGCTGATCGAACAATCCGATCTCGCGGTCTGCCGCGGTACGGAAGATCTTGAGGTGCCGGGGTTCGAGGCCGAGGCCGGCGAAGTCCGCGACGACAGCGGCGACCGCGAGCGCATGGCCGTCGTAGTAGGACTGCGACTTGCGCCGGGAGATCAGTCCGAACTGCTCGATCGCGTCGAGCAGCTCTTCGGTGATGCCGGCAGAGTCGATGAGCTCGGCACGGGACAGCCTGACCTGACTGCGGCCCTCGCTGAACGTGGCCGGGGTCGGAAGGCCGTCCTCGCCGAGTGTGAGGGTCGGCACGGCAACTGCGCCCTTGACCTCCTCAGGCGGGACCACTCCCCTGTCCATGTCCTCGAGGACCTGGCGAATGTGGCTCAGGGGCCAGAACCGGTCGCGCTGCTGGCGAAGGATGAAGCGGAGACGCTCGACGTCACGGTAGGAGAATTTGCGATAGCCCGACGGCGTACGCTCCGGCTCGATCAGGCCTTCTGCCTCGAGGTAGCGGATCTTGGTGATGGAGAGCTCGGGAAACTCCGAACGCAGTTCCTCGATGACTTTGCCGATGCCGAGCCGCGAGAGTTCGGCGATGGGCTCTGTCACGCCGAAGCTCCCACCGCACCGGTGATGTAGATCAGGCGATATTTGCCGATCTGCACTTCATCTCCGCCGGAGAGCGCGATGTCTCCCTCGATGCGGTCGCGATTGACGTACGTGCCGTTGAGGCTGCCCAGGTCCGCGACGGTATGGCCGCTGCCGGTGCGGGTGAACGTGGCGTGCCGGCGCGAGACCGTGATGTCGTCAAGGAAGATGTCGCTGTCGGGATGGCGTCCCACGGTCACCGTGTCGGTGTCCAGCAGGAATCGCGCACCGGCGCTCGGTCCGCGCTGCACCAGAAGCAGTGCGCTGCCGGCCGGGAGTCCGCCCGCAGTGGCCACGTCATCCGCGGTCATTTCCTCGGTGTCGGCGTCCAGTGCAGGGATCGAAATGGTCGATGTGGCATCAACGGGTGGCTCGACAGCCTCGTTGTTCCCGTTAGTCGGGGATGACATCGACGTACCTCCAATTTCGAGTCTGTGTCTGATGTTGAGGTTCAGACTTCCTTGATGACAAACCTAGCACCCCGAACAACCACAAGCACCGAATCGGGTCAGGTGGAGATGATTGACCCGTACGCCTCCGACGAGAGCAAAGCTTCGGTGGGATCCTCGTCGCTCGGGCGCAGCTTGATGAGCCAGCCTTCGCCATAGGGGTCGGTGTTGACGACCTCGGGTCCGCCTTCGAGCGCATCGTTGCGGGCGACGATTTCGCCGGCGATCGGGGCGAAGATGTCGCTGACCGATTTGGTGGATTCGAGTTCGCCGATGACCGAACCCGCGTCGATGACGTCCCCCACAGCGGGCAGGTCGACATACACGATGTCGCCGAGCTGGTCCTGGGCGTAGTCGGTGATGCCGATCGTGGCGATGTCATCGTCGATGCGCACCCATTCATGCTCTTCGCTGTAGTACAAATCCTCAGGGATCACGTCAGGCTCCTCGGTCAATCATGATGATGGTTGAGCGTACTCTGGGCGCTTGACGTCAGCCAGCGCAGTGATGGTGATTTTGTCGCTTGTCGTGACAGTCAGGTTGCCGCCACGGTTCTGCACCTTATCGGCCAGGCCACCGCGGAAACGCACGGCTTCGGCCATCGTGGACGGATCGCCGATCGCCTCGATCACGAAGGGGCGTTTGACCGCACGTCCACCGACGCGGACTGCGTCGTCGTCATCCAGGAAATAGGTCTGGGCCACCACGCGGGCGGTGCCGTTGATGACTATGACTTCGGCGCCGGCGTCGCGGAGCTCCTCGACCGCATTGAGAAGGGCGGCCGCGTCGATCTTGCCGTCGGGGTCGTCGATGGTCAACGAAACACCAGAGCCGCTCGCACCCGCTGAACCGGCGAGGATGCTGAGGTCATCGGCGCGCTTGCGGGCCTGGCGCTCGGCCTCGGCGGACACCTTGGTGCTGCTCAGCAGGTCGTTGCGCGTGACGGTGAGCTCGCTGACCTGCGCCGAAATGCGTTCGTTTGCGGCGTCGAGCGAGCGGAGCAGCTCGACCAGTTCGCCCCCGCGGACACCCGAATAGTCTGCCGTGTCCTTGTGCCGGACCTGGACCGTCATGGCGAACGCAAGGCCCGCCAGCAGCAGTGCCATCACGATTTGTGAGGACGCCGGGCGCAGGAGTGACCGCCAGCTTTTCTCAGGCATGGAAGATCCGCCTCCGGATCGCGGCGGCATTGGCGAAGATGCGGATGCCGAGCACGACAACGACGCCGGTCGACAATTGCGAGCCGACGCCGAGCTGGTCGCCGATGAAGACCATGAGTGACGCGATCAACACGTTGGAGATGAACGAGACGACGAAGACGCGGTCGTTGAACCGGTGTTCGCCGAGCGCCCTCAGGGCACCGACAACGGCGTCCAGCGCCGCCACGATGGCGATGGGCAGATAGGGCTGCAGTTCGGTCGGAACGGTGGGCTGCAGGAGGAGGCCCGCGACAACGCCGGCGACGAGGCCAAGGACCGGGATCATTTGTCTCCTTCGACCGCTTGTGCGTAGGTGATCGTGACACGTTTGGCCGGTGCGGCCGGAACGCTCAATTGTGTATCGCGCTGCACGTCAAACCGTAAACCAGCCTTGCGTACGCGCGCCGCCCAGTACCTGCCGCCCGAGTTTTCGGAGAGCCGGTCGGTGAGGGCTTCGTCGTTACCGAGGACCACGAGACGGTAAGGCGGTCCGATGGATCTGAAGTTGACCGTGATCGCCTGACCGGCCTTGCGGATCGAGGACAACGTGCCGAGTCGGTTGCCGTTGATCGAGATGGCTTCGGCGCCGGCATACCAAAGACCGTTGACCAGGATCTGCAGGTCGATGTCGGTAATGCGGCCGTCGGTATTGTTCCTGTTGCTGTTGTTGGCGACGATCATGATGCCGGGACCGTTGGCGCCGCGGTCCGCCGTCGTCACCCGCAGATCCTCGAGCTCGGGGTTGGTGTCGTTGGACAGCGCGCGCAGCCTCGCGACGTCGGCGCGGAGCTTTTTGACTTGGGCCTCGCCCTTGTCGATCGTGGACTTACGGCTCTGGATGTCGGAGACCAGGGAGCGACGCTCCACCTGGTTGACCGGCCGGTCATCGCGGTTCTGGACGATCGCGATCGTTACGAGCGAAGCAAAAAGGGCAATGCCCAAGCCCGAGGCGAGGGTCGTGAGGCCACCGGAACGGACCGAATCCCGCGGACGGACTTCGTAGTAGTCGTCGTCGAGAGCATTCTGCGCGATGCCCTCAAGCAGACCACTGGACTGGTGGGGCGGCGGCTCGGGAGGCACGGTGCAGTCCTACCGCCGCGCGACTCGTGGAGTCGAGACCATCAGTCGCCTGACCTGGAATGCGTAGAGGATGCCGCCCCACCAATAGAGGCTGACGCCCCAGATCGTGAAGGCCCAGCCGAACACATTGGCCAGGTCAGCGACAGTGCCTTCGGCATCTCCGAGCAGCAGCAGCGGGAAGGCATACAGCAAGCTCGCGGTCGCGGTCTTGCCGAGGAAGTGGACCGGCAGCGAGCTGTAACCGCGCGTACGAAGGAACGGCACCAGGCAGAACAGGAAAACGTCGCGGAGCGGGAGAATGATCGCGAGCCACCACGGGATGATGTCGCGGATGCTCAGGCCGATGACCACGGCGAGTATGTAGAGGCGGTCGGCAACCGGGTCGAGAATGGCGCCGATCTTGGAGGCCTGATTGAGCTTGCGGGCGAGGTAACCGTCGAGGTAATCGGTCATGCCCGAGACCATGAGGACGACAAGTGCCCATTCGTCTTGTTCGGGACCGAGGACGAGCCACAGGAACAACGGCACGAGCAGGAGTCGAACAAAGCTCAGGGCGTTGGGGATCGTCACGATGCGATCTTCAAACACGTTGATCCTTCCTGTCACCCGAGTCCCTCTGTTCATGGGCAAGACTAAGTCATGAGGCGCAGCGAACGGTGGTCGGAGCGTGAGACACGCTGGGGCAGCCTCGTGTCTCCGGTTACGAGGGTGCCAAGATGGGTAGTGAACCCAGTAGATCTACTTTCGACGGGCACGCGGTGCCCACAACTCTTGGAGGATGCGTGGCTGACTACAAACTTCCCGACCTGTCATATGACTATGGGGCACTCGATCCTCACATTTCGGGCAAGATCATGGAACTCCATCACTCGAAGCACCATGCGGCCTATGTCAAAGGTGCGAACGAGGCGCTCGAACAGCTAGCCGAAGCCCGCAGCAACAACGACTTCGGCAAGATCAACCAGCTCGAGAAGAACCTCGCCTTCCACCTCGGCGGCCACATCAACCACTCGGTGTTCTGGAAGAACCTTTCCCCGGACGGCGGCGGCGAGCCTGACGGCGAGCTCGGTGCTGCGATAACGGAGCATTTCGGTTCGTACGACGGTTTCCGCGCACAGTTCGAAGCCGCCGCGCTGGGCCTCCAGGGTTCAGGTTGGGCCATCCTCGCCTGGGACTCCCTCGGCAAGCGACTGCTGATCACACAGCTCTATGACCAGCAGAACAATGTCCCGATCGGCCTAGTGCCGATCTTGCAGCTCGACATGTGGGAACACGCCTTCTACCTCGACTACCTCAACGTCAAGGGCGACTACGTCAAGGCGTGGTGGAACATCACCAACTGGGCGGATGCCCAGGAACGATTCACCGCCGCGAGCACCGGGACTCAGATCATCTTCTGATCCCGCACAGGCGTCTGAACGGCGCGGCACTCACATCTCGTGTGTGTCGCGCCGTTTTCCATGTGCGTTGAGGGAAGCCAGGTAGGCGTTGTAGGCCTCCAGGTCGTGATCATCGCTATTGCTCTCGGCACGATCGAATCGTCGCGACTCGCGCCGATCGGACTTGAACCACTGGACGAAGATCGCCCCCATCACGAGGAGAAGCGGGATCTCCCCCATCGCCCAGGCGATACCGCCGCCGAGATATTGGTCGGCCAGCAGATCGGTCTGGTATGGGCGGTGCAGGAACTCCCAGTACTCCCCCGCGAAGATCGTGTTGCTCGACATCACCGCGATGGAGAAGAAGGCGTGGAACGGGATCGTCACGAGCAGCATGCCGAATCGGACCAGCGGCTGGAGCTTGCGCGGAGCCGGGTCGATGCCTATCAGGACGTAGTAATAGAGCGAGCCAACGGCCAGGAAATGCAGCTCCATCACCGAGTGACCCCAGTGGTTTCGCATCAGGGTCTCGAAGATGCCGGTGAAGTAGAGGCCGTAGAGGCTGCTGATGAAGAGCGCCGGTCCCACCAGCGGGTGCGTCACCAGCTGCGAGAAGCGGGAGTGCAGGAAGGCGAGCAGCAGCTGGCGCGGTCCGATCTCGCCCGGTTGGCGTGGGCCCGGCAGCGTGCGCAGTGCCAACGTGACTGGCGCGGCAAGGATCAGGAAGATCGGCGCGACCATCGAGAGCATCATGTGCGACACCATGTGTGCGCTGAACAAGACGTGCGAGTACGTCCCGAGGCCACCGAAGCTCGCCCACGCAACGATGAGCAGCCCAGCGAACCAGGAAAGGGTGCGGTTGATCGGCCAGGAGTCGCCCCGGCGGCGCATCGTGATCAATCCCCGGATGTAGAACGCGGCACCGAGTGCGACGAGTGCCAGCCCGACACCGTTGGGGCTCCACCCCCAAAGGAGTCGCAGGACAGTCGGCTCCGGCGGCATCACGCCACCGAGGAGCTCCTCGACCGGCGTCTTGAGCAGGCTGCCCGGGACAGGCGTGGGCGTCCGTGACAGCGCGACCGCCAAACCGATGGTCATCGCCATGACCAGGATCTCGAGTCCGGCAAGCCTCACGAATCCCTTTCCCTGGCTGGCGATCCGTCGGCGTTGACGCAGGCCGAAGAGCGCCAGCGACACGATCGCCACGATTTTGCCGATGACAAGGATTCCGTAGTCGCTGCCGAAGAGCTTGTCGACAGAGCCGAGGCGCACGGCGGCGTTGGTGGCTCCGGAGATCGCGACGAGTCCCAGGCACCAGGTGGCGAGGATCGAGAACCGTTGTATGGCGGGGTCCAGCCTCTTGCTTCCGCGCACGGCGACCCAGCCGAGCGCCACGAGCCCCCCGACCCAGAGGGATGCACCGACGATGTGGAGCAGTAGGCTCGTGGTGGCCAGGCTGTGCGAACCCGATGAGGCGGCATGGCCGGTCAGCGACACCGGCGCAAGGCCCGCGAGCGCGAGGCCCAGGACTAACGCAAGAGACCTCACGCCGATTGTCCAGCGTGCGGCGAGGGCGACGGCAAGGGCGACGACCGCCTGGCCGAGGATTCCGCGGCCGACCGCCTGATCCGTCACCAGCGAGGACGCGAAGGCCCAGTTGAAGGACCTGTGCAGCGGCACCGCGAAATAGTCCGAGACGGTGAGGAAATACAGCACACCTGTCGAGGCCGCCCATACGGCGGCGCAACGTGATGCGATGCGCGCGGCGGTGACCGAAAGACCTTGGACCGAGTCGCCCGAGGACGGCAGCAGGAAGACCGTGGCGACGAGGAAGCCGATGGTCGTCACGGCGGCAACGTCGGTGACGAGCTTGATCAGGGGCAGACCCCAACCGGTGATGACGCCGGGATCGGGGATGCCCTCGGCAACGGCTTGTGGCGCTCCCCCGCCGAATTCGAGCGCGATCACAAGGACGGCCAGTGCGGCCAGGAAGCTCGCGGCCACCCACCGGGTCGATCTACTCACTCTTGCTCCTCAACGGCCACAGCAGCAGGCCCACGGCAATGACGGCGCCGAGCAGGCCCCACAGCAGGTGCCCCGTGTGGCGATGGACGAATGACTCCTCCTCGGCCGGACTCACCTGCTTGACTGTCCAGCCCGTGGTGATTTCGAACTTCGTCGTCCCCTCGACCGGATGGCTGTCGGCGGAGACCACGCGATACGACATCGAATAGGTGCCCTTCAAGTCGACGGGGGCGACGGTTGCGGTCACGGTCCGGTCGAGGACCTCGGTCTTCCCCGTCTTCACTCGCGAACCATCAGGTCCGGTGATCACAAGATACGCAGGGCTCGCCACGTTTTCGCTGAACTCGAGGGTCACCTTCGTCGGTGCCGTGTCGAGGCGCACCCCATCGCTGGGATCGGTGCTGACCAGTGCGGCGTGCGCAATGGCCGGCGCCGAACCCAGGACGAGGCTGACGAGCAACGCGATGCCCGCCGTGGCGAGAAATTTAGGCATTACGCCTATTGTTTCGCAGCCCCAAAGCCAATCCGACGGCGGCCAAGACGAGT
Source organism: Actinomycetota bacterium (assembly GCA_030856025.1). Classification (GTDB taxonomy): domain Bacteria; phylum Actinomycetota; class Actinomycetes; order Propionibacteriales; family Nocardioidaceae; genus JACMOZ01. The sequence continues at coordinate 25,609 of JALYQD010000166.1, forward strand.
GCAACTATCGCGATCGACTGGTTCGAACTGTCGGAGGACTTCTCTGCCGTCGGAGCCGGCGTACTCAGATCCAAGGTCGGGGCAGGGTGTTCCGGTTCGGTCTTTCCGGACTGGATCTGGTCCCAGTTGGCGGTCGACTCGTCCGAATAGCCCTGCTGAACGGCGAACGCCAGGCTCTTGACGTTTGGAATCGGTCCGATTGACAAAGCGAACTCGTCGAATTGCCCCGGGGCGACACCGTCGCCGGTCGCCGTCCAGGTGACCGAGGTGACCGCCTTGGAGACGGTGAAGCCCTCGACCTTGATGGGCTTGAAGAGCGGCTTCTCCTCGAGCTTCACCGTCCAGCCGGGTTTGACCTGGCTGCTGACGAAGGCGAACGGGGTCTTCGCGGGGAGCTCGACCGTCACCTTGGTGGTGGAGGCGGTTTCTGACTCGGTCGGCACACGGAAGACGAGCTTGCCGAATCCGCCGGCTTTGGCATCTGTCGACGACACGGTGACGTGAGCCGATGCCGCGGCCGCGACGCCGATCAGGGTGAGAGAAAACAAGGCAGCGCAAACGCGCATGCCAAATCGTGATGACATGAATGATCTTTCTGGAAGAGGACTGTTGGTGGGCTAGGCGAAGCCGACCGGGGGTCCCCTCAGAGCCTTGCCGCCGACGAGCACGAGCCGGAGCGGCAGGCGTACGTCCTGACGGACGAAGCGCAACCGTGTCACCGGCCCGGGGACAGCGGTCGGCGAGAGGACCAACGCCAGGGCGTGCAGACCGAGTCGGTCCGCCATCGTCCAGAGGAAGCGTTCGCCCTGGGTGAGAACGCACGTCGCAAGCGCTGTTGCGAGGAGGTGCCCGGCGACCATTGCCGGACCGAAGGAAGTCATCGGACCGTCGACGGCGCAGCCCATATGCACCGCGGCCTGGGCGATCAGGAGCAGACCGACGATCTGGCCGGTGGTCAGCTGGCGAACGCCCAGAAGCCAGGTCGCGGCAAAGACCATGGCGAAGACGGCGCCGACCACGGATGCCGAAGCGATCTCGCCGCCGCCGAAACGGTGTCCACCGACGGCAATGATCAGACTTAGATTTGAGGCGGCAAGACTGCGGAGAAATCGCACCGGCCACGCCCGCGCCGACCATGCACCCACAGGATGTGCGTGAAAGGGGTCGGTCGTTGCCACCCCATGAGGTTAACGTGCAGCGTTTCCGAACTTTTTTTGGACCGCCCGATCGCCACAAAGTTGTTCCAGGGTGAAGAGAACCGCCTGTTTGCCGCGTTCCTGCAGCGATTTCATGTGCTGATGACCACGCAACCGAAAAGTAATCGCCATCGGCGAAACGAGAGCCCCTGAGGGGTCTTCAATACCCGCATTCGCCGGTTACGCTGGGCCGGTGACTGAATTCCAAACGCTTACTCAGCAGACCATCAAGCTCGACGAGACGTGGGGTGCGCACAACTACCACCCGCTGCCCGTCGTCATCTCCGAGGCTGAGGGTGCCTGGGTGACCGACGTCGAAGGGAATCGCTATCTCGATTTCCTGTCCGGCTATTCGGCGCTCAACTTCGGCCACCGCCACCCCGCCCTCATCCGCGCGGCGCACGAGCAATTGGACCGGTTGACGCTCACGTCCCGGGCATTCCACAACGACCAGTACGGACTGTTCTGCCAAGAGCTCGCAGAACTCACCGACACCGAAATGGTGCTCACCATGAACACCGGCGCCGAAGCCGTCGAGTCGGCGATCAAGGTTGCCCGCAAATGGGCCTATGAGGTCAAGGGAGTGCCGTCCGACCAGGCCGAGATCATCGTCGCCACCGGCAACTTCCACGGCCGCACCACCACCATCGTTTCCTTCTCCGACGACGCTGCCGCGCACGACAACTACGGACCCTTCACCCCGGGATTCGTCACCGTCCCTTATGGCGACGCCGAGGCCCTGCGTGCCGCGATCAACCCCAACACGGCAGCCATCCTGATGGAGCCCATCCAGGGTGAAGCCGGCGTCGTCGTCCCGCCCGAAGGATTCTGGGCAGCAGCGCGCGCCGCATGCGATGAGAACAACGTCCTGCTGATCGCCGATGAGATCCAGTCCGGACTCGCCCGCACAGGCAAGCTGTTCGCGCTCGATCACGAGGGCATCCGCGCCGACCTCTACACCCTCGGCAAGGCGCTGGGCGGCGGCATCATTCCCGTCTCCGCCGTCATCGGCAAAGAGAGCGTGCTCGGTGTGCTCAAGCCGGGTCAGCACGGTTCGACGTTCGGTGGCTACCCGGTCGCGTGTGCCGTCGCCCGCAAGGTCGTCGAGCTGCTCGCGACCGGCGAGTTCCAGCAGCGCTCGACGGAGCTCGGTGCCCACCTGCACGGGCGTCTCAATGAGCTCGTCGGCCACGGTGTCGTCGAAGTGCGCGGTCGAGGACTGTGGGCCGGCGTCGACCTGGATCCTGCCGGCAAGCCTGGTCGCGAAGTCTCGCTCGGACTCCGTGACAACGGCGTGCTCTGCAAGGAGACACACGAACGCACCTTGCGCATCGCTCCCCCGCTGGTCATCACCAAGGATGAGATCGATCAGGCCGTCGAGGCCCTCGTGAAGGCAATCGGTTAGGGCTTTGCCCTAAAACGCCTTGTCGCTCCCGCAGACAAGCGATGGCTCAGGTAGTGCCCGAGTTGATGCTCAATCGCGACGAACCGTCATCGTTACGGCGCACGGCAATCCGATCAGCGACGCGCTGCTTGAGCTCCTCCACGTGGCTGACGATGCCAACCATCCGGCCGTTCCGTGACAGCTTGCCGAGCTCGGACATCACCCGGTCGAGGGATTCGGAGTCGAGCGAGCCGAACCCCTCGTCGACGAACAGCGTGCCGAGCTCGATGCCGCCGGCCTCGCCTGTGACGACGTCGGCAAGACCCAGCGCCAGGCACAACGAGGCTTCGAATGACTCACCGCCGGACAGTGTGCGTGGTTCGCGTTGACGCCCGGTCTCACTGTCGAGGACCGCGAGGGAAAGACCTGTCCGACGCCCGCCGCCCTTGCCTTCCTTTTCGTCGATGCGCAGCAACTGGTAGCGGCCGTTGGACATCGGTCCATAACGCACATTGGCAGCATCGACGACATCGTCGAAGCGCCGCATCAACACGTAGGTCCCCAGCGTGATCTTGTTGACATTGGCCGGATGGCTCGCATCGGCGATACCGGCCATACGATCGATGGCGCCGGCTTCGGCAACGGCAGCGCGGTAGGCGCCGAGCATCCTCCTGAGTGCCGACAATGCTTGGCTGGTGTTGGTCGAGCGCTCGGTGAGCACGACCGCAAGCCGATGCGCAGTCGAGTACGTCGCTTCACAGGCCGCGAGGTGCGTGGCTGCGGCCTCGAGGTCTAGCAGCTCATCACCGTTGAGCATGGCGATGTCGGCCTTGGTGAGCTGCTCGTCGACGACCTTGGCATTGGTGTCGTGATCCCGAATCCGATCGTTGAGAACCTCGATGTCGGCCGGGGAAAGAGTCGCCGCCATGGCCTCGTCGATGGAGCCGAATTTGGTCTCGGCGATGGCATCGTCGACTTCCCCCTGGCGGGTCGCGGCGACCTGCTCGGCAGTGGCATGAGCTGCGCGTGCCTCCACCACCCGCTCAACCACCAGACGACGGGATTGCAGTGAATCGACGAGTGCGGCCAGCGATGCGGCTCTACCCGCGAGCGTCTCCTCGATCCGGAACTCATCATCGGAGAGCGTCTTCTGGGCCGTGCCGAGCCCGGCGACCAACGAGGCGTGGTCGACCTTGCTTTCGGTCAGCAACCTCTCGTCATCGGACGACTGCCTCTTGGCTTCGTCCAGTTCGCGGCTGGCCGCTTCGAGTCCTCCCGCGGCCTCTTCGACCTCGGCCAGTTGCTTGGTCGCTTCGTCCAGCGCAAGCTGTGCCGGAATCGTCGACATGCCGCCGGCCTGCTCACGCTTGGCAGCCAGTCGTTGCTTGCACAGGTTGACCTGATCCCGGGCTTCGCGCAGGGACGCCTCGGCCCCGGTCAGCTGCGTCTCGGCCGCATCGATCTCAGCATCGCCAGGATGACCTTCCTCGAGTGTCGCCAAGGACGGGTGTTCGAGTGATCCACACACCGCGCACGGCTGGCCCGGGCTGAGTTGACCGGCAAGGACGCCGGCGAACCCATCGATCCGGCGCTTGCGCAACTGCGCAAGATCGACATTCGCGCGGTGGGCCTCGACTGCCCGGCCCTCGACCCGGAGCTCTAGATTGTCGAGCTCGACGAGGAGGTCGGTGACTTCGTGCGCGGCCTCGAGTGACGCCAGCGCTCGCTGGGATCTTTCGCGGCAGGATGGAATCCGCTCGGCTGCCATGGCGCGTTCGTGGACATCCTTCTCGAGCAACTTGATCTGCCGCGGCGCGTCGAACAGGCGCTCTCCGATGGACTCTATGCGTGTGTCAAGCTCTCGCAGTCGCTGTCCCAAGACTGAAATCGTGTGGCTGCGCTCAGCCAATGTCGATTCGACGACAAGCATGTCGGTGAGCTGGGTGATCTCGGTCGACAGCGCTTCGCGTTCTTTGACGAGTGTCGACTTGCTCGCTTTGTCGGCGTCGCTGCCGTGCTCGACGTGGGCTTGTTGGACCTTGGATTGCGCTTCCTTCGCCAATCGCTGGGATCCGCGCAAACCCCTGATCAGCCGCGACACATTGGCGGCTCGGCGAGCTGTATCGAGTCTGGTGCGGCAACCGTCGATCGTCGAGGTCTGCGCGTTCAACGCGTCCTGGCGAGTGAGGAGTGTTGAGCGCGTGTGGAGGAGTTCGCTGAGCCGCTTTTGCGCCGTCTCCTCAGCCTGCGCCGCCCTGAGCGCTTCCGCTGACTCAACCTCAAGGGCAACGACTTCTGCGGCCTGCGCCGCAATCGAAGAATGGATGTCTGAGCCGAGTTTGTCGGCCGCTTCAAGGTCGTCCGTACTGAACTCGCCCTCGGCAAATTCGTGTTGCGACGCGGTCCGGAAGCTGGCCAGGGCGTTGCCTGTGTCGGCCTTGGCGGCGGCAATGGCCTGACCAGTCTCGCGTCGCTTCGTGACAAGTTCTGCGGTGAGTTCTTCATAGACGTCGGTGCGGAATATCGATTGCAACAGAGCCTTGCGGGCCTCGCCGCCGGCGCGGAGGAATCGTGCAAACTCGCCCTGCGGGAGCACGACGGTCTGCAGGAACTGCAGCCGGTTGAGACCGATCAACGACGCGATCTCGTTGCCCGTGTCCCGCGCGCCGACGGCCAACTCGATCTTGACGTCGGGTTCGTCGAGGGAAGCCAGGCGCGACAAGGTCGCGGATTCCTTCTTTTCGGTGAAGCCCTTGCCGTCCTTGCGGAGACGCGTATGCGCGGGAGTGCGGTGAATGCGGAAGTCGCCGGCCTGGGTGGAAAAGATGAGGTCGACGAAGGGTGTGACCCCGTCGGCCGCATGGTGTGAATGCAGTCGCTGCTTGCTCGCTTCTTCGCCGGCGAGCCCGCCATACAGGGCAAAGACGATCGCGTCGATGATGGTCGACTTGCCGGCACCTGTCGGGCCCTCGAGCAGGAACAGGCCAGAAGCACCGAGGCCGGTGAAGTCAATGGTGTGCTCGCCCGCGAAGGGGCCGATCGCCTGGAATGTGAGCCGATGGAGTTGCATCAGGCCGTCAAGCCCTTCGCGTTGACGGCGTCGCAGGCATCCTGCAGGACGAGGAGCTCCTCTTCGGTCGGCGGTGCCGAGGTGACGAATTCGACGAACTGCCTGGCCACATCGAGCGTGCTCATGGATTCGCTGACCGCTGGGGCAGAACCCGTGGCGGATGCCGCTGCCCCGACGTAGTGGACGCCGAGCACGTGGGCAAAGCGTTCGCGCAGACGACTTTGCATGCTCTCCGGATAGGTTGCGTCGGTGACCTTGAGCACGACCCAGGCATCCGACCATCGAGCGTTGTCGATGTCGACCAGTTCCGCCATCGTGCCGGTGAGCTCCTTGAGCGGTCGCGGCACCGGCGCAGGAATGAGCTCGAAGCTCGGGACCCCTTCGGGGCCGAACTCGAGGAGCACCGTCGACTTCTTGTGATCCTTTTCCTTGATGGAGAACGCGAGCGGCGAGCCCGAGTAACGCATGAGCGTGGTCGAGCGGGGAACCGTGATCTTCTGGGGGCCATGCAGATGGCCGAGGGCGACATAGTCGACACCGTCGAAGACCTCCGATGGTGCCGAATCGACTCCGCCCACAGAGATGTCGCGCTCGCTATCGGGCGACTTGGCGCCGCCGATGACGAAGGCGTGTGCCATGACCACGGAACGGGCCGGGCGATCACCGCCGGTGCGTCGGGCAAGATCTGAACGAACCTTGTCCATGGCAGCGGTGAGGACGCCTTCGTGCGAGCGCGGAGGGAACTCGCCGGCCTCGCTGCGTAGAGGCGTGCGGGCAAGATCGGGATCGAGGTACGGGAGTCCATAGACTGCGACGTCGAAGTCCTCGGCCGCAAGGATCACGGGCCGGTCGAGGTCTTCCACCGATGCGAGGATGCGCACGCTGTCACGCATCAGGTCAGAGCCGAATCCAAGACGCGTGGCCGAGTCGTGATTGCCCGGAGTCAGGATCACGGTCGTGAGCGCGCTGAGCCGCGTGAGTGCCCGGGACAACAACTTGACCGTCTCGACCGCAGGGTAAGCACGGTCGTAGATATCGCCGGAAACCAGAAGTGCATCGACCTTGCGTTCCTTCACGATTTCCACGAGGTGATCGAGGAAAATCTCCTGATGGTCGTGCAGGTCGAAACTGTGCAGAGTTCGGCCCAGATGCCAGTCGGAGGTATGAAGGATCTTCACATTTCTCACGGTAGGCGCAGGCAATGACAACCGGTTTGAGGCGCGCCTGAGGTCAGCCGAAAAAGGTCTTTCCGCCGGGCGGTTGGGGCGACATGGCCGAGTCCAGATCGGTGTACGGCTCCGCCGCGGCGAATGCCTTCCGAACCAGACTGTCGGTCAGTACCCGGTAGGGAAATGCCGATCGGGCCGCCTTTTGGGCGAGGTCCTGATGCGGCAACGGCACTTGCGCCGCGCAGACCAGGACATTGCCGAATCGACGGCCTTTGAGCGTGGCGGGCTCGGCACTCAACGCCAGCGTGCTGAAGTGAACGCCGAGGCCGGCCAGCACTCTCCTCAGGTAGGCGAACGGCGCCCGGTCGGGGAGGTTGAGCAGGAACATGCCATCGCTCACGAGGACCCTTGAAACGGCGGCGAAGAACTCGGACGTGGTGAGCCCGGCCGGCACCTGGGCTCCGTCGAAGGCATCGAGGATCACGATGTCGGCATAGTCGGCCCGCATGGCCGCGATGCCCTCGCGCCCGCCGACCGGGCGCACTTTGATGCCGGAGCGCTGTGGGAGCGGCAGGTGCTCCCGCACGTATGCCGTGAGCGCCTCATCGGGCTCCAACACGATCTGCGGAGACCGTGGCCGGGTGGCGGCGACATACCGCGGCAATGTCATACCCGCTCCCCCGATGTGTATGACGCGCAGCGGCCGGTTGGTCGAGTCGAAGGCATCGATCGCATCGGCCATCCGCTGGACGTAGTCGAATTCCAGGACGGTCGGGTCGTCGAGGTCGACATACGACTGGTCCGTCTGGCCGACCTGCAGGAGGAAGCCCGATCCGCGTTCCCGATCCGGGACTATGTGCATCTCTCGTGCGGGCGGTTCGTCGCTCAGAGTCACCCGGCAACCCTAGGGCATCAGGAACGTAGCCGGGCTGGTCGCCAGTCTGCAAAAACAGCCCGAATTGATCAGTTGCCATAGTCCGAAACGGCATATGTTCGATGGATGGAGGTGGTGAAAATGTCCCGCGAGCGCCTCACACGGTGGCTCGGGGTTCTCCTAGGATCGCTCTTCGTGATCTTCGGAGTCCTCGAGACGATTCGCCTCACCCGCAGTGGTGATGGCGGGCTCGTCTTCTGGTTCGGGACACTCGTGGGCGGTGGCGCTCTGGTGTTCGTCGGCCTGTTCGGCCTGCGCGAGCATCCACACGCGGCCTGGGCCGTGTTGTCGATCGGCGCGTTGGCGGGTTCGGTGGCCACAGCCTGGACGATCATCATCCCGGTGTTCGCCGTCGCCCTGATCGTGCTCAAGGCCAACGACATGGACTCCGAACCCCCGGCCGCCTGACGTCAGTCTGGCTTGCGGAAACGCTCGACGTGGATCGCTTCCTCGACCGGTCGCTTCTGCCGCCAGCCGTGGCGCTCAAGGTCGGGCTGGGTCTGGAGCTCGGTGACGGCCCCGAGGCACAGCCATGCGACCGGCCTAATGCCCTCCGGTATGTCGAGCAGACCGGCCAGGAACTCCTCGCGGTAGAAGGAGACCCAGCCGAGACCGAGCCCTTCGGCGGTGGCGGCCAGCCACAGGTTCTGGATGGCGAGACACGTCGAATAGAGCCCCGCATCGGCGATGGCATGCCGACCGAGAACATGTTGCCCGCCCCGGCTGGCGTCATACGTCACGACGACACCGAGGCCGGACTCCATGATGCCTTCGACCTTGATGCGCGAAAACGCCTCTTTCCGCTCAGGGTCCAGCGAGGCGTTGAACTCTTCACGCTCGGTTTGCACGTGGTGCTGGAATGCGCGCCGGGTCTCGGGCTTCCTGACAAGCACGAAGTCCCAGGGTTGCGTATGCCCGACGCTCGGCGCGGCGTGTGCCGCGGCCAGCACCCGGTGCAATGCGCCGGCGTCGATCGGGGCGCCGCTGAATTCGGCACGCACGTCGCGGCGACGGTAGATGACGTCGTAGAGGTCTGTAGATGGCATGAGGGCTCCCGCAGTCGAAGACAATGCGAGGCCGGTCTCCGGACTTCCCGTCGACATCGGCCGATCGCCTTCCCGGATGCAATCCAGTGGCTGCGCTCACACGCGTGATCGGCGACTCGGGGTCACCGTAGCGGGCCCTGTGCCGGATTTTCACCGGCTTCCCGATTCTCTCCCTGAGGAGCACCTCGCAGGTTGTGCCGCGAGCAGCCTACTTGTCGGGGTGCGGCCTTATCGTGGGCCCATGGCATCCGCACCGGTTCTCAGGATCGTCCCCGCGTCCGAGACGCCGTGGGACGACATCGTGCAGGTATTCGGCACCCGCGGCGATCCGGCGGGCTGCTGGTGCCAGTACTTCAAGGTCTCCAACAAGGCGTGGAACACCGCCGGGCGTGAAAAGCTCGAGGCGCTGCTTCGCGAACAGGTTTCAGAGGGGTCGACTGGCCCCGGTCTCATCGCGTATGCCGACGGCGAGCCGGCAGGGTGGTGCGCGGTCGAGCCACGGCCCCGCTATCCCCGCATCCTGACCTCCAAGATCGCAACGTCCGGTCGGCAAGAGCCCGATGTGGATGAGTCCGTCTGGGCGATCACTTGTGTCGTCGTGAAGGTCGGCTACCGCCGCCGCGGGATCTGCGCGGCGCTCGTTTCAGCCGCCGTCGAAGAAGCTCGCAAGGGCGGAGCCCGCGTCATCGAGGGCTATCCGGTCGACCTCTCTGGCGGGGCAAAGGCGAGCTCCGCGGAGCTCTATCACGGCACCGTCTCCGTGTTCGGCGACGCTGGTTTCGAGGTCGTTGCCCGGCCGACGGCGCGCCGGGCCGTCATGCGGCTGGAGCTCTAGGACATTCCGCCGTTTGCTAACCCACCGCGGCGAGGACGAAGGGCAACACCACAGATGCCCCGTGTTGGCGCAACGCCCGGCCGGCGACGGTGATCGTCCACCGGCTGTCGGCGCGGTCGTCGACGAGCAGTATGGGCCGACCGGCATGTGCGGCAAGGCCTTCGGCGAGTTCTGGCCCGACAGTGAACTGGTCCCAGACGTTGGCCAGTCGAAACGCGCTGTTGCCACCGGAGGCACCCGACGGACCGTCGCCGATCGGGCTCAACGCGCCCAGGAGCGGCAACCGGCCCCGCTGGGACAGCCACTTCGCCACCGAGTCGATGAGCTGTGGGTGGCTGCGCGAGGGCATCTGCACGATGGCGACCGGCCTGTCATCCCAGCTCCAATCTGCAAGCACGCGCACACACGCCTCAAGCATGGCCGGAGTCGCCGGGGCATCGGCCGCCCCCGCCGCGAAGATCTCGCGCAGCGGGACACCCCATCCGAGGTCAGTCAGGCGGGCCAGCGCACGGCCGGTCTCGACACGCTCTTCGACGGGGATCTTGCCCTTGGCGGCGACGCCGAGTCGGTCCGCGCCGGTCGGCCATTGGGCACGCGGCTCGAGCGGGATTCCGACCCGGTCCAACGCTGAGGACGCCGTGTTTGCAGCAGCGTCGGCGACATCGACCGAATACCAGGGAGAGGTGCAGTTGTCGCATCGACCGCAGGGAGCTGCCGTCTGGTCATCGAGGTCGCGCTGCAGTGCCTGCATCCGGCAGTCGCTCGTTTGTTCGTAGTCGATCATCGACTGTTGTTCGGTCTGGCGGGCCGCCGCGATGCGTTCATAACGTTCGCGGTCGTAGAACCACGGCTCCCCCGTCTTGACCCAGCCGCCACTCACGCGCCTCACCGCGCCGTCGACGTCAAGCACTTTTAGCAGGAGCTCGAGAGGTGTGCGGCGCAGGTTGATCCGGGCCTCCAACGCAGGGGTCGACAGTGGCTGAGAGTCCAGCTCATCGAGCACAGCCGCGGCCCGAACCTCATCGGGCATCGACGCAGTCGCGAAGTACTTCCAGATGTCCTTGTCCTCGGCCCCCGGCAACAACAGGACGTCCGCGTTCTCGGTGGCGCGACCGGCTCGTCCGACCTGTTGGTAGTAGGCGACCGGAGACGACGGCGCGCCCAGGTGGATGACGAAGCCGAGGTCGGGTTTGTCGAATCCCATGCCCAACGCGCTCGTCGCGACGAGCGCCTTCAGCTCGTTGTCCTTGAGCATGCGCTCGGACTCTTCGCGCTGCTCGGGGTCGGTGCGACCCGTGTAGGCGCGGACGGCGTGGCCGGCTTCGCGCAGGAGTCGAGCCGTGTCGTCGGCGGCCGACACCGTCAGCGTGTAGATGATGCCACTCCCCCGCATGTCGCCCAGATGGGTCAGCAGCCAGCCGAGACGGTCCCGGGAGTCAGGCAGTCTCAGCACTCCAAGCCGCAGGGACTTGCGCGCCAGCGACCCGCGGATCGTCAACACGCCAGGGTCAGCCGATGCGCCGCCCAGTTGCTCCGCGACGTCGGTGACCACTCGTTCGTTGGCGGTCGCGGTCGTGGCGAGCACCGGAACTCCTGCAGGGAGGTTCTTGATGAGTTCTGCCAGGCGGCGGTAGTCGGGGCGGAAATCGTGTCCCCAGTCGGAGATGCAGTGGGCTTCGTCGACGACCAGCATGCCGATGCGGCGTACGAGGTCGGGCAGCTGCTCGTCGCGGAACCGCGGGTTGTTGAGCCGCTCGGGCGAGACCAGCAGGATGTCGACCTCGTCGGCGTCCAACCTGGCGCGGACGTCGTCCCACTCGTGCTGGTTGGCCGAGTTGATGGCCACGGCCCGCACGCCGGCACGCGCCGCGGCGGCGACCTGGTCGCGCATCAGGGCGAGCAACGGTGACACCAGAAGCGTGGGACCGGCACCCTGCCGTCGCATCAACAACGTGGCGATGAAGTAGACGGCCGACTTGCCCCAGCCGGTGCGCTGCACCACCAGCGCCCGCCTGTGGTCATCGACGAGCGCGGCGATCGCTTCATACTGGCCATCGTGGAAGACCGCGTCGTCGCGGCTCGTGAGGATCTTCAGCGCGTCGAGGGCTTCGGTGCGGGTGTCGGTGCCGGTTCGTTCCATGACGTCAGTCTTGCAGCCGCACCTGACAGCCGATCCGTCCTGCTTCCTCGTGCTTCATCGGGCCGGGAGCTTGGGCAGAACGTCCTCGACGATGGCGATCAACGCATGGACGAGGAGCATACGTACTTCTTCCCGGTTCAGGGTCCCTTCGCGAACCCATTCCCTCACGGCAGCCTTGACCATGCCTCCGTACGCGCGCACAATGGCGCGCTCGCGCCCATTCGCGCTTGCCGGGGAGTCGACGCCGACGATCGTGAGCACCTTTTGCGCCGCGATGTCATCGGCCTCTGCGAGGATACGTTCGATCTCGGGGTCACCTCCCACTCCTTCTGCACCGGTGACCGCGACGAAGGTCTTGCGATGCGTGCCCACAGAGTCAAGGAACCAGTCGACGCTGCGTTCGACCCGGGTCGAGAGCGAGCCTGTTGCGGCGACGGCGTCGAAGGGATCCGGCACCAGAACCATCGCGCGGACCACGTCGAGATAGAGGCCGCGCTTCGTCCCGAAATAGTGATGGATGAGCCCCCGCGTGACACCCGCCTCGGTTGCGAGCTCGGTCGTGGAAACCGCCGCATAGGGCCGCTCGCCGAAGAGCCGGATTGCGCAATTGAGGATCTGCTCCCGGCGCTCACCGGCCTCGAGGCGTGTGCGGTGTATGTCGGCCGCCGTCACGTGTTCTTCCACGGCAGGAAGTCGGGCTGGTCCTTGCTGACGAGTCCGGTGAAATCAGCCGGTCGGCGCTGCAGGAACGACACGACACCTTCCATGGCGTCGGGGTTGTCGCCGCAGCTGGCGATCAGTTTCGAATCCAGGTCGAATGCTCCCTCGGGCGAATCGAGCGCACTCATCCGGTAGAGCGCCTGCCGGATGACGGCAGTCGAGACCGGCGCGGTATTCGCGATGAGTTCGCGCGCCAGCTCATAGGCCTTGCCGAGCACCTCGTCCGGTTCGTAGACCGTGGTGACGAGCCCGGCGGCAAGTGCCTCGTCGACCGGGATCAGCCGTCCGCTGATCATCCAGTCGACCGCGCGCCCCATACCGACAAGGCGCGGCAGGAACCAGGCCGATCCACCCTCGGGGTAGATCCCGCGCTGGGAGAAGACGAAGCCGAACCGACTGTCGGTCGCGGCGATGCGGAAGTCGGCCGGCAGGAGCATCGTCGAGCCGACGCCGACGGCTGCTCCACGCACTGCGGCAATGATGGGCTTTTCGAGGTTGAACATCGGCCGCGTGGCTCGGGTAGCCGGCTCGATCCAGGTGCTCTGGTCGGCGTCTGATTCAGTGACGTTCAGGCTTCCGCCACTCAGATCGGCTCCCACACAGAAGTTGTCGCCGGCCCCTGTCAGCACGACCACCCGGACGTCGTCGTCGGAGTTTGCCGTCTCCAGCGCGTTCCCGAGCTCATCGGCCATCTGAAGTGTGTAGCCGTTGCGCGCTTCCGGCCGATTCAGCGTGATCGTCGCAATTCGCTCTGTGACGACATAGCTGATCTGCTCGTATTCCATAACACTCCTCGGTTGACTTCGACCCAGCATGCCCAACCTATTGACAGCCTGTCAACAGCGGATGGAAGTCAGCCGGACCCTTGCTCATTGGTGGCTAGCCGGTCCAGCGCGGACTTCCAGAGCCTCGGAAACATGAAGGGGCCGATGGCTCGCTGCAACAGCAGGACTGCTCTCCCCTTCAGTCCGCGGGAGTCGGCGTGGTCGATTTCGACCACGAGCCTGCTCCCCACTCCGCTTGGGGCGATCGCGATGGTCCCTGCCGGCGGCGCAATGGTTGCTGTCGACCAGGGACCGTGTTGCGGCCCGGTGGTGGCGAGGCATGAAAAACCCGCCTCAAGGGCGGGTTTTCTCTTTGGTCGGGCTGACAGTGTGCTGGTTCGGGACATCCCGGACAGTTCGTCGATGCTTCGTGAGTGTCGAAAGCAAAGCTGGTCATCACTGCTGTTGTTGTCGAGGGACGCAAACCCTCCGAGGTCGCCGATGCCTGTGACGTGTCCAGATCGTGGCTCTATGAACTCCTCGCCCGCTACCGAACTGAGGGCGACGCGGCGTTCACTGCACGGTCACGCCGTCCGAAGACGACCCCGAACGCAACCCCTGCGGCGACCGTCGAGCTGATCCTGCGACTGCGCCGGCAACTGACTGCTGCTGGTCTGGATGCCGGCCCGGACACGATCGGCTGGCACCTGAGGCAGCACCACGGCCTCACCGTAGCGGCTTGAATCGTCATGTGCACGGAGCTCTCGAAGCTGGTGACGACGGACGGCAGCAAGCATGCGTGCCCGATGCTTTGCCTGCGCCGTAGGGTTCCCGGGCCGCTCGCGTAAGAACTCCTCAAGCGACTTCGCCATGCTCCGGCCCTACGACAGGATCTCGGTACCGGCGGGTGATCAAAGAGCGCACTGCCGCCACGAGACGGGCGGTTCAGAACGGGAGCCACCCAACGGCTGAACCCCGCCATGGTTCAAGGCCACTAGCACGGTATGTCGATTCGAGCCGTTCAAGAGCGCTTGTGTGTTCGGGACCCAACGCCCTCGGTGAGCCGATCGCGCCTGACCTGATTGGCACTGAACTCACCTCGGGCAGCGGGTCAGCGCGCGACCACTCGGGCTCGGTGCGTCCGGCGGGCTCGAACTCGTGTTTGTCGAGGGCGGCTGGCAGTGCGCCGAACTCCTCGAGCCGGTCGTGGGCGGGGCTGCCTCCCAGGAGGCGATGAGCACGTCATCGCTCCTCTCCGACACGAGCCGGAGGGTGGTCAGGTGCCGAGTCATGGCATGGGTCAAGTCACGATCTTCCAGTAGGAGTCCTTGCGTCGGACTCGGCCGTCGGGGGCCAAGTCGAACAGGTCGCACCCGCGAACGCGTACAGGCTCGCCTGCCGTCGTCGTCCCGGTCAGGAGCCACTTCGATACGGCATGATCCCCACAGATCCAATGCTCGTCGTCGCCATAGTGCACGTCCGGGATCCCCACAAAGCGCGCGGCCAGCCCTTCGCGCACAGCGTCTCGCCCGCTGTATCTCGTTCCCCAAGCGTCCGACCCGCGCGGCGTCTCCAGCACGCAATCGTCGGTGAAGAAGCTCATGATCTGGTCGAGGTCGTGGGCGTTGAATGCCGCAACGAGCAACCTGAGAGAGGCATCATCTGTCATGCGGACCAGTCTCCTCCTCGCTGCTGGCAGGCGATAGATGCCGCTGTGCCACACCGAGGTAGTCGTGGCGGTATGACGCAGCGAGCCACTGTTTCTGGGTTGTGCCGATGTTCCGAGTCACCCAGCGACACCGATCCGCGACGTAGGCGAATCGACGACGGCGGCTTGGTAGCGTCGGCCCAAATGAGTGTCATCTGGGCGGAATGACGCGGCACTTCGGTCAGCCGTTGAAGATCAGATGGGGCGTAGTCGACAGGCCACGAGCGGAAAGTGCCTGCACGAGACTTGAACCCTTACCCACGCCGCCCAGGCTTAAGCCTGGGCGGTGCCGATCTACGGTGCTGGAATCCAGCGTCGCAGCTCGGGCTCCCAGACTTCTGGGTGAAGGGTGTCGATGATGAGTCGGTCAGCGAATTCGGCCACGGCTTCCACCACGTCGCCGAACTGCTCAGGCAGGTGAGTGCCGTCTTGTCCGAGACTGCGCCGGTAGGCCGTGTAGGTGGCAAACCTGAGTTCGACAATGTTGCCCACGGAGTCCGACAGCGGACGTAGGACGGTCCCTCGGAACTCGGCTGTCCCCAGTAGCGCTTCACGCGCCGGAGCATGGGTGAGGCGATGAGTTCGGGTCAGCGTGTAGATGTCGGCGTAGTCCCTGACCCGGGTATTGGCTGCACCGAGATCGATCGCTGTGGCGATCTTCTCGGCCAAAACCGTCTCAATCGGGTAACCCAACACGCGAATCGGACTGGCGTCGGGTCGTAACGCAGGAAGTTCGATCATGCCCGGTTCGGGGGAAACGGGATCGCCGAAGTTGATGTCGAGGCGTAACTTCACCGCGGCCGTAGCGATCCGCGCGTCCATGACCACGCGGAGACCGGAATAGAGGGCGTCATCGCGGATCACGCGGGTCGACAACGTCTCGGCCAAGAATTCGACGCCGTCATCTGGATCTGGCAAGGCTGCGATTTCCGCGACTCGGGCGGCAACAGTTTCGGGGTCGCCGGGCATGTTCCTGGCCAGGGCATCTGCATCGACGGTGGGCCGTCGATTACCGAACGCGGCCAGCAGCATCCCGCCCTTGAGGACGAAGTCATCGACGTATGCCGATCGGCTCAGCCGGGCCAGCCAACGTTCGACCACATACAAGGTCAGCAACTCTTGCGTGCCGCGTTTCTCTCGGCGGGCGCGGTTTTGAAGATCCAGGTATGCACGCCCGGCCGGGCTGTCCCGGGTTGGGTGGTTCACCTGGCACTCGCCACGTCGAGGGCAGCCCGCAGCGGGCCGTATACATCCAACTTCGACGCGAGGTCGAGCAGCAGTGCTGGACGCGCATCGCGACGCCTCAGGTAGTGATGCAGCGCAGCGTGCGCCAAGGGTTCTCCCAACCGGTGACGCAGCCGCATCAAGTCAACAACCGTGCGCGCTGGGTCATAGATCCGCACCCACTCCCCCGGAGCAGCCTCAACCCGGGACAGGCCGAGTTCGAAGGTCTTCGCATCGAACCGGAACACCGTCGCCGGCGGATTGTCGATTTTCGGCGGCCGATCACCAGTGGGCACCGCAACCTGAACCGTGGCCGGCGACTCATCAGTCAAGTCATGCACCGCGGCAGCCGACACACAGCACACCACCGCACGCGGCGCCCGATACGCCACGGCCAACAGGTCCGGGTAAGACGCAGGGGCAGCATCACCGCGGCGAAACACCCCACGCGACAACTCGACAAGCACCCCGGCATCGCGCCACCGGTACAGATCCCGGGTATGAATACCCAGCTCTCGCGCTGTCTTGGTGGTGAACGTGTTCGGCAGTTGTTCCGGCATCTCCAACATGGATACAACTGTCGCAGGCACAGGCACTACATGCAACACTCTTATCCAAATGTCGCGACTCACTCTTCAGACAGAGTGGGGTATATGACAGAGGCAGGCTGGCGAACTCCTCGTGCGAAGCCCCTCGGCTGTTCTCACGATGGCGCTGAGTGTGGTTCCCCCCGAATCGTGGAGGGCTTCTCTAAGCGGCTTCCCGGTCGGGGGCCGCGGTGTTCTCGTAGTTGATCGGGCTCATCATGCCCGCCGAGCTGTGCCGTCGATCGTGGTTGTAGAACCCGTGGCACCAGTCCAGCACGATCGCCTGGGCCTGGCCGGTGTTCTTGAACTCGTGGCGTGAGAGAACCTCCCACTCCAGCGAGGAGAAGAACGCCTCCGCGGCGGCACTATCGAAACATGACCCGACCCTGCCCATCGGCTGCCGGATGCCCTGCTGCCGGCACAGCTTCGTGAACGCGTTCGCGGTGTAGGTCGAGCCGCGGTCGGTGTGGAAGATGACCCGCTCGGCCTCATCCTGGCGCCAGATCTCCTCCCGTCCGCCACGCGCAGCCACGGCCATCTTGATCGCAGCACACGCCAGGTCGGCATCCGGATGCAGCGACCTGGCGGCACCAAGCAGACGCCGGGAGTAGAGGTCGATCACGGTCGCCAGGTACAACTTCCCGGCAGCTGTGGGGATCTCGGTCATGTCCCCAACCCAGCGGGCGTTAGGTCGCTGCGCGGTGAAGTCGCGACGCAGCAGGTCGGGGAACTCCGGGGCCGTCTTGTCCTGCTTCGTCAGGCCGTTCCTGCGCTTGATCCGCCGTGCGACCAGGCCCTGGCGGCGCATCGAGTCCGCGACCGTCTTCTCGCTCACCGTCCAGCCGTCGTCGAGCAGGTCGGCATGCAACCGCGGTGAGCCGTGCAGGCCACGAGCCTTCCTGAATGCGACCGCGACCGGGCGGTCCAGGGTGTCGCGGCGCCGGTCCCGCGGCGTGTGCAGACCGCTGACTGCGCCCGGCCCCTGGGCTCGCACCAGCCACTTGTAGAACCACGCCAGCGACACCCCCAGCAGCGCGCAGACGACCGTGTGCGGCACCCGGTAGTTGGTCCTCTGGTCGGCGATGAAGCGTGCCACGCTCACTTCGTCGCCTCCTTGACCCACAGGACCACGGATCGCTTGAGGACATCACGCTCCATCCGCAGCTCAGCGTTCTCGGCGCGCAGCCGCTTGAGCTCCTCGACGTTGTCCTTCGACAACCCCCTGGTGCCCTCGGCAGCCTCGCGTGCGCGGTTCACCCAGTTGCCCAGGGTGCCCTCGTTCACGCCGAGGTCGCGCGCGACCTGCGCGATCGGCTTGTTGGTCTCTTCGACGATCCGGACAGCTCCCTCACGGAACTCCCGGTCGTACTTCTTCCGCTTCTCTGGCATCTCGATCCTCATTGTCGATGCCTCTACGGTCCGGGGGAACCTCAGTTCGAGCAGCCTCGGCGGTGAGACTGGCCCGCAAGTTGAACCTGCACGGCGGCCGTGGCATTCACCCGCTCGGCTATCCCGCTGACGTCGCACTCACAGGACCGCAAGCCAGATCCCGATCGACGTCGTTCCAGCCTGAGGCGTGGGGTTGGTACGCACAACTTGGGTCCTCGGCCAGTGGATCCCCGGTCGTCGCATAGGCATGTGAGCGCGAGCCTCCGCAGACGGTTCTGAACTCACACTCTCCGCACTTGCCACCGAAGGTGTCTGGGCTGCGCAGCGCTTGCAATAACTCAGACCTGCGGTAGATCTCGGGGAACCGCTTGTCGCGCACCGAGCCGACGGCCACCGGCAAGAACCCGCTGGGGTACACCATTTCCCACGTGGTCAACGAAGGCAAAGCCGCGACCCGAGTTGACGTCGATCGGTGCACGCGGACGACGCCGGGTTGGCTCTTGCCCCGTGAGTAGGTCTGCGGTGTCGTGACGCAGCTGGGCGCGAAGCGGGCCCACGGGAAATACGTCATCGAGTTCATCTGCACCGGCTCGCTGCATGGCGATTCGCCGATAGTGAGGCGCCTCGGTCGCTTTGATCGCGACCAGCGCTGAGACGTCGTGCAACCAGTGCAGGACCTCCTCCTCCTCGATCGCCGTGAGAGGTTCCAGGAGCTTGCCACGGCCCGTCGGGACAAGGAAGAACACGCTCCACAGTGTGGTGCCCAACTCAAGGACGGTCTTCAGGATCTGTGGCAGCTCATGCACCGTGCTTCGGGTGACGGTGGTGTTGATCTGTAGGCGGTAACCCACGTCGCGCACCATGCGCGCGGCACGCATCGTGTGGTCAAAGACTCCGTCGACGCCCCGGAACGAGTCGTGGGTTTCCGCAGATGCTCCGTCCAGGGACAGTGAGATTGCCTTGGCTCCCGCGTCGTACAGCTCGACCAGGACCTCGCGGGTGAGTCGATCCGCGACCGAGGGCGACAGTGCCATGCTCAGGCCGAGTTTTGTGCCGTGGGCGACCAGCTCGGGCAGGTCAGGTCGCTCGAACGGGTCGCCGCCGGGTGAGGACTACGAGCGGGCGCGGTGTGCCGAACGAGGCGAGGTCGTCCAAGAGTCGCCGCCCCTCGTCCGTGGTGAGCTCTAAGGGGTTACGGCTACGAATGGCGTCGGCGCGACAGTGGGTACACACGAGCTGGCACGCACGTGTGACTTCCCAGATGACGATGAAGGGCCGCTCGGATGCGTCGCGGTGCATGAGCCGCACGGGGCGCGTGTGTTTAACGGTCATTTCACATCCTCATCGCGAGCCGTGGTTCGCCCGGTTCCAGCGCAACGCACCCATGATGGCTACGACACCCCCGATGCCTCCGATGACCATGCCGACGAAGAGCCACAAGAACAGCGGATCGAGCTCACCGGCACCGCCGGAAGAGCCCACGATCGTGCCACCGAGGAATCCGGTCAGGGGCGCAAGAAGGGCCACGGTTGCTCCGATGATGATCCAGCCGACCCCTCGTGTGCGATCCCGCTCTGTAGGCGATGAAGGGTGTTCGCCGGCCGTCGTCGTGTCGGCTCGCGGTGGGATGTCAGCCATTGCTGTGCATTTCTGTGTCCTGTTCGGTCTGGGCGTCAGCATTCATTGCGCGTGCCCGCCGGGTCGAAGGGTTCGATCCGGTCGCTGCCGTCGGTGGGGGTCGCTCCGTGTCGTCATGCGTCAGGTCCTGCTGCGCGGGTTCTCCGGTCTTGTCCAGCCACTGGGGGACCTTGTTGAGAAAGGGCCCGATGATGTCCATCGGTAGCGGGAAGACGACCGTGGAGTTCTGGTCAGCCCCCAGCTCGAGCAGGGTTTGCAGGTAGCGCAGCTGGAGGGACGCCGGATTGCGGCTGAGTATCTCTGCAGCCTGGCCCAGCTCTTCTGACGCCTGCAGCTCACCGTGGGCGTTGATGATCTTGGCCCGCCTGTCCCGTTCGGCTTCTGCCTCTCGGGCCATGGCACGCTGCATCGCCTGGGGGATCTCGACATCCTTGATCTCCACCACCTTCACCTCTACGCCCCACGGCTCGGTCTGGGCGTTGATGCTCTGGGCCAGGTCCTCGTTGAGGTCGGTCCGGTGCGCGAGCAGTGTGTCCAGATCAGCGCGGCCTACGACCGAGCGCAGAGTGGTTTGGGCCATCTGGGAGGTGGCCACGGCATGGTTCTCGACCGCCATGACGGAGCGGATGGGGTCGGTGACCCGGAAGAGTACGACGGCGTTGACACGGGCGGGGACGTTGTCCTTGGTGATGACTTCCTGCGGCGGGATCGTCAGGGTCACGATTCGCAGGTCGACGCGCACCATCTTGTCCAGTCCGGGGAAGATCAGGTGTACGCCGGGTTCGAGGACCGGGCGTAGGCGACCGAGCCGAAATGCCACGCCCCGTTCATACTCCCGCAGGACCTTCCCCGATGCGGCCAGCTCTACGAGGGCTACGAACAGAACGATGAGAATCGCGACCTGCCACGGCGTCATCTCTTCTTCCGCCTGCTCGAGCCGGCAGGTGGCTCCTGGGCGTCTGTGTCCTTGTCGAATGCCGCCCATCGGTTCTCGAACGAGTTGCGCACTGTTGGCCCTTTCGTCGTGCCTGGTTCGACGCCGGTCTGCGTCGGGGCTCGGAAACCGGGGTGCTGTTCGATGTGGACAGGGATTGATTCAGCCCGCCGGTGGCTGCCGTAGTCGGTCCGGCGTTGCGCCGCCGTTGCGGCCACCTGTGCCGCGACTGTTTCGTCGAGTCCCTCGACCTTGACGTTGTCGGGGAAGCCTGCTGGGGAGCGGCGCAGGTGAGACCACAGGGGCCAGCTACCAAGAGCGATGACTGCGGTCGCCCCACCCAACACCGTCAGCTCGAGGGTAGTGCGGTCTTGGAGCATGACGGCCAGGGGCCAGACAAGACCCAGACCCACGACAACGCAGGCGATGCCCCGGTGGAACCGCTCGGCCTCCGAGTTGGGCCAGGGGTCGACGTTGCGGCCGACCTGCCGGCCGTGCTCCGACGTGGTGCAGGTTTCCTTGACCGGGCAAGAGTTACACACCGTGGGGGCGGCGCGGTAACGCATCACACGATTGTCCGGATCAAATGAAATTGGCCACAGCCACTGGTCTTCCGGGCACATCCAGGCGTCGTGATCCTCGTGGTACGTGAAGCCTCCCGAGCGCCAGTCGTTCGTGCGCGCCGCGGTTCGCCGAGCCAGGCGGTCCAGTACGTGTGCGACGAGCAGAAGGAAGACGCCATAGATAACGGCGAACCAGACCGCCGGGTCGATCGAAGCCATCAACTGCCCCCGTCTGGTCGGGCACCGTCGTCGGCATCCTCGGTGCGACGACGGTCGTCCGAGCTGTACGTGGAGTTCGGACTCACTGCGCCCCCGCCGACCGCCGCCGCGGGCTGCTCCTCGACGAAGAGCGCTTCCATGGGCACCTCGTAGGTGGTTGCCTTGATGCGGTAACGCACCCCGAGCCAGGTGATCCACAAGAAGGGCAGCACCCCTCCGACGATGAAAATGACGTCCCCCGGTAACCGCAACCACTCCAGGACAGCGTTTCCGGGCTGGGTGATGAACGCCAGCGTGCGAGCCTCGTAGTAGCCGTCGTTGATGGAGTGCCACAACTGAATGACTCCCAGCGGCAGCAGCGTCGCGAAGGTCATCCAGGCGAGGCCGATGTTCAGCGACCAGAAAGAAATCTTGGCGAGCCTGTCCGGCCATCGCTGCGCAGGGATGAGGTAACGCAAAGCGAACAGCGCCAGTCCCACACCCAACATCCCATAAACGCCCATCATCGCTGCGTGGGCGTGGTTCGCCGTGAGTGCAGTACCGATCTCGTAATAGGAAATGATTGGCAGGTTGATCAGGAAGCCGAAGACACCGGCACCCAGGAAATTCCAGAAACCCACTGCCACAAGGAACATCACTGCCCAACGGTGCGGGAAGGGGGCAGAACTGCGTGACTCCTGCCGTGCGCCGAGCTGGAGGAAGCTCCATGCCTCGATGGTCAGGAACGTCAGCGGGATGACCTCCAGGGCGGAGAAAAACGCCCCCAACGCCATGTGCTCGACCGGTGTACCGGAGAAGTACAGGTGATGCATCGTCCCGATCACGCCGCCGGCAGAGTACAAGATGACGTCGAGGAGGATGATCTGCATCGCAATCCTTCGGCGGACGACACCGAGCATGACGAAGATGTAGGCCACCATCACCGTGGTAAACAACTCGAGGAAGTCCTCAACCCACAGGTGCACAACCCAGAACCGCCAGAACTCGGCGACAGTCAACTGCGTTCTCGTACCGGCGAGCATGCCAACCGCGTAGAACGCCGGGATCGCCAGGCCCGCATAGAAGAAGAGCCACGGAAGGTTGAACCGGTGCTCGGTCTTCAGGCGGGCGCGGATGCCGCGGTAGATGATGGTGATCCACAAGAACAGGCCAACCACGAGCATGCCTTGCCAGACTTTCGGCAAGTCAAGGTACTCCCACTGCTGATCCCAGAACAGCGATCCTTCGGCGGCTTCGACGCCGAAGATACTCAACGCCTCACCGACAAAGGAGCCGGCGATGACAACGGCGAGAGCACCGAGCAGGCCGTAGGCGAGCCAATGCTGCCGTTTGGGTTCACGACCTGAGATGTACGGGGCCAGGAAGATGCCGGCGGCCAGGAACGAGGCTGCCGTCCACAGCAAGGACAGTTGAACGTGCCAGGTCCGGGCGAGGTTGAACGGAAGTAGTCGCGCGAGGTCTAGGCCGAAGAAGCTCGACAGATCAGCGCGGTAATGCTCAATGGCGGCCCCCAAAAGTGCCTGACCCATAAACAGGATGGCCACAACGAAAAAGAACCACGCGGTGGCGCTTTGAGCCGGTGTCACCGCAACATCGCCCGGCTGGCGGAAAGCAAGCGCCGGCGCCTCCTCGCCGTGCTGCCAGCCCATGCGCTGGCTCCATCGCCCGTACAAGCCGAACAGCACGCCGGTGGCGGCCATCAGGGCGACCAGGGAGAGGCCACTCCAAACAATGATGTCGGCCGTCGGAACGTTGTCCACCAAGGGCTCAGACGGCCAATTGTTCGTGTAGGAGTAGTTATGTCCCGGCCTCTCTGCAGACGCAGCCCAAGCGGTCCACGCAAAGAAGGCCGTCAAATCTCGGATGTCCGCCGAGTCAGGAATAGCATTCGGCATCAGACCGTACTGCGTGGTCGGGGAACCGAAATAGTCGCCGTAGTGTCCTTTGAGGGAATCGAAGGCGTCGATCTGTTCGTCGGTGAATTGCAGTGCGCCGGTTTCCTCGTCGTACCGGTTCGTCCGCATCATCTCGACAAGTGCCCCCTGCGGATCCCGCATGCCGGAGCTCTTGAGGTCGTCGAGTACGAGGTTGGATGAGCGGTGCAGGTAGTCGGCGGTGTAGTCCGGGCCGAGATAGCCGCCGTGCCCCATGATGGACCCGTACTGCTGCAGGCCACGTCGCAGAAAAATCTGTTGACCGGACGTGATGTCCTCACCGGTGAAGACGACCTCACCCTGCGCATCCACGACTTGTTCAGGCTGTGGCATCGAATCCGTGTACGTCCGCAGGGCCAGAAATCCCATGACGGCAAAGCCGAAGGCCATCACGAGGGCTACACCCTGGATCCAGAACTTGGAGACCTCCAACTCTGAACGTTGACGCCCACCCTGGGGTGTGATTTGGACCACGACAATCCTCTGCTCGTAAACTGGGGCAAGGAACTCAACGACGTTTCCTATTTGCAGTTGCCCGCCGAGTCTCGCCCACGATTCCGCTCGTCAGAAGGGTCGAAGGTCCCGAGATTGGAAAAGCGCGACGTGCCACCGCCGTACAGGGTGAGGTTGGGCACATCGAGAAATGACTCATTGCACAAGCACAGTCAGCGCGCGACCACGTTCAGCGCAACGTCTCCAGCGCCTTGATGACGTGCCGGGCCTCCGTGGCCGGGTTGACGAACGCCAGCCGAAGCACCGTCTCACCGTGCCAGGTGGTCGGTAAGCAGAGGATGACGCCTTCGCCGGCCATCCGCTGTGACCACTCTTGGTAGGCCTCGGGATCCCAGGCAGGGCGACGGAAAAGTAAGACCGACAGTTGCAGTTCACAGACAAGGTCAAGGTGCGAGCTGGACCGGATTGCGTCGGCCACCGTGCGCGCGGTGGCCAGGGTCCGCTCTACTGCGGCGGCATAGCGGTCGGTTGACCTCTCCGTGCAGCAGTCCCAACCGGTGAACTCCTCCGCGAACTGGTCCTCGACTCCGCCGCGACTACCAGCCCACAGGCACACCCAAAGGCCCCACCCGACCAGGGCCGAAATGAACGACACCCGAACCTGCTTTCGCAGGTCCGGGTGTCGCCGATGTCTTGAGACATCACATTGGTAGCGGGGGGACCGCACAGATCTGTACTCGTCCCGTTGATCGTCGCCACTCTCCTGCGACGTAAGGCGCCTGCCAGGGCATCTGCCAGCCGTTGCTCATGAGTGGATGCAAGCACGCTCCATCCGCGCTGCTGCGTGAGCGTGGTCATCACTTGGAGTTTCAGGCTCTGCCGTCGGGGACGTCACCGACGCCGTACCCCCGTCGGCGCATCCCTCGCTGTTGAATCCAACTGAGCTCGTGAACCCTCAGACCCAGTAGCTGAGCTGGTCGTCGAGCTCCGAGGCAACCCAGGGTCCGTCGGTCTCGACCGTGTCGCGGGGCTCCCAGCCCTGCAGCCGGGAGATGGCGGAGCTTTCCCAGCAGTACGACAACTACGCGCGCGCGATGAATTGCACCCGGAAGTCGACCGGGCCACGCTCGAGATAGGTGATGTCGAAACGGCCGGGCGTGCGTTGCTGCACCTGGTTGAGCAGCGGAATCGGGTCGTGGTCTGCGACGATCTCTAGGCCAGCACCGCGAGCCACCGCGTCGAGGGCGCCGAAGATCGTGGCGTGCCGGATGGCGTGCGGGATCACCCGGACGTCCAGCTCGGCGTTTCCAGGCGGGTCCACCGTGCCGCAGGCGCAACCCGAACCCCCGTGGCCGGTCGCCGGCTCGGCCTCGGCGTCGGGGCCGCCACCGAGCACCTCGTGCATGCCCTCGAGCAGACCGGCGACCGAGTGGTCCGGTGAAGCCCCAAGCAGCGGCAGGAGCTGGTCGTTCTCCTTGTCCAGGTGCACTGCGAAGAGCGCCTGCAGGGCCCGGCCGGCTACGGCCGCCCCCATGTGCGTGGCCGCCTTCTCGACCTCGTCGACCATCGCGACTATGGAGACGTTCTCGGCCAGCATCGCGTCGACGAGCAGCCGTCCCTCGGTCAGCTCGCGGCCCGCCGGGTAGAGGTTCTTCTCCTCGGCCATCGCGTGCGGCACCAGGGACTCCCGGGCCCAGGCGGCGAGGCGGTCGCGGGCACTGGTGGCGTTGGCACCCTCACCGGCGTTGAGGAGGTTGGCCACGAGCAGGGCCAGCTCACCGGACATCTGGGCGTGGTGGTTCTCCACCGCATCCATGGCCTCGGCATCGGCCGAGTTGGAAGCGATCGTGAGGGAAGTCATGGTGGTCCTTTCGAAGATCAGGTACGAATAACATACAATAATTCCCGTGGAAAAGAATATCGGCCCCCCCTCCGGCGTCAGCCGGGCACCCACGGGCGCCCAAGGCCGTGTGCTGGCAGCACTCGCACTGCGAGACGCACCCACGACTCTGGCCCAACTTGCCGAGATCATCGGTCTGCACGCGAACACCCTGCGCGGCCATATCGATGCCCTCCACCAGGCCGGTCACGTCTCGCGATTCCGCGCCACGCCCAACGGGCGCGGCCGTCCCGCCTGGTCCTACGTCGCCCGCGAGGCGCCGTACGTCGCCTTGGCGCAGGCCCTGGCCCGTGGCCTCGAGACCAACCCCGGTGCCACCGCTCGCGAGACCGGCGAGTCCGGGGGGCGGGCCTGGGGCGAGCAGTTGCGCGCGCTGTTCGACGAGGACGACCAGACCCCGCACGAACGACTCATGCGTGCCCTCGAGCACGTGGGCTTCGGCCCCGAGACTTCAGCCGACACCCCGTCGATCAGACTGACCCGGTGCCCCTTCATCGACGCCGCCCGCGCCCACCCGGAGGCCGTCTGCAGCGTGCACCTCGGACTGATCGAAGGAGCCTTGGGTGAGTCGCTCGACCCGGCTGCGCTGCGGCCGTTCGCCGAGCCGGGCGCGTGCCTGGTGACGCTCGCGGTGCCGGTGACCCAGGAATGACAGCACGCCGCCCTGCGGCGCGAACCCTGTTCGCGCTCCCTGCCGGTCTTGCGCTGCTGGTCGGCATCGACGCCGGCCTGAGCCTCCTGGATGCCTGGCCGCCGGTGAACTCCGGTCGCCTCGGCGAGGTCCACGGAATCCTCATGGTGCTCGGCTTCGTCGGCACCCTCATCGCCCTGGAGCGAGCGGTCGCCCTCGGCCGTCCCGTCGGCTATGTGGCTCCGGCGCTGCTGGGGCTCGGGGCCCTGCTGCTGGTGCCGGAGTCCACCGGAGAGATCGGCGCCGCCCTGATCACCGCCGGCTCGCTCGCGCTGTGTCTGCTCTACGTCCCGTTGTGGCAGCGCAACCGTGATGACGCGGTCCTGATCTCCGCCCTCGGCGCAGTGTGCGCTCTGGGCGGTGCGCTGTTGTGGCGCGGAGGTGCGGACACCTCCCAGACCATCCCGTGGCTGGCCGGTTTCGTGATCCTGACCATCGGCGGCGAGCGCCTCGAGCTGGCGCGCCTGGCCATGCCGCCGACGGCGGGGCGCGACCTCGTGCTGCTGGGCAGCGGTCTGGCGAGCGCCATCGTCGCGGCCACGCTGTGGCCGGTCGTGGGTACGCCGCTACTGGGCGCCGTGCTCCTCGCATTGACGGCGTGGCTGGTGCGTCACGACGTGGCGCGCCGCACGATCAACAGCTCGGGCCTGCCCCGGTTCGCCGCGTGCTGCATGCTGGCCGGCCAGGCCTGGCTGGTTGTCGCCGGAGTCATCTGGCTGCTGGCTGGCGCGACCGTGGAGGGCGCGACGTACGACGCCGTGGTCCATGCCGTCTTCCTCGGCTTCACCATCTCGATGATCATGGCCCACGCCTCCTCGATCCTGCCCGCCGTGACGCGGGTGCCGCTGCCCTACCGCTCGGCGATGTACGCCCCGTGGTTGCTGCTGCAGCTTTCCCTCGTGCTGCGGCTGTGGGGCGGGGACGCCCTGGGCAGCGAACTGGCCCGCCGCATCGGCGGCGCCGGCAACGCGATCGCGCTG
This sequence comes from Actinomycetota bacterium, assembly GCA_030856025.1. GTDB lineage: Bacteria > Actinomycetota > Actinomycetes > Propionibacteriales > Nocardioidaceae > JACMOZ01. The sequence goes on from JALYQD010000166.1 coordinate 53,087, forward strand.
CTGCTCTTCCTCGTCGTGGCGGTCGGCAGTGCGGTCCGGGGAGTGCCCGCCAAGCCGAGCCGGGTAACCACGGCCAGCACGCCGGTGGTGTCCTCGTGAAGATCACGGTCGGCGCACCGGCACCCGCGGTCAAGACCGGCTCGCGTGGTTTCTGGCCGTTGCGCGACCTGCCGGTCGTGTTCTGGTTGCTCGGCGTGGTCGTCGTGTCGCTGGCCCACCCCTACATCCCGGCACCGCGCTGGTTGATGATCCACCTGCTCGTCCTCGGCGCCGCCGGCCACTCGATCCTGGTGTGGAGCCGCTACTTCGCCGACACCCTGGTGCGGCTGCCGGCCACACCGCGACGCGTGCAGTCCCAACGCCTGCTCATGTTCAACCTCGGCGTGCTGCTCGTCACCATCGGCGTGCCGGGCTCCTTCTGGTGGCTGGTGCTCGTCGGCACGCTCGGCATCGCGGTCGCGGTCGGCTGGCACGTGGTGAGCCTCATGCGTGGCCTGCGCACCGGCTTCGCCTCCCGCTTCGCCAGCACGATCTGGTTCTACATCGCCGCCGGGGCTCTGCTGCTGGTCGGCATCACGCTGGGCACCTGGCTCGCGGCCCATCCCGGCGAGCCCCTCCACACGCGTCTGCAACTCGCCCACGTCGCGGTCAACCTGCTCGGCTGGATCGGTCTGACCGTGCTCGGCACCGTGGTCACGCTCGGCCCGACGATGCTGCGCACCCGCATCGTCGAGGGTGCGGAGAAGCGCGCCCGGCAGGCCCTGCCCGTGCTGCTCGGCGGCATCACGCTGGTGGTCGCGGCAGCCTGGGCGGACGTCGTGCTCCTGGTGCCCGCCGGACTGCTGGTGTACGCCGTCGGCGCCTCGCTCGTGGCATGGCCGCTGGTCCGAACGGCCCGGCGCAAGCCACCGGTCTCCTTCCCGACCTGGTCCCTGGCCGCAGGCATGGTGTGGCTGCTCGGCCTGCTGCTGGCACTCGTCGCGCAGGTGGCGTGGGACGTGTCCCACGCCGGCTCCTGGCTCGACGTCGGGGAGTCCTTCGAGCAGTTCACCCCCTACCTGGCCGCCGGCTTCGTGGCCCAGGTCCTGCTCGGTGCCATGTCCTACCTCATCCCGGTGGTCATGGGCGGCGGGCCGGCCGCCGTACGCGCCACCAGCCGCGACCTCGACGCCGGCGGTGCGCTGCGGGTGAGCCTGACCAGCCTGGGCCTGCTCGTCTGCGTGC
>JALYQD010000167.1 GCA_030856025.1 Actinomycetota bacterium
GCTCCCGAGCTTGTCGTCGCGGCTCCGGTAGACGATGTACGGCCGGGTGAGATAGCCGAGCGGTGCACTGAAGACGTGGACGAGACGAGTGAACGGCCACAAGGCGAACAAGGCCATCGCGACCAGCCCATGCAGCTGGAACGTCAACGGCGCCTCGGCCATCAGATCCGGGTGCAGGTCGAACAGAAAGATGCCACGGAACCAGACTGAGACGCCTTCGCGGTAGTCGTAATGACCGACCAGGTTGGCGACGACCGTATTGGCCAGGCCGAGCACGATCACCGCCGCCAGGAAGGCGTACATCACCTTGTCCATCCTGGTCGTGGAAGAGAAGACCGGCCCCGTCGTCCGACGACGGTAGATGAGGATTGCCATCCCGAGAAGCGTCGCGGCTCCCGCCGCCGCACCGAGGGAAACGGCCATGAAGTGGTAAAGCCCCTCGGACACTCCGACGGCTTCGGTCCAGCTCTTGGGCACCCCCAGTCCGACCACATGCCCGAAGAACACTCCGAGGATGCCGAAGTGGAACATCGGGCTCCCGATCCTCAACAGCTTGCTCTCATACAGTTGGGAAGATCGCGTCGTCCAGCCGAACTTGTCATAGCGGTAGCGCCAGTAGTGCCCTACGACGAAAGTAGTGAGACATATGTATGGGAACACGACCCACAGGAACTCATTCATGTTCGGGCTCCTCTGAATGCGGGCATCGGCAGGTCCTTGGGCCCCGACGAGGGGGCTGGTGGAGGAGAAAGGGCGGGGTCGAACGAAGGCGTGCCGTATGGGGTCAACCCAACTTCTTCCTCGGGTGGTCCCTCGGCCGCCAGCCGGCTCACCGCGTCGCGCTCGTCGCCGCGCAACGGCGGAAGCGTGGCGCAGACGGCGTCGACGACGCAGAACCACGGTGAACTCATGTCGCGCAGTGACAGTCGAAGCAGCTCGAGTCCGGCTCGGTGGTCGAGCATCAGCTGACGGCCCAGCTTTTGATCGATGAGCGCCGCATACTCCAGGACGACGCAAAGGTGGTCGGGCAGCTCGGAGTCGTCGAGGGTGAAGCCCGACTGCAGGTAGGTCTGCTTGAACCGGAGCAGCGCCATCCCGCGTTTGCGGGTGTCACCGTGCGCGAAGTAGGTGAGGAAAAGGTTGCAGCGTCGCCGGGCGTCGAACGTCTCCACGTACTCCGGTTGCGACTCTGCGAGGGGCGTCGTGCGCAGATAGTCGACGAACTCAAGGAGCCCCGCACCTACGTTGGGAGGCAGTTGCCGCGCTGCTGTGCTGACCGTGTCGAGCCTTTCGACCAGCGCCTCATCGGGATAGTTGAGCAGCAACGACGCGGACTGCCAGACGATCAGCAGTTGGTCCGACGACAGCGATGGCTTGGCAGACTTGCGGCTCATTTGTAGTCCGCTCCCCCAGTGAGCCCACCAGTGCCGCCCGGCCCGGTGGCACCGGCGTCCTCGTTGGCGGGTGTGGACGGGTCGCTGACCGTCTCGGGACCGTCGGACTTCGGCGGGAAGATCCCCGTCGGCGCACCCCTGCCATCCCAGTTGAGCAGGTTGACCCGGGTCGCCTTCCCCGAAGGCCCGGCCATCGTGTCTGCCGTCTGCCTGTCCTGCAGCATCTGGAAGTTCTCGACCGCGATCGGTGTCGGTGCGCCCGAGCCCTCGCCGAGGGGCCCCGAGCCGCCCATACCGGGTCCGCCCTCGTAGCTGAGCGAGCATTCGGTGCCGAGCTCTTCGAGCGAGTGGGCCTGCTCGGCGTGAGCGGCCGGGATGACGTAGCGCTCGTCGTACTTGGCGATGGCGAGGAGGCGGTACATGTCGTACATGTCCTCTTCGCTCATGCCGACCGCTGCGGGGATCGAGCCGTCGGGATCACGTCCCATGTTGATGTCGCGCATGTATGAACGCATCGCCGCGAGCTTCTTGAGAGTGCGGTCCACCGGAGCGACATCGCCTGCCGTGAACAGCTCGGCGAGGTACTCGATGGGGATCCGCAGTGCGTCGATCGCGGCGAAGAGATTGGTCTTGTCCTCGGCGTCGAAACCGGTGTCCTTGACCACATCGACGACCGGGGACAGCGGCGGGATGTACCAAACCATCGGCATGGTGCGGTATTCGGGATGCAGCGGCAACGCGACCTTGTACTTGCTGATCAGGGCCCAGATCGGGGACCTTTGTGCCGCATCGATCCAGTCGCGCGCGATGCCAGCTTTTTCAGCCTGACGTATCACCTCGGGGTCGTTGGGGTCGAGGAACACGGACCGCTGAGCCTCGTACAGGTCGGCATTGTCGGGCACGGAAGCCGCTTCGAGCACCTTGTCGGCGTCGTAGAGCATCAGCCCGATGTAGCGCAGCCGGCCGACGCATGTCTCGGCGCAGATCGTCGGAAGGCCGACCTCGATGCGCGGGAAGCAGAAGGTGCACTTCTCGGCCTTGCCGGTCCGGTGGTTGAAGTAGATCTTCTTGTATGGGCAACCCGAGACGCACATCCGCCACCCGCGGCAACGGTCCTGGTCGACCAGGACGATTCCGTCTTCCTCGCGCTTGTAGATCGCACCGCTGGGGCACGACGCCACGCAGGACGGATTGAGGCAGTGCTCGCAGATGCGCGGGAGGTAGAACATGAACGTCTGCTCAAACTCGAACTTCACCTTGTCGGCGATGTTCTTCAGCATCGGATCCAGATGTGCCGTCTTGGTCGAGCCGCCGAGATCGTCGTCCCAGTTGGCTGACCACGTGATCTTCATGTCCTTGCCCGAGATCAGGGACTTCGGCCGGGCCACGGGCGTGTGCTCCTGCGCAGGAGCGTCGGTGAGCGTGGAGTAGTCATACGTCCACGGCTCGTAGTACTCATCGATCGAAGGAAGCTTCGGGTTGGAGAAGATCGTCAGGAGCTTCTTGAACCGGCCACCGCCCTTGAGCGTCAGTCGGCCGCGCTTGTTGAGCTCCCAGCCGCCCTTCCACTTCTCCTGATCCTCATACGTCCGCGGATACCCCAGACCAGGCTTCGTCTCGACGTTGTTGAACCAAACGTATTCGGTGCCCGAGCGATTGGTCCAGGCCTGCTTGCAGGTGACCGAGCAGGTGTGACAACCGATGCATTTGTCCAGGTTCATGACCATGGCCATCTGAGCCATAACTCTCATATCAGTACTCCACGTCCTGCGAGCGGCGACGTATGACCGTGACCTCATCGCGTTGATTGCCGGTGGGCCCCAGGTAGTTGAAGGCAAAGGTCAGTTGCGCGTACCCGCCGATGAGGTGACTCGGCTTGACGAGGAGACGCGTGAGGGAGTTGTGTATCCCGCCGCGTTTGCCCGAAGTCTCGGCGATCGGGACATCGATCAGCCGGTCCTGTGCGTGGTACATGTACACCGTGCCCTCGGGCATCCGGTGCGACACGATTGCCCGGGCCACTACGACCCCGTTGCGGTTGACCGCCTCGATCCAATCGTTGTCCTCGATCCCGACCTTCTTGGCGTCCCTGTCACTCATCCAGATGTTCTGGCCGCCGCGGGAGAGCGAAAGCATGAACAGGTTGTCCTGGTATTCGGAGTGAATCGACCACTTGTTGTGCGGAGTCAGGTAGCGCACGGTCAGCCCCGCGACCTGGCCATCGGATCCGTCGGCGATGTTGCCGAGGTTCGGCTCGCTGAAGAGCGCCGCCATGTTGAGCGGCGGGCGGTACACCGGCAACCCTTCGCCCAGCTCGGTCATCCAGTCGTGGTCGAGGTAGAAGTGCATACGGCCGGTCAACGTGTGCCACGGCTTGAGCCGCTCCACATTGATCGTGAACGGCGAATATCGGCGGCCGCCGGTCTCCGAACCCGACCATTCGGGCGAGGTGATCACCGGCACCGGCGGGCCCTGGGTGTCAGCAAACGTGATCTGTTTGCCCTCGTGTTCCTCGGCCAGGTCGGCGAGCTTGACGCCGGTGCGTTTTTCCAGCGTCTTGAATCCTTGCGTGGCCAACGCGCCGTTCGTGGTGCCAGACATGGCCAGGATCGCCTCGCACACGTGGATGTCGCGTTTGAGTGAGGGGCGCCCGGCGGCGACTCCGCCACGAACCTCGCCGTTCTTGCGCCGCAGGTAGTCCACCTGCTTGCCGAGCTCGAAGGTGACGCCTTTGGTGGTCGCGCCAAGGGTGTCGACGAGCGGGCCCAGCGCGTTCATCTTCTCGGCGATTGCGCCATAGTCACGCTCGACCTCGACGATCTTGGGCATCGTGACGCCGGGGATGGGCTCGCATTCGCCGGCCTTCCAGTCCCTGACGATGCCGTGCGGATTGGCCATCGCGTCCGGGGTGTCGTGTGTCAGCGCCACCGCGACGACGTCCTTGCGGACGCCGAGGTTTGTCGCCGCCAGCTCGCTGAACTTCTCGGCGATCGTCTGCCAGGCGTCCCAGTCGGTGCGGGTCTGCCAAGGCGGCGCGATCGCCGGGTTGAACGAATGCACGAACGGGTGCATGTCGGTCGTGTTGAGATCGTGCTTTTCGTACCAGGTCGCGGCAGGCAGCACGACATCGGAAAATATCGTCGTGCTGGTCTGCCGGAAATCGATCGTCATCAGCAGGTCGAGCTTCCCCTCGGGCGCCGTCTCGTGCCATTTCACGTCCTTGGGGCGCGCCGACTCCGGAGCCTCCGTCGCGCGGAGCGAGGAGTCTGTGCCCAGCAGGTGCTTGAGGAAGTATTCGTTGCCCTTGCCCGAGGACCCCAGCAGGTTGGCCCGCCAGATCGACAGGATGCGGGGGAAGTTCTCCGGGGCATCGGGATCCTCGCCAGCGAAGCCCAGCTCACCCGACTTCAACTGGTCCACCACATGTTCGCCGGCAGTCTTGCCCGCGGCCGCGGCCTCGTCCCCGAGGTCGAGCGGATTGCGGTTGAACGTCGGGTATGAAGGCATCCAGCCCATACGGGCGCTCTGGGCGATGACATCTGCCGTCGTCTTGCCGGCGAGCTGCCCCGATCCCGTGGTCGCCGAGAGCGTGTCCGCGCCGAACTGGTCATAGCGGAACTGGTTGGTGTGCAGATACCAATAGGCGGTCTGGATCATGTTGCGCGGCGGCCGGACCCAGTCCAGCGCGTTGGCGACCTGCGTGTAGCCGGTAAGCGGCCGCACCTTTTCCTGCCCGACGTAGTGCGCCCAACCCCCGCCGTTGACGCCCTGGCAACCGGTGAGGGTGGTGAGGGTCAGGAACGAGCGGTAGATCGTGTCCGAATGGAACCAGTGGTTGGTGCCTGCGCCCATCACGATCATGGATCGGCCCTTGGACTCCTCGGCGTTCTGCGCGAACTCGCGCCCGATGCGCGCGGCAGCAGAGGCCGGGACACCGGTGATCGTCTCCTGCCAGGCCGGCGTGTACGGCGCGGATTCATCTCCATAACCCGAAGACCATTCACCAGGCAGACCGTCGCGCCCCACGCCATACTGCGCGAGCATCATGTCGAAGACGGTCGTGACGAGGTGGTCACCGATCCGGCGGACCGGGACTCCGCGGGGCAAGTCGTTGGCGGCGCCGTCGGGAGTGTCGAAGCGCGGCAGCTGGAGCAGCACCGATTGGGTGTCCGCGGCGAAGAGGGACAGTCGGGGCACCACGTCGCCGAGGTCGAGATTCCATCGCCCCACTCCGGCATCGCCGTAGCGGTGGCCGAGCGAGCCGTTGGGCACCACGACCTCGTCGGTGCGCTCATCGATCAGCACCGTCTTGAACGCGGCGTTCTCCTCCTCCGCGTGCGCCGGCAGGTCGGCGGCGGTCAGGAACTTGCCGGCCCGGTAGAGGCCGTCTCCTGAGTCTTCGAGGCAGACGAGGTTGGGCAGATCGGTGTACTTCCTGACGTAGTCACTGAAGTACGGGGTCTGCCGGTCGACGAAGAACTCCTTGAGGATGACGTGGCCCATGGACATGGCCAGGGCGGCGTCCGTGCCCGGTTTTGCCGGCAGCCACTCGTCGGCGAACTTCACGTTGTCGGCGTAGTCCGGCGCGACGGCGATGACCTTTTGGCCCCGGTAGCGCGCCTCCGTCATCCAGTGCGCGTCGGGTGTCCGGGTCACAGGCAGGTTCGAGCCCCACATGATCAGGTAGCCGGCATTCCACCAGTCGCCGGATTCGGGCACATCGGTCTGGTCCCCGAAAACCTGTGGCGACGCAACGGGCAGGTCCGCATACCAGTCGTAGAAGCTCAGCATCGAGCCGCCGATCAGGTTGACGAAGCGCGCGCCTGAAGCGTGCGAGACCATCGACATCGCCGGGATCGGGGAGAACCCCGCAACCCGATCGGGTCCCCATTTCCTAATCGTGTGTACGTGGGCTGCGGCGATGATCTCGGTGGCTTCATCCCAGGTGGCGCGTACGAGTCCGCCTTTTCCACGCGCCGACTTGTAGGCCTTGGCGCGAGCCGGGTTGTCGACGATATGCGCCCAGGCCTTGACCGGGTCACCGTCATGCTGGCTCTTGGCCTCGCGGAACATCTGCAGCAGGACACCCCGGACATACGGGTAGCGGACCCGGGTGGGCGAATAGGTGTACCAGGAGAAGGCGGCACCACGAGGACACCCGCGTGGTTCGTACTCCGGGGAGTCCGGGCCGACTGAGGGATAGTCGGTCTGCTGCGTCTCCCAGGTGATGATGCCGTCCTTGACATACACCTTCCACGAGCAGGAGCCCGTGCAGTTGACGCCGTGTGTGGAGCGGACCACTTTGTCGTGGCTCCAGCGGTCACGGTAGAAGTCGTCGGCGTCGCGGCCGCCCTTCTTGTGCATCGTCCGGAGATCGTCAGAGACCTCGGACTTGGTGAAGAACCGCCGGGTGCGCACGAGCGCATCGCTCACACCGCCGTCGAGTCCCGCTTCGTTCTTGTCGGTGGGGTGCACGTCTGTGGTCACGCGGTTTCCTCGCTCGTTGAATTGCCGGGTTGCTCAAATGCGGTCAGGCTGTTTCGGAGGCTCTTGCCACCGTAGCCCGGACCAAGGTCACGGTCAGGAACAGCGCGAGGGCCGCGGTGACAGACAACAGGGCCAGGCCGATCGCGTATGAGTCGGTGCGGCCGTAGATGTAGCCCATGATCAGGGGCGGGATGAATCCGCCGAGGCCGCCGGCGGCTCCGACGACGCCGGTCACGCCGCCAACCCTTGAAGGGTCGATGACCTTCGCTATGAGGGCAAAGGTCGCACCACTGCCCGATCCCAGTGCGGCGGCCATGGCAAGGAACGCTGCGGTGCCGACGTGTTCGAGCAGCGGGTTGGTGGCGGCGATCGCGGCGCCGACGACCACGACGCCGTATCCGGCCGACAGCACCGGGATGGGTCCGAGCTTGTCCGAGAGCCAGCCGCCGACCGGACGCATGAGGACCGCGACGAGCACGAAGCCGGCCATCCGGTTGGCCGCGTCGGCGGCGTCGAGCTCGTAGGCGGTCTTGAGGTAGGACGGGAGGTAGACCGAGAAGGCCACATAGCCGCCGAAGGCGACCGCATACAACGCGCAGGCCTGCCAGGTGATCGGCAACTTCGCGTTGGCGACGAGCCGGCTCATCAACGATCCGGCGGGAGTTTTGCGGCCGGGCGCATCGCGCATGATGAGCCAGGAGGCAAGGGCGTAGGCGGCCAGTGCGACCGCGGTGATCAGGAACGGCGCCTTCTCCCCCACGTTGGTGAAGAGCTTCACCGTGGTCAAGGCGCTGATCGCGGTTCCACCCATTCCGGCGCCGAAGATTCCGATGGCCAGTCCACGCCTTTCGGGCGGGAACCAGGCGTTGACGAATGGCACGCCGACGGCGAAGACGGTGCCGCCCACGCCGAGGAAGAAACCACCGAACAGCAGTGCGCTGTAGGAGTTCAGGCCGAAGAATCCGATGAACAGGACGGGGACGATGGTCGAGGCTGAAACCAGCGGGAACATGATGCGTCCGCCGAACTTGTCGGTCAGCGCCCCAACAGGGATCCTGCCCAACGAACCGACGACAACAGGTACGGCCACCAGCAGGGCCACATCGGATTCGGATAGCCTGCCGAGGCTGCCAGTGTTGCGGAAGAGCGGGCCGAGGGGGCTCAGCAGCGCCCATGCCCAGAAGTTGACGGCAAAACCGATCGTCGCCATGGCCAGCATCGTTGTGGAGCTGCCTGAACTATTGATCTTGTCAGCAGGCTGCTGGGTCGTCGAGGTCATCGCATCTCCGGTGTCGGGCAATTCGGTGGTTGGCTACTAAGCCACCGTGCCATGGCGTTCTGCGTGCCAACAGGGTCGAAGGGCCCGAAAGTCCGGGACGGACCGCGGCGAGCCGAAACTCGGGCCGAAGGTCCTGTAGTCCAGGGAAAGACGGCTCTGCCGATTGGCGTCCGACTGGCGGATCGTAGGTGTTACTGACAAGAAGGGCACGCCATGACCTACACCAAGGAAACCGAATCAGCCGCAGGAAGTTTCCGCGAACTCAGCGCTCAGGAGTGCTACGGACTCCTCGGCACCACAACTGTCGGACGCGTTGCGTTTGTCGGCATCGCCGGTCAGCAGCTCTTGCCGATCAATTTCCAGTACCTCGACGAAGTCGTCTACTTCCAGACATCCGCGGAGAGCGTCCTTGCCGAGATGGCGGACGGACTCCATGATGTCGCGTTCAGCGTGGATTATCGTGAGGAACTCCTGCAGAAGGGATGGAGCGTCGTCATCTTGGGCAGTACCTCACTCGTCGAGGACGAGTCTCGCATTCAACAGGTCCGGGCCATCGCGAGGCTGCGTCCCTGGGCACCGGGCGACCGCTCCCTCGTCATTGCCTTGACGCCCCAGCGCATCTCCGGGCGCAGGGTCTCCAAGCACTGAAACCGGCTGACATACTCGGTGTATGCCTTCCCGCGTGGCCGGAACCACCGATCCGAACCCCGTTGCCCGAACAATCGGCCGGCTGACGCTCGGTGTCTTTCTCCTGCTCGCCGGCCTGAGCCATCTGACGTGGAACCGGACCGAATTCCTGGCGCAGGTGCCGCCGTGGCTACCGATCAACGGCGACGTTGTCGTGCTGGTGTCCGGCGTTGTCGAGATCATCCTCGGGAGCACACTGATCGCGCTGCCCGGCAGACGGGTTCAGATCGGTTGGCTGGTGGCTGCATTCTTCGTCCTGATCTTCCCGGGGAACATCTCCCAGTTCGTGACGAAGACGGATGCCTTCGGACTCAACTCCGATGCGGAGCGCGCGGTGCGATTGGCTTTCCAGCCGCTCCTGGTGCTCTGGGCGCTGTGGTCGACCGGCGCTTGGCGGAGACGCCAAGGCAGCAAGTCCCAACGGCGTTGAGCCTGTGGACAGAGTGGTTGGCCGATCGCGGCGCCCGCCCCCAGCATGGAGCTCATGACCCGCCTGGACAAACACTTCACACTGATCGCCTGCGTGGCCGCGATGATGCTCGTGGGGTGCGCTGATTCCTCTGGGCCCAGGAAGCCCGATGCGGCGAGGCTGACGCTCTCCTCCCTCGGCGACACCCGCACGACCCGGATCGATCCGGCCGACAGACCTGATCCGCCCACCGGATTCACCGACAAGGACATGGACGTCCTCGCCGCATTGATGACCGATGTCGCGAAGGCTTCGTTCTCGCGCCGAATCCTTGAAGTCAAGGACGTCGACGACAAGTTCGATCGTGTTCTCAGCCCTCTAAAGGCGTCATATCCGGAGACGGTTTCGGGAATCCTCGAAGCTGGGGACAAGAAGTATGAGAGCCACCCCTGGAAGCGGATCTTCGTCGATCCCTTCCCACGTGGCTTGGAGCCGCGTCGACCCGCGAAGATTCTGAGGGTCGCATGGGAGGCCGAAGGCGGTGAAGACTCCGGAGATCGTTTCGTGACGCTTCGGCTTCAGGTGCATGCGGCCTATGAGGTCGGCACCAAGGCCGAACCGAGGATCATCGGTGTCCGGCGCACGATCGAGCTGGACAGCTTCGGACTCGAGTATGTGCCGGGTCTGGGGGGCGAATCGGTCACCTACGGGACGGACGAGTGCGTGTCTGCAATCGACGGCGAATATGTCTGGACCACCGACAAGACCTCAATCGACGAGGATCGTCGGGCGCTTAAGACGTCACTGGCGTCGAAGAGCGTCGGTTCGGGATCGGGCAGCGTCGCCGAACTCGAGAATGTCATCAGCAAGTGCCGCATGAAGGATGACGGACAGCGTCATTGACTCGCTGTGCCGAAGGCGGGATCGAAGACTCTCCGCCCTGCCAGGGACTTGGGCCGTACCTCGATCACAGTCGAGCGCACGCCACCGGCCCAAGGTTGGAGGTTCGGATTGCCGAGGACCTTGTTGATCGTCGCGCGGTCCTCGACCCTCCTGGCGCTGCCGCGCGCGGTGACGTTCCAGCCAGTGCGGAAGGCGTCCTCATGATGATCTGCACCGAAGGCAACGTCATCGTGTCCAAGCGCGAGCTCGAAGAGAATTCCGGTATGAACCGTCCGAAAGTAGATGAGGCCATCGATAACGATGAAGTTCACCGGGATGAGCTGCTGGCCCTCAGCATTGACGAATGCCATGCGTCCCACGGTGGCCGTGCTCAGCAGTCTGAGGCACTCCGCTTCGGTCAGTTCCTCGAGGGAACCGGCCCGGCCGCTGTCCGTTCCAGTCAACATGTCTTCCTCCACCTCCCGGCACATTGTGTGCCGCGCAATAGGTCGAAACCTGTCCAGCCGCCATGAGCGCGTCCTGATGGCTGGACCGGCCGACACTCCCATCGTGAACGTGATGCATGCACACGGCCAGAGACTTTGGTCCCGATAGACCCGGCCGATGCGGCTGTCGCAGATACCCGGTCGTCGTTCCCCTTGCTGTTCTGTCAACACCCCCCTACTGGCGGTGCGCTTCCTGCACGGGATCCGGCCGAACGACCACGTCCGGGAAAGTCGCCGTACGACGACAGTGACCGCTATACCAGGTACTGGCGGTTCGTCCGCGGCGAAAGTGACGGACTGGCGCCGATGGCTGATCGAGCCGGGCTCATCGCGTCCGCGACCCCAACCAGGCGATCGCCCGCTCGGCGGCCAGCCGGTGCCGACCAGGAACGGCCGCGAGCCGCTCGGTGATCACGGCGACATCGGCCAATCCAGCGTCGAGCAGCGCTGCGACGAAGTTCCGATCCTTCTCCCGGAGTGCACACAACTTCGCGACGCAGAGGTCCTCCTTGTCCAGACACCATCCGATGAACACAGTCTCGCCCGAAGGCGAAGCCGTGTTGGCGTTCTGCACCTTGATGAGCCGGTCGCGCCAGCCCTCTGGCAGCACAGCGGTCTCCAGGTCGACCCCGTCGATGCTGAAGCCGTGGAGTTCCTCAAACGGCGAGAATTCACCGGCGACGCCTTCGATCAGGTCAGCCAGACGAGCGGTTTCGGTGTTGTCGTCGGCAATCGGAAGGATGTCGACCTCGACGGACATCGTGGCCTCTGATGGGAGGTCCTCCTCCCGATAGGTGCCGAGAATGGACTGGGACCCGACAACAATCACGGCCGGCTGCCCAATGATCTGGCAGGCGGTCCTGATGGCGTGTTCGAGTTGGTCGCGCCGCATCAGCCCGCCAACCCAAGGACCTCGGAGCGCTCGCCCTGTGACAGCAGTCCACCCATCGGCGAGACCTCGCGCATTTCAACCGAATCGATGTCGAGCCCGGTCAGGACACGGCGCAAGCGTGACAGGTCACCGCGTTCGATCAGGTCCTGCCACCGGTCGAGGTTGCGCAGGTGGGGCTGTCCCTTGACGTTGACACGCAACCGTCCCAGGCTCGAAAGCATCGTCGGTCGCCACTGTTCGAACGTCGAAGGACTCAGGCGCCTCGAGAGCTGCCGGTGCAGGCGCCACGAGCGTTCCGACGAACGGCGCAGCTCACTCTTGACTGGCCGCCGGACAACCTCCAGGAGATAGCCCATGCAGGACAGGAGCCGGTCGAGCATGTCGTCGCTCATCTCCACCCGCCCCGAGATGAACTGGCTGATGCTGGGCTGGCGCACCCCGCTGATCCGGGACAACTCGGACTGGGTGGTGCCGGTCTTCAGCATCACCTCACGGAGCAACTCGCCACGAAGAATCATGTCTGAACTATAGCATCAGTTGCTATAGTCGACGATCGAGGCATGCCAGCTGGTCGGGACGACGAGCAGAGAAATCGACCCCGACATTCTCGTCGTCCTGCCGCCGGACGCCCAACAACTCATCGCCAGATCCGGCCGTTTGCCCGGCCGCGCGTGTCACAAGACGATCGGCCTGCGGGCAGGCCGACGGTCATCCGCAGCGGACCGCGCTGTGCGCTCGTCTTGGGCCATTCGCCCACGTAAGTCACCGACCACCGGTTCGGTTGCCTAGGATGGGGTCGTGAACGAACGCAGGCCCGACGAATACGAGATCGACACCTCGCTGGACCGTATCGACTTGGACTTGGTGCATCGATGGTTGTCGACGGACGCATTCTGGGCTCTCGGGCGGACCCGTGACGTCGTCCAGCGGTCGGCCCAGAACTCCCTCAACTTCGGCTCCTACCACGCAGATGGCTACCAAATCGCGTACGCCCGGGTCGTTACCGACTTTGCGACTTTCGCCTGGCTGTGTGACGTGTACGTCGATCCCGATCACCGAGGTAGAGGCCTTGGATTCCGCCTTGCCGTAGCCGTTCGGGACCATCTCGCGCCGTACGAACTCAAGCGGGTACTGCTCTCAACCGTTGATGCACACGAGGTCTACGCCCGTGCGGGGTTCATTCCCGTGTCTGACCCGCACAAACTGATGGTCCTGCAACCAGGTTGAGTATCGCTGGAAGCGGGTCAGTAAACGTCCGAATTTGCCAAGGTCCGCGCGCTCATGTAGATGATGGTGCGTCCAGACAACTCGCGTTCTGAGCGGCTCACACCCTTGAGAGGATGATCGGATGAACAGCGCAGGTGTTGGTGTGCACGTGACTGAGTCCCACGGAGCGGACGGAATGAAGGAGTCCGCAACGATCTGGGCACACGCAAAGGCATGCCGCGACGAGGATCCACAGCCGGCCACTGTCGAGGAGACCATGCCGGGCATCCGGCGGCGCCTCAGCATTGATGGAGCGAAACTGCTCCTTGCTCGGCGGGACGGTGACCCTGTGGGTTTCGCCCTCTTCGCGCCCCGCGTGCGGACTCTGGAACTCTTCCATCTCGCCGTTGACCCCGACGCGTGGGGCAGCGGCGTGGGAGTCATCTACTCCGTAGTGTGGAGGACCATGGGCGAGAGATCGGCCACGAGACCCTTGAGCTGTGGGTAATCAACGACAACGAGCGTGCCATCGGTGTCTACGAGAGAGCGTGCTGGGTCGGCACCGAAGAGGTGAAAGCGGGATGCGTCCTCAGGTCGACTCGAACGCCGTTTCCTCAGGCATCTGCGCTAGGCGCCAGACACACGACTGACCCGTTCGCTCATGCCGCGATCAGGACGCGTTTCGCCGCTTGCCCCTCCCGGCTCATCAACTCCCGCACACGCCAGTTGAGGAAATTGTTTGCGTGGCGTCGCACCCAGGCACCTGTCAGGCAGGAGTCATTTTGTTGCAGGTTTCGTCCGTCCGGCAGGAAAAAACCGACCGTGGACGCCTCGGCGCGTGAAACCAGCGCGACCGCGCAACCGAGTGAGGTGCCTGTAAAGGGGATCGGTCAAAGCAACACTGGCCGAGGCTCCGGTGCCCTGAACCCGACGCGGCCATACTGGACCTCCGAAGCGTCACCAGAGGAGCAGAGGAGCAGACCCCGTGAGGACAACAACCAGGCAGTACCAAGACACCCAAGTCGATGTAAAACTCGTGCTTAGCGCCCTGTGGATCGCGATGCTGTTCGTGTTCGCCTACGTCGACATCTTCGGGTTCTACCGCGCTGATGTTCTCGACGCTGCGCTCGACGGCAAGGTGGCGACCACGGCATTCACTGTCAACCAGACATTCCTGACGTTCACACTGATCTACATCCTGCTACCAACCCTGATGGTGGTCCTGTCACTCCTTCTCAAACCACGAGTCAACCGGATCATCAACATCGTCGTCAGCCTCCTCTACATGATCAGCATCATCGCGTCGTGCATCGGCGAACACTGGGCCTACTACATCCTCGGAAGTATCATCGAAGCGATACTCCTAGTCGCCATCGCCCGAACCGCCTGGAAATGGCCGCCACCTCAGATCGCACCCTCGCAGCCATAGGAACCAACCGACAGATCAGCCGTCAGTCCTGTTCTACGAGGATCCATCTCGATAACGGTGTTTTCCGCACGTCGGCAGATTCGGTATCTTTCGCAGTTGGCCAGGTGCCCCGATTGCGGATCCCGCCTACGGGACGGCGAAGCGTCTCGCTGGCCGTCGCCTTTGCGGAAACTGATCCACTACGCCAGCGGGCGTAACTCCGTCTCAGGCGGCATGAAGCTTCCGAGGGAGCCCGCAAGCCGCGCCTTCACCGGTCGCCCGATAGCCGATCCTCATCCAGCGCCCGGCCGGCCGGGTGCCGGGGTGGCCGGGTGCCGAGTGGTCCCAGCAGACGGCTCGAAGTTCGGTGCGTCAACCAACACGGCGCAGCGGGTTGATCCGGCAAAGTATGCCCATGGGAGGTTCGTCAATCCCTCCGCCATCTCCACAGCGCCCGCGCCGAGCCGTGGGCAGGTGGCCTCATGACGAGTGACCCGTCTATGTCCTGACCCTCCAGCAGGTCGGGGGCGTTGTGAGGGTCGAACCAGGGAAGGTCCCGATGGTGGTTCCAGCCGGCAGCAGGCAAGGTGTGAGCATGATCTCCGCAGGGCGCGCTCACCGTTTCTTCATCGCTGCCGCCGTCGCGGGTATCGCGCACGCGCTGCCCAGTCTCTACTGGGCACTGGGTGGCACCGCCTTGGTCTCCACCCTCGGTGAATGGGCTGCGCGCTGGCAGCGCGAGTCGCCTGGCGAGGTGGCGGTCCTGCTCTCGCTGATCTTCCTCGCCAAGCTGGCGGGCGCGATGCTGCCGCTGGTCAACGAGCGCGGGCTGCTACCGGCCCCGCGCCTGTGGCGAGGGTTGTTCTGGTGCGCCGCCGCGTTGCTCGTGACGTACGGCGCCAGCAACGTGGTCGCTGCTCTGGCCGCCTTGACCGGCATGATCGGAACGGCGCAGACGATGGACACCACGGCACTGGTCGGCCACGCGTTCTTGTGGGACCCGCTGTTCCTACTGTGGGGGCTGCTGCTTGCCGCAGCCTTGATGACGAGCCGGCCCCGCCGCGTCTCGGCCGGTGCCGACCCGCGGTGGCCCAAAGCGGGAGACCTCCAGGAGACCGAGCACCCCGCCGGAGCCCGGACCCAGGGACGCTCTAGAGGTGTCGGCCACTCGTGACGAGGACTCCCGACTGACCCGGGATGCCGCCGAACGTGTCCGCCGCATGCTCGATCAGGTCCGTGACCCCGTCACCGTCGACCTCGACTACGTCAAGTCCTGGATCGAGCAGCGCTGACGACATCCGTGCACGGTCGGGCCGTTCGTCTGCATGATGATCAGCGATCCCGACAACCCAGATTTTCCATGGTGTTCGAGACGACGTGGTCTCACGGAGAAGGAGAGCCTGACGGGCTGAAGTGGCGATCTGGCCGGCGTTCCGGCGCACGCCGCTCAGGTGGTCGGCGATCTCGCGGAGTGTCCATCCGCTGAATCGTCGGGACTCAAGCCTATGCGAGCACACCCTGACGGTGGTCCGTCCTGAACGAGGCGCTCGTTCCCTCTGGGGTTGCCTGGACGGGGCCCAGGTTGCCCGGTGAGCCATCCTGCACCGGGCACCACCGAACAAGCCCGCGGTCCGCAACCCACCGGCCTTGGCGGCTGCGCTGGCCTCAGTGCTGGACGAAGACGGCCTCGCCTTCGACGTTGATGAAGTCCTTGACGTTGAGCGTGATGTCTTCGCGGGCGCCGGCTCACCGTAGAGGCGTCACAGCACGCAGAAGATGGCTCCGTGCCGGCGCCGGAGGCCGGCACACCCCCAAAACCAGACCCTTGCATCCGTGGCGCAGAATCGACGGTATGAAGACCTCGCTTCAATTCTTCGCGGGCTGCCCAAACTGGCAGGTCATGGAGCAACGACTCGGTGGCGCGCTCCTCAGGGAAGAAATCGATCCGGTCCGTATTTCGCTAATTGAGATTTCGAGCCATGAGGGGGCCCTTGACCTGGGTTTCTGCGGATCACCGACCGTGCTCATCGACGGCTCTGAATCCTTGGCGGAGCCCGGTGCGCCGATTGGGCTGGTATGCAGACTCCATCGAACAGATCATGGCTTGTCAGGTTCGCCGACGGTAGATCAACTCGCAGCAAGTTGTCAGGGCGGGGAAGAGGAATGACTCCCAAGACACGGCGGCGTGACCCGATTGCCGGCTCAGCCTGGTTTTCGGGCCATCGCATCGCTGTCTCGAACGATGTGCTGGTCCTCGAGGGCTTCGCCTATTTCCCGTTGGAGGATGTTGCCGATGGGGTTCTGAGGCGGTCGCGGTTCAAGAGCCTTTGTTACTGGAAAGGGATCGCCAGCTACTTTCATGTGCTTGGTGGAGACGAGGTTGCAAGGAACTCTGCCTGGACATATCGTCACCCCTCACCGATCGCGCGCCGGATCAAGAATCGCGTCGCTTTTTGGCACGATATCGAGGTGCGACTGGACAGGTAAGCGCAGTTCTTGGCAGGTCGATCGATCACCCAATGGAGAAACTGTCCATTGGGAGCCGTGGGTGTTGAAGGGCTACCAGGGTCTGCCGCGCAGACAGGCACGGCACTGGCCGATTCCGGCCACTGATGCCCCTTACAACCTTCTTCTCCAAAGTGGAAGCAAACACACATGCCGCCTGGTTACTATGAGAGGCAGGTCACATTCGACTTGACCGGGTGCAGCCATCAGCATTGCTCGCAGTGAGGGGAATTATTGTGACCACACCTGCCGGCCGGGTCGCCGCTTCTGCAGAGGTTGGCGGGGAATCGCCGACGGCTCGCGTCCTGATTGCCGTCTTTCGCGTCGGGGTTGCCCTCTTATGGATCGAGAACGCGGGTTGGAAGAGGCCCCCCGATTTCACGTCTTTGCACAAGTACGTGATGAACGCGGTGGACTATCCGGTATTCCCTCCGTTCACGTGGGTGATCGAGCATCTGGTGCTACCCAACTTCACCTTCTTCGGCTGGATGACGTTGGTGCTCGAAGCCAGCCTCGGTGCTTTCTTGCTTCTGGGACTGGCCACCCGTTTGTGGGCCATCGTCGGAATCGGACAATCCCTGGCCATCACATTCTCGGTGCTGAACGCCCCCCACGAGTGGGAGTGGTCGTACTACTTGATGATCTTGGCGCACGTGGCGTTGTTCGCCACTGCGGCTGGACGCAGTTTCGGATTGGATGGTGTGCTGCGACCTGTATGGCGCGCCTCGTCGGGCCGGGTCGCGCCGCTGCTGATGAGGCTGTCGTGAGTATCGCCCGCACTGACCCGGTCGGGCGAGCTGCACTTGCCCTGGGCGCTACAGGGGTCGCTAGTCCGATCTTCGCCTTGAGCACGAGCTCCAACAACAACTTCGTGTTGGTCCAGAATCTCGGGCTCGTGGTGTTTCCTGTGCTGGGCCTTGTTGCGGTGCTGGGTGTTGCGCTGGCTCATCGGCTGTTTGTCGTCTTGGCCGGCGCGGGGTTTGCGGTGGCCGCGTTGATTCAGCTACTTCAGTTCGGTCACTCCACGAACTGGCTTGACGGCAACGGCTCCACGTTCTCACTCCTGATGGCTCTGGGGATCGGGCTTCTCACGGTCGGGCTGACGCCATCGATCCCGCCCGAGAGAACAAAACCGCCTGACATGAGAGGAACCCCGCAATGATGGAACTAAGCAGTCGTCTTGATCCAGTCTTGTCGGTGACACGCGAGTCGGCCCAACGGGTCGACTCCGCGGCGACCTTCCCAGCCGAAGCGGTGACCGCGCTGAGGCAGTCCGGGCTTCTCGGATTGACGCTCCCGGAGGAAGTGGGCGGGCTCGGTGGTGGGCCAAGGGAGTTGGTCGAGGTGGTGACAGCTTTGGCTGCAGCTTGTGGCTCGACAGCGATGATCTACCTGATGCACATCAGCGCGGCAATGACCGTCGCGGCTGCACCCCCTCCGGACTGGCCGGATATGCTGCCTGCGCTGGCTACCGGCCGTGGCCTCGGGACGCTCGCGTTCTCCGAGGCTGGTTCTCGATCCCACTTTTGGGCACCGGTCTCAAAAGCCAAACACAGCGGTTCTGATGTGCGCGTCGATGCTCACAAGAGCTGGGTGACGTCCGCCGGATACGCCGACCTCTACGTCACCTCCACAGGCAACGCCGACGCAGACAGCGTCGACCTCTTCGCGTTTCCCGCGGAGACGCCAGGTGTCGCCGTCGCAGGACAGTGGCATGGCCTCGGGCTACGTGGCAACGCCTCCAGTCCAATGACGTGCGACGTCGAGCCTGCCTTGAGCTACCGCATCGGCGCGGCAGGTGGCGGATTCGACCTGATGCTGGGCACAGTGATGCCGTGGTTCAACCTTGGCAACGCTGCGGTGTCGGTCGGGCTCAGCCAGGCAGCCACGGAGGCGGCCGTGAGACACACCAGTGCCGCCCAATTGGAGCATCTGGACCAGAGCCTGTCGTCGCTTCCGACCATCCGTGCGCAACTGGCCAGGATGTCCATCGACCTTGAGTCGACCCGAGCCTACGTCGATCAGGCCGCTTCTCGGATCGCCGAGCCCGCCGACGACACTGTGCTCCACGTGCTCGGTGTCAAGGCCGCGGCCAACGACGCTGCCCTTCGCATCACCGACACCGCGATGCGTGTGTGCGGTGGGGCTGCGTTCTCTGAACACTTACAGATCGACAGGTACTTCCGTGATGCCAGAGCAGGCCATGTGATGGCGCCGACCGCCGACGTACTTTACGACTTCTACGGCAAGGCCATCACCGGACAACCGCTGTTCTGACCCCAAGGAGAACTGACTGACATGAGTGAGCCGTTGCTGGTGGGCGCCGTCGCCTACACCGCGAACGTTGTTCCCATCTGGGAGGGCATGCGCGACTATTTCGCACAAACAGATGCGCCGATGGACTTCATCTTGTATTCCAACTATGGACGCCAGGTGGACTCACTCCTGGCCGGAGCCATCGACATCGCCTGGAACACCAACCTGGCCTGGGTCCGAACCGTGGGCCAGACCAAGGGGGCGTGCCGTGCCTTGGCGATGCGTGACACCGACACGGTCTTCCAAACGGTTCTGGTCGCACGAGCCGGAAGTAACCTGGACGGGCTTGAGAGCCTGCGCGGCAAGCGGCTGGCGTTGGGGTCGAAAGACTCGGCACAGGCCGCGATATTGCCGGTGCACTACCTACAAGAAGCGGGTCTGGGCGCCGACTCTGTCGAACTTCTTCGCATCAACAGCGACGTGGGCAAGCATGGCGATACAGGGCGCAGTGAGCTGGATGCTCTCCGTGCCGTTCTCGAGGACCGCGCCGATGCGGCGGCGATTGGCATCAACACCTGGGAGTCGATTGGTCGCGAGGAACTGATGCCAGGGGCATTCGAGGCCTTCTGGACGTCCCCGACTTACAGTCATTGCAACTTCACGGCGCTGCCCGGTCTCAGAGCCGATCGAGTCGATCCCTGGGTCGAAGCCCTGTTCGCTATGGATTGGGAGAACCCCCAGCACCGCGAGGTCCTCGAAATGGAAGGGCTGCGCAAATGGGTACCGCCCGAGCTGGACGGTTACGCGTCTTTGTTCGAGGCCATTGACGCCCAAGGAATCTCCATCAGATGGTGAACACGAGGCCCGACCTCTACCCGATGGTGCACCCCGGACTGGTACTCAACCTGGTCGAGCAGGTGGGAGCAGTTGCGCGACATGGCGTGGTAAACGTGCCTCTGGGCAACGGTAACCAGGAGCAGTTGGCACGAACCGTTGCGGCCTGGTGCGAGCGGACCGGGAACGAGCTCGTGGAGGTCAGCGAAGGCGTCGCGAAAATACGCCGCGGCAGGAGCGCCGACCCATTCGCCGGCCTCCGACCCGACCAGATCCCGGGCACCCGTTTGTGGCTGTACACCAACTTCGACTGCAACCTCGCCTGCGACTACTGCTGCGTAAAGTCCTCACCCCAGACCGCCAGACAGTCGCTCGGTCTCGATCGCGTGCTCCAGCTGGCCGCAGAAGCAGTCGATGCAGGCGTGTCGGAACTCATCCTCACCGGCGGGGAACCCTTCCTGCTGCCCGACATCGACGATCTGGTCGCAGCCTGCACCGCCGCCCTTCCGACCACCCTCCTCACCAACGGGATGCTATTTCGGGGGCGCCGACTCGATGCCCTGCGCCGCATGGACCACGACCGCTTGACCCTGCAGATCAGTCTCGACTCTCCCACCAGCGACGTCCATGACGCACACCGAGGTAAAGGCTCCTGGGACCGTGCCGTGGCGGGGATCCGGATCGCGAAATCAGAAGGGTTCAGAGTCAAGGTCGCGGCAACGCTGCCATACGAACAGACCCACGCCGTCGAACCCTTCCACACATTCCTCGAAAGCTTGGGCATCGCCGCTGAAGACCGAATCATCCGCGCCCTCGCTCGCCGAGGGTTAGCCGAGCACGGGATCGAACTCACCGTCGAGACACTGATCCCCGAGATCACCATCACTGCCAGCGGCGTCTACTGGCACCCCGTCAGCGCCGAGCACGCCGACCAACTCGTAACCCACGACATCTTTCCCCTCCAGGCCGCGATCACCCAAGTCCGCCACCGATTCGCCGAACACCGCGCGCGCACCGTCGCAGCCGCCCAATGGTTCCCCTGCGCCTGACCATGCGACCGGCACAGCCAGTGCCCATCTGTCAGGTCAGCCCGGTCAGGCCGCTGCGGAAGGTGTCGGCGGGCGGTCGCCGGCGGTCATTGCGTGTGGTCCTCGGTGTTGCGGTCGATGTCTGCAGGCGGGTGCGGCGGCGGGCCGAAGTCAAGAAGGTCGCGTTGGCCGGTTCGAGCAACCATGGTCTGCCGTTTCTCGACCCGGAGCCGGTCGAAGCTTGCGAGGCGTGCCCGCCCTAAATATCGGCCACGACTAAGGGGTAACGGCTGGCCCGACCCGCGGGTTCGACCCATGGGTCTGTCAGTCTCCGCTGAGTTCGCCAAGAGCGGCGGCGTCGAGGATGGTGATGCGCCCACGACCGAGGCCGATGAGGCCTTGGTCGGCGAACTCCCCAAGGATCTTGGTGGTGGTCTCGCGGGAGGTCCCGGCGAGAGCGGCGAGCTGCTCGTGGGTGAGGTGGACCTGCACTCCGCGCGCGAGCGGCCGGGGATGTCGGGCGGAGGCCATCACGGTGAGGGCGCCCGCCAGGCGCTCCGGGACGGATTTGAAGACGGCGTCGGACAGCCGTTGCTCGAGCTCGGCTAGGCGTCGGCCGAGGGTTTCGGAGATGCGGGCGGCGATGCGTTGGTCTCCGAGGAGGAGTCGTTGGACGTCGGCCTTGGTCATCACGCAGACGACGACGTCGTCGA
>JALYQD010000003.1 GCA_030856025.1 Actinomycetota bacterium
CATCGAGTCCTTGTCGATGCCAACCGATCAGGCAGCGCACGGCAAAGGTGTGCCTGAGATCGTGCGCCCGGGCTGGGCGGCGGCCCGGCGGTGTGGTGATCGAGGCGGCTCGGACGAGCGTCGGGAAGACGGTGCTGATGTTGTCGCGCAGCAGCCGCGTCCCGATGCTGGAGGTGAAGAAGCTCGGCGACTTCGCCGCAGGTCGACGGTGGTCTCGCCGGCCGGCGTAACCCCGAAGCGCGTCGATGGTGGTGGCGTGAACAGGCACCTGCCGGGACTTGCCGAACTTGGTGTCACGGATCGTCAGGACACCGTCGTCGAGGTCGACGTCGGCCTGGTCGAGGCGGACGGTCTCGCCGACCCGCATGCCGGTCACGGCGAGGAGGCCGATGAGCGTCTGGTAGGTGTCGGCCCGGTGCGGGTGGACAAGCCGGCCCGCCTCCTCGATGACGCGTGCGATCTCGTCGTCGGTGTAGATGTGCGGCACGATCCGATGCTTCGCCTCGGGCAGGAGCCCAACGGGCGGGATCTCCGTCGCCGGGTCCAACGCGATCAGGTAGCGAGCGAAACTTCTGATGATGGTGAGGCGACCGGCTCGCCAAGCCGTGTTGGCAGTGCCGTGCCCAGTCGCCCACGCCACCGCGTCGGCGCTGGTCAGGTGCTCGGCCCCGACCGTGTCGAGATGGGCGGCGAACCGGTGCAGGAGGCGTCCGTCCTGGACGAGCTTGTAGCCCATGGCCCGCCGGGTGCTCAGGTAGTCGACGACAGCAGCCGAGAAGTCCGTCACTGGACGCTCCCGGGCCAGGGCAGCGCCAGGGCACGCAACGCGTCGTGGTCGACCTTGGCGTAGATGGCGGTCGTCAACACGCGTCGGTGACGCAGGACCTGGCCGACGTCAGTCAGCGAGGCGCCCGAGCGAAGCATCTGGGTGGCCGCAGTGTGGCGGAGCCGGTGCGCGCCGAAGCTGCCCAGCCCGACCCGCTCGCCAGCCGTCCGCACGATCTCACTCACGCCCTCGGGCGCCAGGCCTCGCAGCGGGGCCGGCATCCGCAGGAACACCGCACGGTCAGGGCGGCGAGGCCGGTCGTGTTCCAGGTAGGCGCTGACTGCGTCGCCGACATCGACGGGTAGCGGTAGGCGTTCCTCGGTGCCGCCCTTGCCCCGGACCACGAGCTCGCCGACGCGCCAGTCGATGTCGTCGAGCCGGAGACCGGCCACTTCGGCGGCCCGCAGCCCGAGACGGACCAGCAGGAGCATGACCGCGAAGTCACGTCGTCCCTTCGGGGTGTCCCGGTCACAAGAGCCGAGCAGCGCCGTCACCTCGCCAGGGGCGAGTCCGCGTGGAAGGCCAGCCACGCTCCAGCGGGCCGCCGAAGGGACAGCGTGGGCGAGCGGCTTGTCCGTCAGCCCCTCCACCAACGCGAACCGCAGGAACGAGCGCAAGCTCGTTGCCGACCTCTCCAGCCCCCGGGCACTCGTCTGCCGGGCCTGAAGGGTCATGAACCTGCTGACATCAGCAGCTGTCCACGTGTCGACCTCGCAGCCGGCCTCGGCGATGAACACACGCAGCGACCGCTCGTAGTTCTCGACCGTGTCGAGCATGAGGCCTCGCTCGTCGAGAACGAACCGGCGATACCTCCCGATGAGCACATCGACGTCGGACTTCGGGTCGATCGACTCAGTGAGAGGGAGCTCGCCAAGCTCGCGCAACAACGAGATGAGCCACCCGAACGACCGGATCGTCGGCCTCGACCCATGCCCGAGGCGGCGTAGCGACAGGCAGAACCGCTCGAGCATCTCGCTGCTCAGATCCACCACGCCGAGCCGGCGCTCGGCCAGGAACCGGCTCAGCTTGGCGACCAGCCGCCGATGCTGACGTGCCGTCTCGTCCGCGTAGCCCAGCTCGCTCAACCGGGCTTCTATCGCCGACACCCATGGCGCCAACGGTCCTTCGATCAACATCGCTCCTCCTCCAGATACGGAAGGAAGAAGCGTGAACGACCCAGACGGCCGCGACTATGCGGACAACACCATCACGCGACAGCGGCCAGCCGGCGCCTGCAGCGTCCGCGCCGCATATTCGCGGGGTCCACATAGGAGGCTCAGATCGACTACGGCTACCTGGGTCAGTGG
>JALYQD010000039.1 GCA_030856025.1 Actinomycetota bacterium
ATCAAGGCCCGCTACGACAAGGTCCAGGGCAGCGCGGTCAACCCGGTCCTGCGCGAAGGCAACTCTGACCGTCGTGCGCCGGCATCGGTCAAGAACTTTGCACGCTCGCACCCGCATTCGATGGGGGCCTGGACACCCGACTCCAAGACCAATGTCGCCACCATGAGCGCCGACGACTTCCGCGACAATGAAAAATCGGTCGTCCTCGACGCCGATGACGCCCTGACGATCCAGTTCCTCGGCGAAGACGGCAAAACGACCGTGCTGAAGGACTCGCTCCCGGTGCTCGCGGGCGAGGTCGTCGACGGCACCGTGATGCGCGTCGCCGCACTCGATGAGTTCCTAGCCGCCCAGATCGCGCGTGCCAAAGACGAGGGCGTTCTCTTCTCGGTGCACCTCAAGGCAACCATGATGAAGGTGTCGGACCCGATCATCTTCGGCCACGTCGTCAAGGTCTTCCTCCCCGAGCTGTTCGAGTCCTATGGCGACCAGCTCGCCGCCGCCGGCCTCAGCCCGAGCAACGGGCTCGGCTCCATCCTCAGCGGGCTCGATGCGCTCCCCGACGACGTACGCACCGGCATCGAGGACGCTGTCCGGAAGGGGCTGGACAACGGACCGGCGCTCGCCATGGTCGATTCGGACAAGGGAATCACCAACCTCCACGTCCCCAGTGACGTGATCGTGGACGCATCGATGCCGGCCATGATCCGCAGCTCGGGACACATGTGGGGCCCCGACGGCAACGAGGCCGACACGCTGGCGGTCATTCCCGACAGCAGCTACGCGGGCATCTACCAGGTCGTCATCGACGACTGCCGCGCCCACGGCGCATTCGACCCGACCACGATGGGCTCGGTCTCCAACGTTGGCCTGATGGCCCAGGCGGCTGAGGAGTACGGGAGCCACGACAAGACATTCGAGATGATCACCGACGGCAGCGTCCAGGTCGTCAGCGGTTCCGGCGACGTGCTGATCGAGCACCAGGTCGCTCAGGGGGACGTATGGCGTGCCTGCCAGACCAAGGACGTCCCGATCCGCGACTGGGTGAAGCTCGCCGTGACCCGCGCCCGTGCCTCGGCGACCCCGGCGGTCTTCTGGCTCGATCCGAGCCGCGCCCACGACGTCAACCTGATCGCCAAGGTCAACGAATACCTCACCGACCACGACACCGAGGGTCTTCAGATCGAGATCATGTCGCCCGAGGAGGCCACCGCCTTCTCGATCGAGCGCATCCGAAAGGGCGAGGACACCATCTCGGTGACCGGCAACGTGTTGCGTGACTACAACACCGACCTCTTCCCGATCCTGGAGCTCGGCACCAGCGCCAAGATGCTCTCGATCGTTCCGTTGATCAATGGCGGCGGACTGTTCGAGACCGGCGCGGGCGGTTCGGCTCCCAAGCACGTCCAGCAGCTGATCAAGGAGAACCACCTCCGCTGGGACAGCCTCGGAGAATTCCTGGCGCTGGCATCCAGCTTTGAGCACATGGCCGTGACGACCGGCAACGCGCGGGCCAAGATCCTGGCCGACACACTCGACCGGGCCACCGGCACTTTCCTGAACGAGAACAAGTCGCCGAGCCGCAAGGTCGGCGAGATCGACAACCGCGGCAGTCATTTCTACCTGGCGCTCTACTGGGCCCAGGAACTCGCGAAGCAGGATGAAGACGCCGAGCTCGCCGCGGCCTTCGCCGAAGTCGCCGGGGCGCTGGCCACCAACGAGGACGAGATCACCGGCGAGCTGCTCGCCGTGCAGGGGTCTTCAGTCGACATCGGCGGCTACTTCCGCCCCGACGAGGCGAAGGTGAAGTCCGTGATGCGCCCGTCGGCGACTTTGCTCGAGGTCCTCGCAACGCTGAGCTGACCTTCTGGGACATCGACCTGGCGTGCGTGAGCCAGGTCGATGTCGGTTTCATTGCTGAGCGAGGAACGGCAGCACGAGCTCATCCCACAGATCGACGCGATTCTCGCGGAAGAACGCGAAGTGGCCCATGCGCTCGACCCCGAGCTGCTCGGGCGTGTAACGCATGTGGACCTGATTCACGCCGGTGTAGAGGCGGTCGAGACCGGCAATGCTCTCGCGCGACATCAACTCGTCGTCGGTGAATGACAGCGATGCCAACGGCAGAGTGACGGCAGCGTATTCCTCGCGTATCTCGGGGAGTTCGCTCAGCATGTAGTCCGGGTGCATGCACCACGACGACCACTGGCGCATGACATTGGGCGGCAGGTCGTCGAGGATCCCGAGGCGCCTGCCCGGGTAGTAACCCGCGATCGCGATCGCAAGTGGAGCCATGACCTTCCAGAGGAACGGGGCGCGCCACCGCACCCCGGGACTGTTGAGCCGCCAGTAACCGACACCTGCCGTGACGGTCATGCCGCGATCGATCAGCGTGTGGTCGGCGAACGGCAGGATCTGACCGCCCAGGCTGTGCCCCAGCCAGGTGATCGGGGCGTCCCCGGCGCGATCGTGTGCGTATGTTAGCGCGTCCCGCGCGTCCAGGCGGCCGTCCAGGCGGCAAGGAGCAGCTGGTCGAGGAGGCTGTCGGCTGGATCTCCGGGCACGTGGAGAGGCTCCTCGCCCTGGCGGCTGAGGGAGGCACGGTCGCCGCGCTGGAGGCGTTCATTGCCAACTGGCAACAGTTCCTGGAGGCGAACGACTACCAGGCAAGCTGCCCGGTGCTTTCGGTCGCGACCGAGGAGACCACGAACGGGGCTGGACCCGCCGGTCCGGCAACGACGGCATTCCGCAGCTGGCAGTCCCTGATCGCCGGAACGCTCCGCCGTGACGGTGTCGACTCGGTTCGCGCCGAGCGGCTTTCGTGGCTCATCGTCGCCAGCCTCGAGGGAGCCGTTGTGCTCGCGCGGAGCCAACGCAGTCCGGCACCGCTGGACGCCGTCGCCGAGGAGATGCGGCTGCTCATCAGCACCGCGGTCGGCTGACCGGCTCACGCAACTGTTCACCGTGAGTTAACACACGTTCGGAATACCTGAGGCTTCCCTCGGCTTGTCCAAGGTGTGACTTCTGTAGAGACGATGCCCGGTGTGCGCACGGCGCACGTGACCCTTGCCCTGATCGCTCTCGCTCTGGGCGGTTTCGTCATCGGCACCACGGAGTTCATGACGATGGGCCTGCTTCCCGAGATCGCCCAGGGCATCGGTGAGGACATTCCGAAGACCGGCCACATCATCACGGCATACGCCTTCGGTGTGGTCGTGGGAGCGCCGCTCATCGTGTCGCTCGGCGCCCATCTGCCCAAACGCGAACTCGCGATCGGGCTCGTCTTGGCGCTCGGCCTCGGCAATGCGATCACCGCGATGGCGAGCGGCTACTGGCCGGTCATGATCGCCCGGTTCCTCGCGGCGCTGCCGCACGGCGCCTACTTCGGCGTCGCCTCACTCATCGCGGCTTCGCTTGTCGCACCCGAGTTCCGCGGCCGTGCCATCAGCTCGGTCATGCTCGGCCTGTCAATCGCCACTGTCGTGGGCGTACCCGCGAGCACCTTCCTCGGTCAGAACCTCGGCTGGCGCAGCGCCTACTGGCTGGTCCTCGCGATCGCTTTGATCACCGCGATCGCCATTCTCGTCCTTGTGCCTCACAGCCCCGGCAACCACGAGGCGTCCGTACGCAAGGAACTCACCGCGCTGAAGCAACCGCAAGTGCTGTTCGCCGTGGCGACCGGCATGGTCGGCTTCGGCGGCCTGTTCGCGATGTACAGCTACATCGCCCCGATCGTCACCGACGTGACCGACTTGTCGCGGGTATTCATCAACGTGTTCCTGCTCGTCTTCGGCGTCGGCTCCGTCGTCGGCACGTGGGCAGCCGGCCGGCTCGCCGACTGGAACGTCCAGAGTTCGGTCATCGGCGGCTTCGTCGCCATGGCGGTGGTCCTGGCGCTGTTCTACTACGCCGCGCCGTATGTCGTCCCAGCCATGATCCTGGTGTTCCTGGTCGCAGTGCTCGGTTCGGTCATCGCCATCTGCCTGCAGATCCGGCTCATGCACGCCGCCGGCGAGGCACAGATGCTGGGAGCCGCGCTCAACCATTCGGCCCTCAACATCGCCAACGGCCTCGGCGCGCTGCTCGGTTCCGTCGTCATCCAGGCGGGCTACGGCTATCGAGCCCCGAGCGCGGTGGGCGTCGTCCTGGCGATTGCCGGCCTCGCGATCTTCGGCATATCCATTTGGCAAAGGAAGCGCCAGTCCGCCCGCGAGACGTTGCGCCAGTCCAGCCGCGAAGCTGCGCGTCGGTCCACCCGCGAAACGGCCGGAGAGCCCGCCTCCGAACCTGAACCGGCGCCCGAACTCGACGGCCAGGAAGGGTTTGGCCGGGGCCGCGAAAGGGTACTTCTGTGATGACGGCAAACCGCTGGTGACTTGCCGTTGAAGAACGGAGGTTTCCGATGTTTGGCCTCAAGCACATGCCTCATCGGGTGCATCATCATGGAAGTGTTTACGACGAGCGAGCCAGTGCCCCCGAGAGGGAGCGGATCGTTCCGGAGGAAGCCGGCGATGTAGACCCGCGCAGTTACTATCGCGCCGCACCGTCTTATCGCGAACTGGCCGAGTATCGGCACCGCAAGTTCGGTGGCTTCAACGGCAGTGCGGTGTTCTACGGATGGCTCGTCGCCGTTGCCTTGACCGGCCTGCTTGCCGGCGTCGTCGGCGTGGCGGCATCAGTGATCGGTTCGGACCTCGACGTCACCACGGCGCAGGTCGAATTGCGAGCCGGCACGATGAGCGTATCGTTGGTCGTTGCCGTTGTGCTGGTCTTGATGGTCGGCTACTACGTGGGTGGTTATGTCGCGGGACGGCTTGCCCGTTTCGACGGCGCGCGTCAGGGCTTCGGCGTATGGGCCTGGGGCGTGCTGATCACGGTCGTCATGGTGGCATTCGGCGAGGCATTCGGTCAGAAGTACAACATCTTCGAACGCGCCGACCTGCCCTCGTTCCCGACTCCCGAGGCGACGATCACCACGGACACCGTGACGATTCTGGCCGCGGTCCTCGCGGGCACGTTTCTGGCAGCCGTCCTCGGTGGCAAGCGCGGTGAAAGGTTCCACACGAAGATCGACCAAGCTGTGCTCTGAGCTAGTGCGCCGCCGACTGGGGGGGCAACGTCGTCAGGGCTCCGACCTGCGGGCGCAGCCAGACTCGATCGCCGGGGTGGAGGCCCAATGCGGTGGCCTCGGCGCGGGTGACCACGACCTGGACCGGGTCGGGATGCAACACGTCGTCGGGCGTGACCTCGAGCCGGATCTCGAAACCGACCCGGGTCCAGCGGGTGATCGGACCGGATGCTGTCGCGGCGTGCTCATAACGGGAGATGTCGATGTCGTGCGGCCGGATCAGGTTGTCTCCCAGGCGGGTGACCGGGCCGAGAAAGCTCAACACGAAGTCGCTGGCCGGTTCGTCGTACAACTCGTCGGGGGTGCCGATCTGTTCGATCCGCCCTTCGTTGATGACGACGATGCTGTCGGAGACCTCGAGCGCTTCTTCCTGATCGTGGGTGACGAAAACCGTCGTGACGTGGACCTCGTCGTGGAGGCGACGCAGCCAGGCGCGCAGCTCCTTGCGCACCTTGGCGTCGAGGGCGCCGAATGGCTCGTCGAGCAGGAGCACGCTCGGCTCGATCGCGAGGGCGCGGGCGAGGGCCATACGCTGACGTTGACCGCCTGAAAGCTGTGACGGCAGGCGGTGCGCGAATTGCTCGAGGTGCACGAGCTTGAGGAGCTCGTGGACACGGTCCTTGATCTCGTCCTTGGGGCGCTTGCGGATCTCGAGGCCGAAGGCGATGTTCTTCTCGACATTCATGTGCTTGAACGCGGCATAGTGCTGGAACACGAAGCCGACGTTGCGCTTCTGCGCCGGGACGTTGGTGGTGTCGTTGCCCTCGATCTCGATGGTTCCGCTGTCCGAGGTCTCGAGACCCGCGACGATGCGCAGGAGTGTCGACTTGCCGCCGCCGCTTGGCCCGAGCAGCGCGGTGAGCTGGCCGCTGGGAATGCTGAGGTTCACATCCTCCAGGGCAATGAAGTCGCCGAACTTCTTGCTGATGCCGCGGATCTCAATTCCCATCGGAATTCTCCTTGGGTCGAATGATGGTCACGACGACGAGGGCCGCGACGGCGATGAAGGCGAGCAGGAACGACGTCGCATACGCGCTGCCCTGCTCGAAGTCCTGGTACTTCTGCTCGACGACGAGAGTCGCTGTCTGGGTCTGGTCGATGAGGTTGCCCGACACGATTTTCACCGCACCGAATTCGCCGAGGGCGCGGGCGAGGCTCAGCACGACGCCATAGACGAGGGCCCAGCGGATCGACGGCAAGGTGATGCGCCAGAACGACTGCCACGGACCGGCGCCCAGGCTGCGGGCGGCCTGCTCCTGCTCGGTACCGATCTCCTGGAGCACGGGCACGATCTCACGGATGACGAGGGGCAAGCTCACAAAGGCGGTCGCCATGATGATGCCCGGCGTCGCGAAGATGATCTGCAGCCCTACGCCTTCGAGAGCGCCGCCGAAGAACCCGTTGGTGCTTCCGTATGCGAGCAGCAGGGCCAGGCCGACGACGACGGGGGATACCGACAGCGGCAGGTCGATGAGCGCGGAGAGTATGCGGCGACCCGGGAACGTGTATCGGACCAGGAGGAGTGAGATCCCGACACCGAAGACGGTGTTGATGGCGACAGCCCAGAGGGCGACATACACCGTCAGCCGGAGTGCGTGGGTGACGATCGGGTCGCTGAGCGCTGTCTGGAGGTTGGTGAGGCCGTCGGCGAACGTGTTTTGCACGACGAGGGCGACGGGCCAGGCGACGAGGAAAAACAGGTACGCGACGACGATCGCACGACGGAGATATGTGCCCGACGTCTTGGCCGGTTGTCGACTACCCACGACGGGCCACCGCACGGGACACGAGGTCGAGGATGACGATGGCGATCAGCGCAACGACGAGGAGCAACGAGGCAACCGCTGCCGCTGCTGCTTCGTTGCCGCCTTCGATGTAGGTCAGGATCCGCACCGAGGCGACCTCGGTCTTGAGCGGGAGGTTGCCCGACAGGAGAACCAGCGAACCGTATTCGCTGATGCCGCGGGCGAAGGACAGCGCTGCGCCGGCTGTGATCGCTGGTGCAAGGCTGGGCAGGATGATGCGACGGAACGTGGTGTAGCGGCTCGCGCCGAGGGATGCCGCTGCCTCTTCGACGTCGGGTTCGAGCTCGAGCAGCACCGGCTGGACCGTACGGACGATGAAGGGGAGCGTGACGAAGAGCAGGGCCAGGAACACCGACCACTCGGTGTTGGCGACGTTGATGCCCAGGGGGCTCTTGGGGCCGTAGAGACTGAGGAGCACGAGGCCGGCGACAATCGTGGGCAGCGCGAAGGGGATGTCGATGATGACTTCGAGGACGCGTTTGCCGGGGAACTCGTCACGGACGAGGACCCAGGCGATGAGGGTGCCGAACACGATGTTGACGACCGTGACGAGAAGCGCCTGGCCGACCGTGAGCTTGAGGGCGGCCGCGGTCTGCGGGTTGCTCAGGGTGTCGGCGTAGACGCTCCAACCGCCTTCGCTCGCCTGGACGATGATCAGGCACAGCGGTATGAGGACGAGCAGGCTGAACCAGGTGAGGGCGATGCCGAGGCCGAGGCCCGATGACCGGGTCAGAGACGTCGCAGCCCTGGGGCG
>JALYQD010000042.1 GCA_030856025.1 Actinomycetota bacterium
ATCGCCCGCACCGGTCGTGTCGACGATAGAGCTCGGGTCGGCGGGGCCGCGCGTCGCGGCGACGCCGTCGTGATGGATGGCGCCCATCGATCCGAGCGTCAGGACGACGGCTCCGAACCGGTCCGCAAGATCGGCCGCGATGAGCTCGGTGTTGTCCTGGCCGCTGAGGAATCGTCCCTCATCGAGATTGGGGAAGAGCAGGTCGGCGCGGCTCGCCCATTCGGCGAAAGCCCGGGCGCCACAGCGCCGCAGGAACGCCAGCGAGCTCGGATCGATCGAGACACCGGCGCGCAGGCTCTTGGCCAGATCGATCAGGCGGAGGGCGGTCGGCCGTACGTGGTCGTCGAACAGTGAGTAGCCGGTGAGGTGCAGCCATGTCACCCCGTCGAATGCATCGATCGGGATGTCATCGGGGCCGAAGGTTGCATTGGCGCCGCGGTCGACATACATCGTGCGCTCACCGCCCGGGTCCACATTGAGCACGATCGTGGCGGTGTCGAGCTCGGGATCACCGGCGATGCGCGCATCCACGCCATACTGCGCCAGCGCCTCGCGGTGCCGCTCGACGCCGCTGGCGCCGGCCTTGCCGAGGAACCTGACGTCGGCACCCAGGTGCCCGAGCCAGGCAGCGACATTGGCCGCCGACCCGCCCGGGTGCATACGGATCTCGGCGTTGGTGTCGCTCGCTTCGGTGATGTCGGACAGCGGCCGCACGACGATGTCGTCGACGACATCGCCCATCACCAGGATCGTCATTTCCCCGCCATCAGCGCCGCGACCAGGCCAATGCGATCTGTGCCGCGACGTTGATGTTGTTCTCGGCGATCTTCAGGTTGACCGCGAGGCTCGACCCGCGGGTGAGCTCGACCATCGTCGAGAGCAGGAAAGGCGTGACTTCTTTGCCGGACAGTCCCTTCGCTCCGGCCAAACCCAGGGCCTCGGCCAGTGCCTCGTCGTGGACGGCGGGGTCGAGCTGCTGATCGGCCGGGAGCGGATTGGCCACGACGATCGCGGACCGGCGGCCGAGCGCGTCGTTGGCGGCCATGACTTCGGCGACCGCGGCCGCATCGGGCACCGACCAGTCCAGCTTTTCGCCAGAGGTCGTCAGCCAGAAGCTGGGGAACTCGTCGGTGTTGAAGCCGAGGACGGTCACGCTCAGGGTCTCGAGCCGTTCGAGCGTGGCCCGGATGTCGAGGATCGACTTCACGCCGGCAGACACCACGGTGATCGGGGTCCCGGCGAGCGTCGACAGATCGGCCGACTCGTCGAACGTCTCGCCCGCATCGCGGTGGACACCGCCCAGGCCGCCGGTCGCGAAAACCCGGACACCGGCGAGCGCGGCGATGAAGGAGGTCGCGGCGACGGTCGTTGCGCCACTGGACTTCGTCGCGACGGCGACGGGCAGGTCGCGCACGCTCAACTTGGCGATGTCCTCGTTGGCAATGCGCCCGAGCTCGGTGTCGGTCAGGCCGACCTTGAGCACGCCGTCGAGCACAGCGATCGTCGCCGGAGTGACGCCCTGATCGGCGAGGATCGCTTCGAAACGGCGCGCGGCCACGAGGTTGTCCGGTCGCGGGAGTCCGTGCGAAATGATCGTCGATTCCAGGGCGACGACAGGCCGTCCCGCTTCGAGCGAAGCGGCGACGGCGGGTGAAACAGACAGGCTCAAATCTCGGTCCGGTAGAAATTGGCATGAGAGCGGGACGGCGTCGGGCCACGCTGGCCCTGGTAGCGCGACCCATACTTCGCCGAGCCATAGGGGTTGTCCGTCGGCGAGGACAGCCGGAAGAAGCACAGCTGGCCGATCTTCATGCCGGAGTAGAGCTTGATCGGCAGCGTCGCCACATTGGCGAGCTCGAGCGTGACGTGCCCGGAGAAACCGGGGTCGATGAAGCCGGCCGTCGAGTGCGTCAGCAGGCCGAGTCGGCCGAGCGACGACTTGCCCTCAAGACGGGCCGCGACATCATCGGGCAGGGTCACGAGCTCGTATGTCGACCCGAGCACGAATTCTCCCGGATGCAGGATGAACGTCTCGTCATTGCTCACCTCGACCTCACGGGTCAGGTCGGACTGGTCCGCGGCCGGGTCGATGTGGGGGTACTTGTGGTTGTCGAACACACGGAAGAACTTGTCCAGCCGCACGTCGATGCTGGAGGGCTGGATCATGTCCCGGTCGAAGGGGTCGAGCTGGACCCGTCCGCCATCGATTTCGGCCAGGATGTCGCGATCGGAAAGAAGCACGAGTCAAAAACTAACGCATTGTGGATAGGGTGGGGGCCACGAGGCGACTTAGTCTCCGTGCGGACGTAGTTCAATTGCAGAACAGCGGCCTTCCAGGTCGAAGACGTTGGTTCAAATCCAGCCGTCCGCTCCACTCCTCCGCCGGCGTAGCTCAATGGCAGAGCGCTTGCTTCCCAAGCAAGATACGCGGGTTCGATTCCCGTCGCCGGCTCTCTGAGGCCGCTTGCGGCCGAGCAGAGCCGGCCGTGCGAATCGACAGGGCCCACGCCACCCGACCGAAGCGAGGCAACACGGGGATCCCGTCGCTGGCCCTCTCCTTTCGCTCGTCTCGCCTCAACAATTCCCCGGAATTCCGCCCTTTGCGTGTGGATATCGACTTGATAGTTGTCCCGGTTTCGAGGTATGATCGAACACATGTTCGATACAGCATCGGGGGATGTTCGTGAGCACAGTGATCGAGAACCGGCAGGTTGGTTCGCTGGCTGCGCGGCTGCCCCGGATCGCTGACTTGTCGGGCACCGAGTTGTGGAGGTTGAGCGACGAGCAGATCAGTCAGGGTGTTGTCGAGGTCGCGAAGGTCCAGTCCGGCATCGAGCACCTGATGGCCGAGCTGACCGCGGCAGCGGCCGATCGTGACCTCCCGGCCCTTGCCGGCGCCACTTCGGCGGCCGTGTGGCTGGCCCAGCTGACCGGGTTGTCGCGGGTCCAGGCGGGCAAGGTCGTCAAACACGGTGAACACCTGTGCGACCTGGTCGAAGAAACCCGCCACGCCTGGGCGACCGGCCTGGTGACGACGGAGCAGGCGACGATCATCTGCAAGGCGGTCGCCACGCTGCCGGATTGGGTGGGTGTGGTGGAGCGGTGCAGGGCCGAGGCGCACCTGTTGGACCTTGCCCGGTCGTTCCCGACCGATGACCTGAAACGGCTCGCGAACCGCGTCCTGGAAGTCATCGACCCCGACGGCGCCGAGGAACACCTGGGCAAACAGTTGGAGGCCCAGGAACACAAGGCCCACGACAGCACCGAGCTGGCCATGTGGGGTGCCGGTGGCGGGATGACCCGGGGCCGGTTCCTGATCCCGACCGTGCAGGCCAGCATGCTCCGCTCGGTGCTGGAAGGTTTGGCCTCACCGAGAAGGAATGCGCCAGCGATTTACGACCGCGATGGCGAACACAGTGATGCCGCCTCCGGGACCATCACCCATCAGCAGAAACTTGGCCGGGCGTTCTGCGAACTGATCGAGCATTTGCCCACCGACGCGATGCCCCAACATGGCGGCCTGGCCGCGTCTGTGACGATCGCGATGACCCTGGATCAGCTCAACGACGGTCTCGGCACCGCGTTGTTGTCCACCGGCGAGGAAGTGTCAGCCGGTCAGGCCCGCCGGTTCGCCTGCAACGCCCAGCTGATTCCGATGGTCCTGGACGGAGACTCCAAGATCCTCGACCTCGGCCAGAGCAAGCGGGTCTACGACCGCTATCAGCGGATCGCCCTGGCCAAGAGAGATAGGGGTTGCGTCTGGAAGGGCTGCGACAGGCCACATTCCTGGACAGAAGCCCATCATCTGGTCTGGCACTCACGGGGAGGACCGACCGATCTGGCCAACGGTGCCCTGTTCTGCTTCTACCACCACCACCTGCTCCACAACGGCGAATGGGACGCCCGCATCGGCGCCGACGGCGTCGTCGAAGTCATTCCACCCAAACGTATCGACCCCGACCAAAAACCCATCCGCCACAACCGATTCAAACCCCGGCCCTAGCCTGAGTGGCATGACGTCGAACGAAAACCTTGTCCTCCTCGAATCGGACGGGCCGATCCGCACGATCCGCCTGAATGCGCCCGAACGCCGCAATGCCCTCGACCTCGAGTTGCTTGCCGAGCTCGCCGCGGCCATTGCCACCGTCAAGGCGGACTCCGCCGCACGGGCGCTCATCGTTGCCGGAGCGGGCAAGGCCTTCTGCGCCGGCGCAAATCTGGAAAGCATGTTCGGCGACACGACCCGGCCCGTGCACGAGCTGCGCAACCACCTCAAGGGCGTCTATGCCTCGTTCCTCGGTTTGCGCGAGCTCACGATCCCGACCTTCGCCGCCGTGCAGGGTGCCGCCGTGGGCGCCGGACTCAACATCGCCCTGGCCTGCGACATCGTGATCGCCGGCCCTCGCGCCGCATTCGGACCGACGTTCTCCGAGATCGGACTCCATCCCGGCGGCGGCTGTTCGTGGATGTTGACCGAACGTATGGGTGCCGCCAACGCGACCGCGGCACTCCTGTCCGGCGACATCATCAAGGCCGACGACGCCATCAGGCTGGGACTCGCGAATGTCCTCGCCGCCGACCCCGAGGCCAAGGCCAAGGAACTTGCCGACCGCTGCGCGACGCGCAGCCGTGAGCTCAATGCCAACATCAAACGCTCAGTGCGGATCGCGGTGACATCCGATCTCGAGACATCGATCGACTTCGAATCGTGGGCACAGGCCTCATCGGTCGGCAGCGACGAGTTCCGGCGTTATCTGGACACGTTCCTCAAGAACTAGAATTGGCGGGACGACGAATCGGGGACCCATGCCGAAGACGATCAGCGCGGCTTTTGCCAGCAGCCTCATCCTCGCCCTGGGCGCGTGCGGAGTCGACGACAAGACCGTCCCGGCACCAACGCCAACGCAAGAGACGTCATCGAGCAACGCCTTCTGCAAGGACTTCACGGCGAAAGGCGGCGACGCCACCACGCTCGGGCCGTTCCAGGCCTTCGAGGCGAAGGAAGACCTCGCCAGGGAGATCGACGACAAGCTCGCTGCGATGAACGGTGTCGAGCCGCCGACCGAGCTTGCCGATGCGTGGAAGCGCTATCGAAGCTACTACGGCAGCGTCAAGGCCGCCGTCGACAAGCTTCCGCAGCACGGCCATCTGAGCGATCCCGAGCTTCTTGCCAAGGGCAACGCCCTCGCCACGCAGTCGAAGCAGTTCACCGACTACTGGTTCGCCAACTGCGGCTAGGTAGTGCGATTAGTCAGTCTGGTCGTCGAGCGAGGCGCCGGCCGCGTTCTTCCGGACCGACTCGATGCCGTTGAGGGCTGAGCTCTTGCTCCCGTAGGCCTCGCCGACCGCGATGACCTGACCGTTGCCGGCCTTGAGCCGGAAGCGGTACTTGCCGGCTTTGTCGCTGTACAACTCGAATTTGCCTGCCATGCGAACTCCTGGACCAAAGGATGTCCCCCGACATCGATCAGACTAGGCCTCGGTTTGCATCGATGTCCCCGGTTTGGAACGACTGCGCATCAACCCCGCATACGCGGCGATCCCGAGGAACACGATGATTGTCAGGATCAGCCACGTCATGAGATACGGCCGGTCGAGGACCGTGTCGTTGTCAGGTTTTCCGCCCTGACCGCTGAGGACGTTGGCGACGGCGAGGGTGACGGTGCCCCAGAGGATCAGGCCCACGGTCACCGGTTTGCGCGCATATGCGGGAGTGACCCGCGCAAGAACCACACCGGCACCGACAACGAACGGCGCGAGTATCCCGTCATGGGCGACGACTCCCCCGGCCAGCCAGATGACTGCCGAGAGCAGCTGGTCGAAGCGGAAATCCCTCATGAGCCAGAGTCCCCACAACCCCATCGCGAGGCCGATCACCATCAGCGATGCGCGCACGATCTTCATCCAGACACCGCCTTCATCCAGACACCGTCCTCATCCGAACACCTCGAGCTTCTTGACCCATTTGGTCTGCAGGACGCCGGGCCGGTTGGGCGCGATGACGCGGCAAGGGAAGCCATGGTCGACGCTCAGCGTCTCGCCGTTGAGCCTCAGCGCGAGGAGGGTTCGCTTGTCGTCGACGAACTGCGAAGGAAGCTCGCTCGTCGCGAACGCCCCGCGGGTTTGCATGGACGTGACGAACATCCGCGACTTCGCGGGCGCGCCGACCAGTTCGGCGACGTCACGCATCCGTACGCCGGTCCAGGTCGCGCCGGCACTCCATCCTTCGACGCAGGTGATCGGCAGGTCGACCGTCGTTTGGGGCAATGCCTCCAGGGCCGCCAGATCGAGGAACATCGATTGTTTGCGAAATACGAGTTCCAGCCGGAAGCCCGGGTCCTCGGCCTCAGGCAAAGCGCCGGCCGCCCTTGCGGTCCGGTTGACCGGGAGTCCTTGCGGCCCTTTGCCCGAACGCACCGCGAACAACGAGACCCGGCGCAGCCACGGCACGGTTTGCCCGGCGGTGAGCAACACGGCAAGACCGGCCCCGGCCCCGGCCGTCAGCAACAGCCCGCGACGCGACAATTGGTCATCGTCCGGCTCCTCGGGCAGCGGCCCGCTCAGTGCCGTACGGATGATCGGGATCTTCACCGCGATGTGCACGATGAGGGACCCGATCGCGATCCAGCCGATCGCGTAGTGCGTTCGGCGGAAGCTGTACTCCCACGGATACCACTGCACGATGTTGAGCGCGCCACTCACGAGCTGGAAGATCGCGGCGGCGACCAGAACGCCGATCGAGGCGCGCTCGAGGCCGTGCACGACAAGCTCGCGGCTGATGCGACGCGGCGGCCGCTCGAACAGTTTGGGGAAGACCGACCACAGTTTGACGAGCAGCAACGGGATGGCCGCCGTACCGCTGATGACGTGGACGCCCTGCGTCACGCGGTAGAGCCAACCCGGATTCGGCGGGATCGCCAGCCACGCCGGGGTGTCCTGCTGCAGGTGACTCCATACGCCGGTCAGGAAACAGACGCCCAAGGCGATCCCGAGCATGACGCCGACGCGTGACGTCGTCTCCGGCCCACGCAGCCGATCGGAGAAGTCCTCCACCTGCGGGAGACGGACCTTCACCAGACTGCCCTGCGCAACGTTGCGGTATGCCGTCCGCCGACCGACCGGGTGCCGACGACGACCAGGCCGGCGGCGCTCGCCACGGCGTCGATGCCATCGATGCCGACACTCGCCCAGGCGAAGGGAGCCGTCATCCGTTCACCGACGCGGAGGCGTACCTGTTCGCGAACGACCCCGGTGCCTTCGGGATCCACCTCCGCGATGATGGAGCCTCCGGGGTGGATCAGGTCGG
>JALYQD010000046.1 GCA_030856025.1 Actinomycetota bacterium
GGGTGAAACTCAGCCGTTACAGTCTGGCGGCTATTGCCGCCGCGGCGGTCGCTGTTGCGGGGCTTGTCGTGGTGACCAATGAAACGACGCCACCTCCGGTCAGTCGCCCGACCGCCGCAGCGCTGCCGCCCGGCTCCGACGGCCGGCCCGACGCAGACTGGGTGTCGTCGACGTCGAAGTCAACCGAGATCGAACGGCGCGCTCTCGTCGCCTATGCGCGTGCCCCGATGCGCGTCAACCTGGAAAACCCCGAGTGCCGCTTGGCTTGGAACACGCTCGCCGGGATCGCGAATACCGAAAGCAATCATGGTGCCTATGGTGGAGCCAAAGTGGGCAAGGACGGCGTCGCTCGCCCGGCGATCATCGGCGTGCCCCTGGACGGTTCCGCCGGCCTCCTCGCCATACGCGACACCGACGGCGGACTTCTCGACGGCGACACGACGTGGGACCGTGCCGTCGGCCCATTCCAGTTCATCCCTTCCACCTGGAATCGCTGGGGCATCGACAGCGACGGCGACGGCCGCAAAGACCCCAACGACATCGAGGATGCCGCACTGGCGGCCGGCCGCTACTTGTGCGATTCCGGCGGCGACCTGGGGGAGTCCCAGGGTTGGTCGGAGGCGGTGCTGACCTACAACCGCAGCGTCTCCTACGCAGCCAAGGTTGCGCGCACGGCCACGAAATACGCCGACGCCATGTAGGTGTGCGGGCGCCTTCGGGATCTTGGTTTCGAGGCTTCGCTTCGCTCCGCACCTCAACCGGCGGATGCTTTCCCAGCCGCCAACATTACCCCTCAGTAACGTGACCTAAGTCGCACTAGTTCGTTAGAACCACAACGTCTAGTTCTAAAGGGCCAGGCGATCGAAGTTCAGATCGAGGGGAATCACATGCGCCCATTCGCGCGCAAATCATTGGGACTCAGCGCGACCGTCGTGCTTGCCGGCGCCGCACTTTGTATGCCGACAAGCTCCGCCAACGCGGTTGGTGAGCCGGCGCCGATCCAGCCGTTCCTGGCCGGTCAGCTCGAAAAGGTCAACAGCGTCGTCCCGACGACAGTCCTCGTCCACGGCTCAAGCCTCGCGGCCGCCAATGACGCCGTGCAGGCATCGGGTCTCCTGAAGGTCAACAGCTTCGACAAGATCGGTGTCGTCGCTGCCACCGGCACGAAGGGACAGATCGAAAAGGCCCGGACACAGCAGGGCGTCACCTACCTGGAAGGCAACGCACCGCTCGAGTTCACCCAGTCGACCTCCAACAAGGCGACCCGCGGAGCCGAAGCCGCCGCGACCCTCTTGGGCGCCGACGGCAGTGCGCTCACCGGCAAGGGCGTGAGCGTCGGCGTCATCGACTCCGGCGTCGACCCCACCCACCCCTACCTCAAGGACACCAACGGCAAGTCCGCCGTCGTCAGCAACCAGAAAGTGGTGTGCGAGCCGCTGCTCGAGTCGACCTGCGAGGTCGTCAAGGTCTCCAACGACACCGACACGGATTCGGGTTCAGCGGGCGGCCACGGCACGCACGTCGCGGGCATCGTCGCCGGTCGACCCACGACACTCACCTCGGGCGAGAAGCTCCAAGGTGCAGCCCCGGGCGCAAAGCTGGTCTCACTCTCCACCGGTGCCGGCATCGTCATCCTGGGCGCCGACACGGCGCTCAACTGGGTACTCGAAAACCACGCAGCCCCCTGTGGCGTAGGCGTCCCGACAGCCGAATGCCCGCCGATCCGCGTCACCAACAACTCATACGGTCCCAGCGGGGGCGGATCGTTCGACCCGAACTCCGCGACCGTCAAGCTCCAACGCCAGCTCGCCGCCGAAGGTGTGCTGACGATCTGGGCCAATGGCAACGACGGCGGCGACGGAAGCGAAAACCTGTCGAACCCACCGGGCATGGATCCGACCGGCGGCGTCATCTCGGTCGCCTCCTACAGCGATCTGGAGACAGGCACACGCAACGGCGAAGTGTCGGACTTCTCCTCGCGCGGCAAGGCCGGCGACAAGGCGACCTATCCCGATGTCTCCGCTCCCGGCGACACGATCACCTCGTCGTGCCGCCCCTACCTTGCCATCTGCTCGTCCGGGGGCGATCCCAAGAACGGTCCGGGCGCGCAGGACGTCGGCACGTTCAACACCATCAGCGGCACCTCGATGGCGACCCCGCACATCGCGGGCATCGTGGCGCAGCTGGCGCAGGCCAACCCCAACGCCACGCCCTCACAGATCGAGAATGCCATCAAGTCGACGGCATACAAGTTCGCGTTCGGAGCGCCGTATGAAGCCGGTGCCGTCGGCACGACCTCCTTCGACAAGGGCTATGGCCTCGTCGATGTGGTGGCCGCGGTGAGCGCGCTGCGCTGATTGTCAGAACAGATGAGGGCCGGCCCAGAACTACTGGGCCGGCCCTCCTGTCGGCGGCGCCTACTCGACCGTCAGCTCCCCCATCCGGCTCCAGTCGTCCTGGTCGACCGACTGGCTGATGATCTTCGGCGTTTCGACGAGGGCCTCGGGCATCGTGTGCAGGGCTTCGGCGAAGTGCTCGCTGTTTACGTGGGCACCGGCGGCATCGTCCTGGAAGGCCTCGACGAGGACGAATTCACTGGGGTCGTCGGCGCTGCGCGACCAGTCGAACCACAGGTTGCCGGGCTCGGCCCGGGTCGCTTCGGTGAAGGGCCGGGTGAGCTCGAGCCAGCGCTCGGACCACTCGGGCTTGGTCTTGAACTTCACGACGATGAAGATCATGCGGATGCCTCCGATGTTGAGGTTTGCTTGCCGATGCGAGGCTACTGGGCTGGGTGTGACTGCGCTTCGGTCGCTGGCGCTCGCGTCCGGGCAGTGCTCGGGAGGCCGGCGTTTCCAGCGAAAAGGAATCGTGAAAAGTCCCACGAAAAACCCTCAAGGCGATCTAGAGTGTTTGCAAAACGTTGCTATGGGGGATTCATGCGAAGTTCATTGAAGGCAATTGTGTTGGCATCTGCCCTGACGGCCGCGGTGATCTCGCCGGCTTCGGCCGAAGCCGGGTCGGCCGACGACTACGCCAACCAGACGCCATACGGCAATCCGAAGAGCGCCAGCATCAAGGCTCCGCCGTCGGGCTACTCGATGTACTTCCTGGAGACTCTCGGACGGCACGGCTCGCGCTCGCAGACCAGTGATTCGACCGAAAAACGCGTCCTCGGTGTCTGGCAGAAGGCTGCCGACAAAAACGCCCTGACGGAGAACGGCAAGACCTTCGCCCGCGACGTCAAGCTCTTCCAGGAGGCCGAGAAGAAAGTCGGCTACGGCAAGCTCAGCGCCCTCGGCAAAGACGAATGGGCCGGTATCGGTCGCCGCAACGCCGCCAACTACAAAAACTTCTTCGCCTCGATCGACAAAAACAAGGAGAAGATCGCCAGCGTCACGACCGAGGTCACCCGCACCAAACAGAGTTCCGACGCTTTGCGGGCGAGCCTGACGAAGGAACTTTCTTCCCTCAACCTGGAGAAACTTTTGGCCAAGCCGACTGAAGCCGAAGCCATAATGCACTTCAGCAACAGTGCCTCCTCTGCCGGCAAGGCGATCACCAAGGAGACGCTGGCGCGGGACGCACTCAAGAACCACGCACGTACGCTCCTGGCGAACCTCTACACGACTTCCTACGTCGACAGCATCAAGGACCCGCTCAGCGCAGCGCTCGACGTCTACAAGCTCTACCAGACGGCACCGAGCATGCAGAAGGAAACGAGCATCACCTTCGGCCGCTACGTCCCCACCACAACGCGGGAGCCGCTCAGCTACGCCACCGACGTGGACTCGTTCTTCCAGTACGGGCCCGGCGTGAAGGGCGAGACCACCTCATACAGCGACGCAAAACCCCTGCTCGCCGACTTCTTCAAGCAGCTCGACGCCCGGATCAATGGCGGCTCCACCGCCGCAGTGCTGCGGATCGCCCA
Organism: Actinomycetota bacterium; assembly: GCA_030856025.1. GTDB lineage: Bacteria > Actinomycetota > Actinomycetes > Propionibacteriales > Nocardioidaceae > JACMOZ01. The sequence goes on from JALYQD010000046.1 coordinate 3,929, forward strand.
CGGTGAGACCACGATGCCGTTCGCCGCGCTGATCAAGGCCCCCGGCAGCGAGGTCCAGGTCCCCAAGGGTGAGCGCTTCACCCGCCAGACGAACGCTTGGCGCGGTGCCGTTGCCGGCAAGATGGCCGGCAACGTCGAATGGGCGGCCTACCGCAACAAGGCCAAGGACGTCCTCATCACGATGCGCTACAACGAGCTCCCGGCGAAGTTCCACAGCGGCTGCAAACCCTACAAGAGCGGCAGCTACTTCTACACCGTCGATGAGATCAAACGCTGCCTGAAATGACAGCCGCGCCACCCGCGCAGCAACCTGGCGCGGGTAGCGTGGAGAGCGATGACTCAAAACATCGATCAAGACAAGCAGATCTGGTATGTCGCCTTCGGCTCCAACACGGTGCCGGAGATGCTGGGCCGCTATGTGCCCGTCGACGACATCGAACACCGCGCAGTCACGATCCCGCATGAGCTGTATTTCGCCGGCAAGGCCTGGGGCGCCGCGCCCGCATTCGTCGAGCATGTGAGCGACGAAGACGTCGTCACACCGGCACGCGCATACCTGCTCGACGCCGATCACCTGCCGGACCTCCTCGGCGGCGAGAACCGTATGCACGTCGAGGACTGGGATTGCGATGTCTGGTCGATGCGGGTGGGCGGCGTCATCGAATACCCGGTTTCCCTCGACGACAACGAAGGGGTCGGCAAGTACAACGCGCTGCTCCGCCTCGAGGACATCGACGACATACCGGCCGTCACCGTGACGACGACCCACACGCTCACCCGGGGCGGCCCCAGCCACAGCTATCTCACGGTGATCCGCGAGGGTCTTTCGGACGATCATGGCGTCGCGTTGCTCGAGGAGCATTTGCAGAACGCGATCGAACGATCCGAGCCGGACAAATAGGCGCACGGGGTGCAATCGATGCCATATCGGCGCAGAATGGCCGTAGGGGGCATTCGGGCTGGAGGGCACGATGACCATGACAACCAGGACGACGCCGAGCAGGATCGAATCACTGCCGCCCAACGGCATATTCGTCTTCGGGAGCAACCGTGAGGGCAACCACGGAGCTGGGGCGGCACACGACGCGCTGATGCATTTCGGCGCGGTCACGGGCGTGGGCGAGGGCCTCTGGGGCCACAGTTATGCCTTGCCGACCATGTATGGCCTCGACGACCTGAAGCTGACCGCCGAGCGCTTCATCGAGTATGCGCGATCGCATCCCGAGCTGGAGTTCTGGCTGACCAAGGTCGGTTGCGGCATCGCCGGCTATGGGGAGGACAAGGTCAAACCGTTCTTCGCCGATACGCCGGACAACGTCATAAAACCGCCGGGCTGGTGACCTGCCGTCGCTGGGATTCGCGGGTTTAGGGCACATGTGGTGGGGTATCGATAGGTAAAACACGCAATCGGAGGCAAACGTCATGTTCAGCAAGAAGAAGTCCGACCCCCATGCCGACGGCCTGGACCAATCCGATGGCGAACGGATGTACGACCAGGACACCCGCGGCAACCACGAACGCGAGGTGCCGCCTGAACCTCCTGCCGAGCCGGCGACACCGCGCGAGGAATACGCCAACCGCAAGGAAGAGTTCGGCGGCCTCAAAGAGGGCGCGGTCTTCTACGGCTGGCTGGTAGCTGTCGCCATGACCATCTTGCTGATCGGCATCGTGAGCGCCGTCGCGACCAGTTTGAATTCTTCGCTGGACGTGACCCGAGCCGAAGCCGACCTCCGCGACGGCACCATCGCGTTCTCCGCGGCCATCGCCATCCTGGCTATTCTCGCGGCCGGCTATTTCGCCGGTGGGTATGTTGCCGGCCGCATGTCACGTTTCAACGGTGCGCGTCAGGGCGTCGGCGTATGGGTGCTCGGCCTCGTCATCACCGCTGTGGTTGTCGCGATCGGTTCCATCTTCGGTGACGAGTACAACGTGTTCGAACGGGTCAATCTGACGTCGCTTCCGGTTCAGGCCAACGACCTCACGCCGCGCGTCATCCTGACCCTCGCCGCCGTCCTCGTCGCCACGTTGGTCACGTCGGTGTTCGGCGGAATCCTCGGCCAGCGCTATCACAGCAAGATCGACCGCACGGTCCTGTAAAAATCCGGATCACTTGAGCTGGCCGTCGATCCAGGCGAATCGCTTTTGGTACCAGTCCTTGAGGTAGGCGATCTCGCCCGCATACGTGTCGGAGTAGGCCTCGTAGCGGTCGCCGAACCTGCCCCACATCGCCCGGTCGCTGGCTGATGCCGGGCCGAGCGAGGCCGCAGCCCTCTCGGCGCCGTGATTGGCAATGTCCTTGAAGGCGGCCCTCTTCTCGGCCCAGCGCGCCTTGACCGCGCCGAGGAACGCGGGGTCCTTGCTGAGCTGGACGTACCAATGGGTCTTGTCGGTTTTGTGGTTCTGCGATCCGTTGCCCCTCAGCCACCAGCCCTTGGGCGAAGCGATCGACGTGGAGCCGCCGGGCGGCTTCGCTCCGGCGCTGCGATCGAAGTCCCAGAGCGGTCCCATGAGGAACTTGCTCTTCGGGTCCGCGTAGTCGTTGACGGAGAAGAAGTTGCTGCGATAGAAGTCGCCGTCGTTCTCCTTGGTGAATTCCTTGGCCAGGTAATAGTCGACGGCCGAATCCATGTCGAGGTAATTCGTCCAGCCCTTGACCGGGTCCTTGAAGTTCGGCCCGTAGAGGACCTTCTCGAAGTCGAGGATGCGCTCCTTCATGCCCGCGACCTTGGCATCGGTGATGCCCTTCAGGCTCTCGGTGCCGTCGTCCTTCTTCTTGCGCTCGTCGGGATCCTTGAACGCATAGGGAATCTTGTGGTCGCCGAAGAAGCCGGGCACTCCATCCTCTTTGAAGTGCGGGTCGATCTCGATGATCACGCCGGTCTTCTCATCGACGTCGACACGATGTTTGTCGATCTTGATCGACTGCACGAGCTGATAGCTGCCTTGGTACTTGCCGTTGAGGTACAGCTCGGTGAACACGTTTTCGGGTGTCCATTTGACGCCGTCGAGCTCGGTTGCGATGTCCCAGCCGATCTTGCTGCGGACCAGCGTGTGGTCGCCGTAGTTGGCGAGCAGGATCCAGGTCTTGTCCTTGGGGAAGCGAAAGGGCGACTGCGGGTGGTCGAACTTGAGCTTGTAGGGCTTCTTGACCTTGTCGGCACTCGAATTGCCGCGATCGGCGATCTCCTCGAGGTCGATCGGGCGGGTCGCCTCGTCACCCGAGACGATCAGAACCTTCCCCTTGAGCGCCTTGCCCTTGACCACCGGATTCTTGCGCGTGTCGGTCGTGACATACATGACGTTGTCGCTCAGTTTTGCGGGTCCGGCTGAGAATGTCTCGATCGGCGAGGTCGTACCCGGCGAACCGTCGATGCCGTCGGCGACGAGCCGGTATGTCGTCGTCCCGCTCAGGTCGAATGTGGCGGTGACGGTGCCGTCAGAGGTCTCCTTGATCCCGGAGCCCATCGGCACCCATTTGGCGCCCTGTTTGTGTTGCAGGGTGAACCGGCGCCCCGTGATGGTGGGGGAGGCCTTGCCGCTCGCCTTGCCGGTCTTGCCGAGCCGGTAGACGCCGAGGGAGATCTTGTCCTCCGCCGTTGTGATGGTCACCGGATCGCTGGTGAGCGTCTCGGATCCGCTCGCCGCCGGCGCGACGACGCGGAACTTCTTCGGTCCCGCCTTGTTGGTCAGCGTGAACGAATACTTGCCGCTGGCCTTCGTCTTGCCCGCGGCGAATTTCTTCCACGTCTTGTCGTATGACTGCAGCTCGACCGGGCGCACGTTTTGGTCTCCGATGTCGCCGCTCAGCGTGAACCTCTGGCCGACCAGGGGCGTCTGCGCCGAGCTCGACGGCGCGTCGGGCGGGCCGGAGCCGCAGCTGACGAGCAGCGACGTGGCCGCCAGGACGAACGCAGCGAGGAGAGCGGATCGGCGCATGAGGTGGATTCCCCGGATCCCTTCGATGAGAAGTTGCAGGAAGGTTCTCAGGAACGTTACGCGCGATGAAACGACCTGTCAGCGATACCGGAAAACGCCGAGGCGGCCGAGGGTGTCTGCATTCCCTCGGCCGCTGGTCTTGGATTGGTCAGGGTTTGACCAGAATCTTGACGTTCTCCTCCTTGTTGTTGATCAGCTCGTCGAAACCGCTTTTGACGATGTCATCGAGCGCGATCCGGCCGGTGATGAACTGATACGGGTCGACTTTGCCGCTCGCAACCATTTCGATCGTTGCGGGATGGTCGTTCGCGTAGGCGAGGCTGCCGAGGACGTTGACCTCGCGGAACACGAGATCGTTCATCGCGACCGAAGCCTCATGTCCCCAGATGGCCACGTTGACGCATGTGCCGCCTGCGCGGGTCGACAGAATCGCCGACTTCAGCACCTGGTCGATTCCGGCGCACTCGAACGAGACATCGGCGCCACGGCCCTTCGTCAGCTCCATCACCTCGGCGACCACATCGGTGCTGGTCGGGTCGATGATGTGGTCCGCCCCGGCTATCGGCGCCTTCTTCTTGCGGACGTCTGCCGGCTCCACGACGATGATCTGCTCAACGCCTGTCGCCCGCAGTGCGGCGGTCGTCACCAAGCCGATTGGACCTGCTCCGAACACCAGCGCGGTGTGGGCGGGCTTGGCACCTGACAGTCGTACGGCGTGATAAGCCACGGCAAGCGGTTCGATCAGAGCGCCGACATCCGTACCGAGGTCGCCGAGCGGATGGATCCAGCGCCGTTCCGCGACGACGAACTGGGAGAACCCCCCGCCATATCCGGACAGCCCGACGAAGCCGAGCGTCTGACAAACGTTGTACTTGCCCTGCTGGCATGCGTCGCATCGTCCGCAGATGATGTATGGCTCGACAACGACGCGGTCGCCGACGTGAATGTCGGTGACGCCTTCGCCGACCTCGTGAACGACTCCGGCGAACTCGTGACCGAGCGTGATCGGCACCGTCTCTCCGGTGATCGGGTGGGGAGCATCGGCGGCCGGAGCGAAGATCGGCCCCTCGAGGTACTCGTGCAGATCGGTGCCACAAATACCGCACCATTCGACTTCGACCTTGACCGTGCCCGGGCGGACCTTCGGTTCGGCGATGTCGTCGATGCGGATGTCGCCGGGCCCGTAAAAACGTGCTGCTTTCATGAGTAGTTCTCCTTGTATTCAGATGTGCGTGTTTGGTCCGATGGCAGTTCGGCAGCGTTCTCCGCAGCTGGCTTGCGCAGGCCGAAGGACTCGAAGCCGACGACATACAGCAGGGTGATGAGGGCGAACCAGTCCATGAAGCCCAGGGCGTTGCCGCTCAGATTTCCAGCGACCGGTGGCTCATGTAGGAGGTGCTCGGCGAGGATGTAGTAGTAGAGGAGGAACGTTGCGACAGCGAGTATGAATGTGATCGCCGCACGGGCCACGAGGTTGGCCTTGTCTCCCAGACCTGTCGGCTTGTTGCCGAACGCGTTGCCCCACATGATCATCCACGCGACCCAGCAGACGCCGAGCTGCGACGGGAACTGATGAATGGCGCCGCCGAGTTCGGCGACCGTGTCCGCCCCGATGAGGAGCTTGCAAACACCGAGCAGTGCGAAGTAGAGAACCGTTCCAAGGGCGACATTGCCGATCAGTGAGGCGACAGCAATCCGCGCCCGCGACCCGGCGTGGCGCCAGGGGAAATTGTCCATGGTCAGTCCGGTGAGGACCACCGCGACGATGATCGAGTAGTACCAGCCGAGAAGCGTGTCGATCCCGAGGACGGGAGATCCCGACTCCACCGTTTCGGAGACCGCGGGAATGCCCAGGACGGCCCACAGCAATGTGGTCGGCAACAGCAGGAAGGCGATCTCGCACAGTCCGACGAGGGGCTGCTTCATACCGAGGTCCGTCCACGGCCAGTGCGCCCAGTTGACGACGACGAGCACCCATGTCGAAAACCCGAAGAGGACGAAGAGGGCGCCAGTGAAGTAGCCGGTGCCGCCATCGCGAGTTGCGGCGAAGTCGGGATAGAAGTGCCCGATGCCGTGGGCGAGCCCGTATGTGACGGCGATGGCAAAGGTGGCCGTGGCGGCGGCGATGGCGATGCCGCGCACCGGTTGGGCGAGCCGGGTGAAGCCGGCGAATTCGAGGTTGAAGCCAGACCAGACGACGAATAGCAACGCCCAGAACAACGCCGCGTTGAACGGCAGTGGATAGACATCCAGCGGGCTCGTCTTGGGGTCGTTCAGCAGGTACCAGCCGACGAACGTGGCGATGAGGACAACGACCAGATTGGCCAGTCCATGCGACCACCAGGTCGTGGGTCTGTCGGTGAATGTGGATGCGGACATGTGCGAACCAGACTTTCTTGTGTGGCCTCGGTATGAGGCGCGAGAAGTGGCCCGGAATCCGGACGGGTCCGGAGTCGGTTGTCTTCGATGAGTTGGTTATCGGCCGGGTCAGGACGACCCGACCGACTTCACCACTTCAGCTCAGGTGGTGGACCTCCTGGAGGCCGTACACCGGAGTCTCGAGGCCCTCATACCGCGCCTTGAGCTGCAGGGCGAGGTAGAGCGAGTAGTGCCGTGACTGGTGCAGGTTGCCGCCGTGGAACCACAGGTTTTCCTGCTGGGTGGGTTTCCACATGTTGCGCTGTTCGCCCTCCCACGGACCGGGATCCTTGGTGGTCTCCGAGCCGAGTCCCCAGACCTTGCCGACCTTGTCGGCGACATCCTGCGAGATGAGATCGGCGGCCCAGCCGTTCATCGAGCCGTAGCCGGTGGCATAGACCACGACATCGGCGGGCAACACGGTGCCATCTTCAAGCACGACGGAGTCTTCGGTGAGTTCGCGGACGTTGCCGTGGGCCAGCTTGACGTCGCCGTTGGCCACGAGATCGGCTGAACCGACGTCGATGTAATAGCCGGAGCCGCGTCGCAGGTACTTCATGAACAGGCCGGATCCGTCGTCGCCCCAGTCGTGGTCGAATCCCGACGCCTCGAGCCGGTCATAGAACTCCTTGTCGCGCTCGCGCATCTGGTCGTACAGCGGGATCTGGAACTCGTGCATGATCCGGTAGGGCAGTGACGCGAATACCAGGTCTGCCTTCTCGGTGGTCATGCCACCGGCGACGGCTTCCTCCGAATACAGTGCGCCGAGGCCGATGTCCATGAGCGAGTCCGACTTCACGATGTGGGTCGAGGACCGCTGCACCATTGTGACGTCGGCGCCCTTCTCCCAGAGCGCCCCGCAGATGTCGAACGAGGAGTTGTTGGACCCGATGACGACCGCCTTCTTGCCGGCATACGCATCGGGACCGGGGTGAGCAGAGGAGTGGTGCTGGTCGCCGCGGAACTTCTCCATACCGGGGAATTCGGGCACATTCGCCTTGCCGGACATGCCGGTGGCGAGGATGAGCTGCTTCGGGCGGAGCACCAGCGCCTGGCCTTCGCGTTCGATCCGGACGGTCCATTCACCCGTCACCTCGTCGAAGTGCGCGCTCTTGGCCTCGGTGTTGCTCCAGTAGTTGAGCTCCATGACCTTCGTGTAGGACTCGAGCCAGTCGGCGATCTTGTCCTTCGGCGCGAACACCGGCCAGTTGTCCGGGAACTTGATGTACGGCAAGTGGTCGTACCAGACCGGGTCGTGCAGGCAGAGGGATTTGTAGCGGCTCCTCCATTGATCGCCCGGGCGGCCGTGCTTGTCGATGACGATGGTCGGAACGCCGAGCTGGCGGAGGCGCGCAGCGAGGGCGATGCCGCCCTGACCGCCGCCGATGATGAGCGAATACGGCTGGGTTTTGTAGCCGAGCTCTTCGGCTTCACGCTCGCGCTTTTCGGTCCAGGTCTCGCGGTCGCGGTTGGCGCCGTGCTCGGCTCCCCGGGGTCGCCCCGTGCCCTTCGGCTCCTCGTGGCCCTTGAGCTCATACATCGTGGTCAGCAGGGTCCAGGCGCCCTCGTCCTTGAGCCGGAGCTGGCCTCTGCCGCGGCCGGCGGCGGTCTCGAACTCGATCCATGCCTCCGTGACGCCGCCCGCCTCGGTCGGTTCCTCGCTCGTATGGAAGCCCGAGGGGTCGGCCTGATCCAGGTGAGACCCGAGCATGTCGGCGATGCCTTCGCGTCCCTCGACCGTCTTGATGTTCCAGGTGAATGACACAAGGTCGCGCCAAAAGCTCGAGGTGGCAAACATGCCGGCCGCCTTGCCGACGTCCCGGGCTTTGAGCGCCGACTCGAATTCGGCCAGCCAGGCGTCCACGCGCTGTTGCGGGGAGGTCACGGTGTGTGGGTCCAGTGTTTGAGTCATGGGTGACTCCCTTCGGGGTGTTGTGACCTACAGCACACCTCTTTGCGGCGAAGCCCGAAAGGGTTGCAGGGGGTTGCAACGTCTCCGCAACGTTGACGCGCGCATTCTGGGCCGTATGGCTGCAAGAGATGCAACGGCGTGGTTCCCCGGCGGCGATGTGCGGGCCTACACGCAGGCGATGTTCCGGGTCCGCGAAGCCGTGCTGACCGGTCGTCGGCCCGACGCCGCACCCCGTGGTGTCATCGGCGCCTCCTGGCGTCGGGTCAGCGCCCGCGGACTCGATCCTGGCGGCGAACCGGCCCTCGATCCGCTCGACGACACCGACCTGCTCCGAGCCCGTGAGCAGAGCGGGCTCCACATGTTGCTGCCCCAATTGCGGTCACATCTGCTGCCCGCCGCCGAGTCGGCCGGCCAGCTCATGGTCGTCGCCAACACCGCCGGCCGCGTGCTCTGGCGCGAAGGCACCTCCGCGATCCTCAAGCACGCCGACGGCCTCGGCTTCGTCGGCGGTTCGGCGTGGACCGAGGGCAATGTCGGCACCAACGCCATCGGCACCTGCATCGTCACCGGCATCCCGGTCCACATCCACGGCGCCGAGCACTACGCCGAGACCCATACGCCCTGGACCTGTGCGGCTGCTCCTCTGCACGACCCCTTGACCGGCAAGCTCCTCGGCGTCGTCGACCTCAGCGGACCGGCGCATACCGTCCACGCCGGCACCTTGTCGCTGGTCAACGTCGCCGCGCGCCTCGCCGAGCTCGAGATCCGCTCGGCTCATCAGGAACGGCTTTCCATGCTGCGTGCCGTGGCCGCTCCGTTGCTCGCGCGTATGGACGGCAAGGCGCTGGTGGTTGCCCAGGACGGTGCCGTTGCCGCCGTCACCGGATTTGCCGCCTCCGAATTCATACCGTTGCCCGACGACATGGCTGCCGGTGCGGCCTGGCTCCCAGCACTTGGGCACGTGACCGCTGAACCGTTGCGCGGCGGTTGGCTGTTGCGCCTGCACGATGACGAGATCGCGGCGGGGGAGCATGAGGGGACGCGTATGGTTCTCGACCTGTCGGCCTCCGAACCGGTGCTTCAGGTGTCCGGTCCGAGCGGCAACTGGACCCAATCGCCGTCGCCGCGCCATGTCGAAATCCTGCTCTCGCTGGTCCGCCACCGAGAAGGTCGCTCCGCCGCCGAGCTCGCCGACGACCTGTTCGCCGACTCTTCCCGCACGGTCACCGTCCGGGCGGAGATGTCGCGCCTGCGCCGAACCCTCGGCCCGTTGTTGCAGCACCAGCCCTACCGCATCGCGGCCGGCGTCGAGCCCCGCCTCGTGCTCCCCGCCAACGTCGCCAACCTCATGTCGGCCTCGAGCGCCCCGATCGTCAGCGAAGTCCGGGCGAGCTAAAGCGGCTGGTTTCGAGGCTTCGTTTCGCTCAGCGCCTCATCCGACAGACACGTCACTATGCTTTGGTGGGCTGGCTGCGACAGGCGATCAGCATGCGCAGGAGGAGGCTCAGATGGCCAAGCTGATCTACTCGGCGATCACGTCGCTCGACGGCTACGTGGCGGACGAGGACGGCAACTTCGACTGGGCTGAGCCGGACGAGGAAGTGCACACCTTCGTCAACGATCTGGAGCGCTCGGTCGGCACCTATCTCTACGGACGCCGGATGTACGACGTGATGGTCTACTGGGACACCGCGCACACGCTCGCCGACCAGTCGCCCGTCGCGCTCGACTTCGCGGAGATATGGCAGGCCGCCGACAAGGTCGTGTACTCCACCACCCTTCAGGCGGTGTCCAGCGAAAGGACGACGATCGAACGGGACTTCGACCCCGAATCGGTGCGCCAGATGAAGTCGGCAGCGACACGTGACATCACCGTGGGCGGTTCCGATCTTGCCGCGGAGGCAATCAGGGCTGGGCTGGTCGACGAGATCCACCTGTTCGTCACGCCCATTGTGGTCGGCGGCGGCAAGCAGTCGCTCCCCGACAATGTGCGGGTGAACCTTGAGCTGGTGGACGAACACCGTTTCGACAAGGGCGTGGTCTACCTCCGCTATCGCATCAGGAATTGACGAACCCGGTCCTTAGCCGGCCAGCGCCGAGATGGTCAACGCCAGTGCTCCGGCGGTGCCGGTCAAGGCCCGGATGTGATTGAAGCGCGTCCACCTGGAGAGATAGTCGTTCCACTCCTTGACACTTTCGGCGGCATCGGGATCGAGCGTCATCAGGTGATCGTTCATCGGCACGTTGCCGGCCATGGTGAGGCCGAAGATGCCGAGGAGATAGAGGACGGCGCCCGCAATCTGCCACGCCCCGCCTTCGATGTCGGCGAACGGTGTCAGCGCAGCCGCAGCGACGCACAACACGGTGGTTCCCATGAACACGAAGAGGAACAGCGGGTTGAGGATCGCCTTGTTCATCGAGTTCATTGCCGCGATCGCGTGCGGAGCCGGTAGGCGGCCGAGGCCAGGCATCACGCTCGTGGAGAAGGCGAACATCACCCCTGCGGTGAGGCTGCAGCCGACGGCAGAGGCGACGGTCAACGCGGGCATCACATCGGCGGCATTCATACGCCCATCCTGCTGACCCTCATCGGGCAGCGCAATCCCCGGCCTGTCGGTGTCCAGCCTGTGCTTGGCGAAAGCCGGTTCACGACGCCTCTTGGCACTACCGTGAAGCCGTGAAAGTCGGCTCGGCTGAGTGGGAGCATGCGGGTGGTCCCGTGTTCCCGATCATGGTGCGGCGCGGCCGCTTCGCCGGAATCGAGCTCGTATGACCGAGGACCTCACCGCGGCGCAATTCGTCGAGCGGATGCGTGCCCTCCAGGACCCGGTCGAGCTCGTCAAGATCCAGCGCTACTTCAAGTCGGGGGCGGGGGACTACGGCGAGGGCGATGAGTTCATGGGTGTCCGTATGGGCCAAATGTTCCAGCTCGCCAAGGAGTTCATCAACCCGCCTCCGGCTGAGATCGAAACGCTGATGGAGAGCCCGATCCACAAGATCCGCTCCGGCGCGATGAGCGTGATGGCCAAACAGGCCGGCCAGCGCAAGACAACAGCCGAACGCCGCAAGGATCTCTACGACCTCTACCCCCGCCGACACGATCGCATCAACAACTGGGACCTCGTCGACCTCGCCGCCGGCAACGTGATCGGCGGATTCCTCGTCGACAAGCCCCGCGACATCCTCTACGACCTGGCCCGTTCGACCAACATGTGGGAGCGGCGCACCGCGATCTACGCGAACGGCGCCTTCCAGCGCCGCGGCGACCTCGACGACACATATGCGATCGCCGCGATCCTGCTCGACGACCCCGAGGATCTGCTCAACAAGGCTGTCGGCGGCTGGCTCCGCAATGCGGGGACGAGTGACCGTCCGCGACTCCTCGCATTCCTCGACGAACACGCCACGTGGATGCCGCGCACCACGCTGACCTACGCCATGGAACATCTCGACAAGGATCAGCGCGCTCACTACCGGGCGCTCTAGCCTTCGCCCCGCAAAACTCGTGGGACAGTTTTGGGGCCAGAGTGACGTCTGTCATGGTTTGCTTTCGTATGGCCGAACGTCCCCGCGAGCAACGCCCGAACCCCAGCGGCTCGCGAAAGGCCCCTGGTTCTCACCGGCTCGGACATCCGAATTCGGCCAAATCCGAGCCTGATTCGGGCATACCATGGGGCCAATCCTCCCGGCCGCAGCGTGACGGACGCCAAAGGACGGCGGCCAGGAGCAGTGGGAGACTGGTGAAATTGCTGAAGACACTTGTGCTGGTGATCGCGGCCGCGCTGGGTCTGACGACCCCGGTTGCCTCGGGCGACAACAGCCCCGAGCGAGGACCGTCGGCGCTCACGGTCCTGACGGGCATCTACTCCAAAGACGCGCCGTATGTGGCTCCGAAGCCTACCGTCAAGGCTCCGCCCGAGGGCTACGCCATGGTCTTCATCGAAAACATCGGCCGCCACGGTTCACGCTCCTCGACCTCCGATGCGGACGAGGACGGAGTGCTGGAGGAATGGGAAGACGCCTCCAACGCGAACGCCCTGACGGCCCTCGGCGAGCCACTCGGGGGCGACGTGAAGTCCTTCAAGGATGCCGAGGAGAAGATCGGCTACGGCAACCTCAGCACCCGGGGCAAGGCCGAATGGCGGGGCATCGGAGCCCGCACGGCCGCCAACTACTCGACCTTCTTCGAGTCCCTCGAAGGCCTGGGGTGGCCACTCGACTCGATCACGACACCGGCCCATCGCACCAAACAAAGCATTGCTGCGTTCGAGAGCGGTTTGACGGTGAAGTACCCGGACATCAACCTCGGCGAGCAGTATTCGGACAAGGACCTGGTCAACTTTGGCAGCTCGAGGTCACGGCAGGGGTCCAGGGATCTCAAGGCGATCATGGAGGGGCCGGACGTCGTAACTGCGTCGACCAATGTGCTCAAGCGCGTCTACACCGCCGACTATGTCGAGTCGCTCAACGATCCGGTCGAGAAGGCCCTCGAGATCTACGCGCTCTACTGCATCGCCGCGAGCTTGAGCGAAGACACCGACGTCACGTTCACCGAGTACATCGACAAGAAGGATGCAGCCGTCCTCGGCTACGCGCGCGATGCCGAGAAGTTCTACAAGTACGGCCCAGGCGTCGAGGGTGAGAACGACACCTACGAGGGAGCTCGACTGCTCCTTGATGATTTCTTCGATGCCCTCGACGCGCGGCTCGACGGAGGCTCCCAGGCAACGGTCTTCCGCATTGCGCACGGCGAGACGACGATGCCGTTCGCCGCACTTCTGCAGCTGCCCGGGAGCGAGAAGCAAGCGGCCCCGGACGTTCCCTACACCTACGACAACAACCCGTGGCGGGGCGACAAGATCGGCGGAATGGCCGGCAACATCGAATGGGTGGCCTACCAGCACCTCGACGACAAGTCCGCGGTCGTGACGATGCGCTACAACGAAGAGCCGATCAAGTTCCGCAGCGCCTGCACACCGATCTCGGAGGGCAGCTACTTCTACACGCCGACCGAACTCAAGCGCTGCCTGCCGACGTCCTAGCGACGGCCAGGGTCAGACCCGAGTCAGACCTCTGATTCCTGCTCTGCAATCTGGCGCTGGACATCGGCCATGTCGAGGTCGCGTGCGGCCTGGATGACCTGCTCGAGCGACTTCTCGGGCAACGCGCCGGGCTGTGAAAACACGAGTACTCCGTCGCGGAACACCATGAGGGTCGGGATCGACGTGATCTGAGCCTGGGCGGCGAGCTCTTGCTCTTCCTCGGTGCTCACGCTGCCGAAGGTGATGTCGTCGTGCTTCTCGCTCGCAGCCTCATAGATCGGCGCGAACTGACGGCACGGTCCGCACCACGATGCCCACCAGTCGACGAGCGTGATGCCCTCGGCCGTGACGGTGTCTGCGAACGATTCTGCGGTCAAAGTGACGGTAGCCATTGCTGCCTTTCCAGTTGAGTACCTCTCTTTCAACCAACGTACGGGCTCAGAGATTCCCGCACCAAGCGTGGACAGGTGTCTGATCGGTTGACGGTTGGCCTAGTGTGGGGAAAGCCGTCGGCGATGCGCGCCGCGAGCGTCATCGGAGGAATTATGAAGAAGCGTTCACTCGCTTTCGCAGCTGTCAGCCTGGCCATGGTCACCGTCCTCGCGGCATGCGGCGGCAGCGACAAGAGCACCCTCGAGCAGGTCAAGGCCGATGGAGTCATCAAGATCGGGACCGAGGGCACGTACTCGCCGTTCTCGTACCACGACAAGCAGACCAACAAGCTCACCGGTTATGACGTCGAGGTCTCCCGGGCCGTTGCCAAGAAGATGGACGTCAAGGTCGAGTTCGTTGAAAGCACCTTTGATGCGATCTTCGCCGGCCTCACGTCCGATCGCTTCGACGCAGTCGGCAACCAGGTCACCGTCACCCCCGAACGACAGAAGCTTTATACGTTCTCCGAGCCGTACACCGTGTCCGAAGGTGTCATCGTCGTCAAGGCCGACAACACCAAGGTGAAGTCGCTGGCCGATCTCAAGGGACTGACATCCGCACAGTCGACGACCACCACATTCGCCAAGCTCGCCAAGGACGCAGGCGCCAAGGTAGAGGCAGTCGAAGCCTTCCCGCAGGCCATAACCCTGGTCAAGCAGGGACGGGTCGACGCCGTCATCAACGACAAGCTCGCCGTCCTCGAATATCTCGCCACCACCAAGGAGACCGAGGTCAAGATCGTCGGAACCGCGGGTGAAAAGACCGAGCAGGCGTTTGCCTTCCGCAAGAAGGACACGGCGTTGGCAAAGGAGTTCAACAAGGCGTTGGACGAGCTTCGTGCCGACGGCACGCTCGTCAGGATCTCCGAGAAGTACTTCCAAGAAGATGTCTCCAAGTAGTACGCGTCTGGTGATGTCGGAGTTCGATCATGGATAACGCCACCCTGGACGCGATCCAGGCCGCAGCGGGTCCGATGGCTCTGGCGATGATCAAGGTGACGATCCCGCTGACGGCGATCTGTTTCGTCGTCGGTCTCGCGCTGGCCTTGATCGTCGCGCTGGCTCGGATGTCGTCGAGGAAATACTTCTCGATCCCGGCCCGCGTCTTCATCTCGGCCGTGCGCGGCACGCCGCTGCTCGTCCAGTTGTTCCTGATCTTCTACGGATTGCCGCAGCTCGGGCTCAAGATCGACCCCTACCCATCGGCGGTCATTGCTTTCAGCGTCAACGTCGCGGGTTATGCAGCCGAAGTCATTCGCGCGTCGATCCTGTCCGTGCCGCGCGGCCAGTGGGAGGCTGCCGAGACTGTGGGCATGGGCTACACGACGACATTGAAGCGAATCGTCCTACCTCAGGCGTTGCGGACAGCGGTGCCACCGCTGTCCAACACCTTGCTGTCGTTGCTGAAGGACACGTCGCTTGCTTCGGTGGTTCTGGTGACTGAAATGTTCCGAAAGGCACAGGAGTTCGCCGGGGTCAACCAGCAGTTCTTCACGCTGTACGCGCTCGCGGCGGTCTATTACTGGGTCGTGTGCTTTGCGTTGTCCCTCGGCCAGGACCGTCTCGAATTCCGACTCGACAGGTATGTGGCGAAATGACCGATCTCGTTTCCGTCCAGGGATTGACCAAGTCCTTCGGCGACAATCATGTGTTGAAGGGCGTCCACTTCACCGTCCCGTCGAGCTCGGTGACTACCTTGCTGGGACCCTCGGGTTCGGGCAAGACGACCGTCCTCCGGTCGCTCAACACCCTCGAGATCCCCGAAGCCGGTGTCATACGCATCGACGATATATCGGTCGACTTCGGGGCGAAGCCAACGTCGGGTGACCTCAAGCGGTTGCGCACCCAGAGCGGCATGGTCTTCCAGGCGCACAACCTTTTCCCGCACAAAACCGTCATCGAGAACCTCATCGAGGGTCCGGTCATCGTGCAGAAGCGTCCCAAGGAACAAGCGGTCGCCGACGCGCTGTTGTTGCTCGAGAGGGTGGGCCTGGCCGAGAAGGCCGATCAATATCCCTTCCAGCTCTCCGGCGGGCAGCAACAGCGCGTCGGGATTGCACGGGCGCTTGCCCTCAATCCGAAGTTCGTCCTGTTCGACGAGCCGACGTCCTCACTCGACCCGGAGCTCGTGGGCGAAGTCCTCGCCGTCATGAAGGACCTCGCGGTCGACGGCTGGACCATGGTCGTCGTCACTCACGAGATCCGCTTCGCCAAGCAGGTGGCCAATCAGGTCCTGTTCATGGACGGGGGAGTGATCGTCGAGAGCGGTCCGCCGGAGGAGGTCATCGGCGATCCGAAGCAGCCGCGGACCAGGCAGTTCCTGCACCGCATCCTCGATCCGCTCTGACTCTTGCGGCCGCGGGGCTTACCGGGAGACATCGGGAAAGCCCGGTGGGGGCGATCCGTGCTTGTCCTCATACCAGCGCAGATAGGCCTCGACTGCCGTCGGCAAGGTCATGAATATCCGCTCATTCCCCACCTTCTCGGTCAGTCCCACAGCCGCCAGGTCTGTCTGTGTTTCATACTTCACCCGCGCCAGAGCCAACTCGATTCCTCGATCGGCCAGGGTCTGCCGCAACTGTTCCAAAGCATCGACAGACGTCAGATCCACTTCGACGTTGGCCTCAGCATTGAGCAGGAACCATTCGGGTGGGGTCTCGGCGTCCTCGACGACTTCCAGGGCGCGCTTGAGGAAGTCCTGCGCGTTGGCGAAGAAGAGGGGCGAGTCGTAGCGGTAGACGACGAGTCCGGGCACCTGGTGAGCATGGGGATAGTCGTCGACGTCATGCATGCCGGGAACGCCTGGCACATACCCAAGTACGCCGTCGCGAGGGCGGGCGACGCGTCGCAACAGATCGAGGATCGAGAGTCCGATCGCTACCCCGATGCCGACGAGCACGCCGAACACCAACACCCCGACGATCGTGCACAGCGCGATCGCGAGTTCGCTTCGACGGAAGCGGGCGATTCGCCGCATTTCCGGCACGTCGATCAGCCTCAGCGCCGCAAAGACGACGACAGCTCCGAGCGCGGCGTTGGGAAACGCCGCAAGGATGGGCTCGAAGAACAACATCGTCAGGATGATGGCGGCGAGAGCTACAAGCGAATAGACCTGCGATTTACTGCCCATGGACACGCCGATGACGGTGCGGCTGCCGCTGCTGCTGACCGGGAAACCGTGGAAGAACCCAGCGCCGACATTGGCGGCGCCAAGGGCAAGGAATTCCTGGTTGCTGTCCAGCTGTTCGCCTTGCTCGGCGAAGGCGCGTCCGGTCAGGATGTTGTCGCTGTAGGCGACGAGAGTCAGACCGATCGCAGGTAGGGCGAGCGACGAGAGATCGTGCATGCTCACATCGGGCAACGCCGGTGTCGGGAGTTTTGCGGGTATGGCGCCGACCACGGTCAGGCCGCGGTCCTTCAGGTCGAACACGGCGACGGCTGCCGCGCCGATCAACATGCCCAGCAAGGGCGCCGGCGAATGGGGGAGCAGCTTGCTCATCACGAGGAGGAAGGCCAGGACGCTGACGGCAAGGAGGACGGTTGCGGCATTTGCTTCACCAAGGTGACGCAGGGCGTAGGCCGTTTCACTGAGGGGTGAGTCGCCGCGGACGTTGATGCCGGTGAACTTGCCCCATTGACTCACTATCATGAGAACGGCAATTCCCGCCATGTATCCGACGAGCACGGGGCGGGAGAACAAATCGGCGAGGAATCCCAGGGAGCCGAGGTAGCCCAGCAGGCAAATACCGCCAACCATCAGGGCAAGTGCCGCGGCGAGGGCCGCATAGCGACCCGGATCCCCTCCGGCCAAGGTGCCCACGGCTACCGCGGTCATCAGTGCAGTTGTCGACTCGGGCCCGATCGAGAGCCGCCGCGAAGAGCCGAGCACGGCATAGATGGCGAGCGGCGCAAGCGTCGCCCAGAGCCCAGTCACCGGAGGAAGGCCGGCGACCACCGCATAGGCCATGACTTGCGGGATCAGGTAGGCGGCGACGGTGATTCCGGCGAGTACATCACCACGCAGCCATCCGCGGTCGTATCGACGAACGACGGCGACCCCGGGAAAGAGGCGTGCCAGGAGGCTCACCCGATCGCGTCCGCGCTTCCTTGGCATGTGCGGAATCTATCGCGTCAACGTGTCGCGCGGTCGTTTGGAGACGTCCGTCTAGTTGATCGAACGTCGCAACTTCACGAGGGTCGCCAGTTCGGCGTCGGTGAGCTCGGTGAGCGCAGCCTCGCCGCCATTGATGACCGCGTCGGCAAGCTGCCGCTTGGACGTGATGAGTTCCGCGATGCTCTCCTCGATCGTGCCCTCGCTGAGGAGGCGATGCACCTGCACCGGCTTGGTCTGCCCGATCCGGTAAGCACGGTCGGTGGCCTGGTCCTCGACGGCGGGGTTCCACCAGCGGTCGAAATGGATGACATGGTCGGCCTTGGTCAGGTTGAGACCGACACCGGCAGCGCGCAGCGACAAGATGAAGACCGGTGCCTCGCCGGCCTGGAACCGACGCACCATGACTTCACGCTTCGGCACCGTTGTCCCGCCGTGCAGGAACATGTGCTCGATGCCCTTCTCGGACAGGTGCCGGGCCAGCAGGCGCCCCATGATCACGTATTGCGTGAAGACGAGGATGGCACCGTCCTCGGCGATGATCTCCTCGACGAGCTCATCGAAGGCGGTGAACTTGCCCGACCGGCCGGTGAGCTTGGCCGTCGGCTGACGCAAGAACTGGGCCGGGTGGTTGCAGATCTGCTTGCACTGCGTCAGCAGCTTCACGATCAGGCCGCGACGGCGAATGCCCTGGGCATTCTTGATCTGTTCGAGCGCGTCGCGCACGACAGCTTCGTACAGGCCGACTTGTTCGCGGGTGAGGTGGACCTGATGGTCGGTCTCGGTCTTCGGCGGCAGCTCCGGCGCGATGCCCGGGTCGGACTTGCGCCGGCGCAGGACGAACGGCCGGATGAGCTGGGAGAGCTCGCCGGCGCGACGGGTGTCGCGGCGCGCTTCGATCGGTCGTGACCAGGACTTGCGGAACTCATCGTGTGTCCCGAGCAGGCCCGGCGTGGTCCAGTCCAGGATCGACCAGAGCTCGGAGAGATTGTTCTCGACCGGCGTGCCGGTCAGCGCGATACACGCCTCTGCCGGGATGGTGCGCAGCGCCTGGGCGGTACGGGCGCGGGGGTTCTTGACGTTCTGGGCTTCGTCGGCGACGACGATGCCCCAGGACGGCAGGTGGGCGGCAAGCAACTCGGCGTCGGCACGCATCGTGCCGTACGTGGTGAGGACGAATCCCTCTTTCATGTCGTCGAGGCCGCGTCCGGGACCGTGATAGCGCCGGGTGGGGACGCCGGGGGCGAAGCGGTGGATCTCGCGTTCCCAGTTGCCGAGCACCGAAGCCGGGCAGACGACCAGGGTCGGGCGGGGTGCCTCTGCCTTGTCGGCCTGGTGCAGGTGCAGCGCAATGAGCATGATCGTCTTGCCGAGGCCCATGTCATCGGCGAGGCAGCCGCCAAGACCGAGCTCGGTGAGCTGGGCGAGCCAATGGAGACCCTGCAGCTGATAGTCGCGCAGTGTGCCCTCGAGGGCCGGAGGTTGTGCGGCCGGCTCGATGTCACGGTCCTGCTCGGCGAGCTTCTGTCGCAGGTTGTCGAGCCAGCCGATGGTGTCGACCTCGGTCTTGACGCCATCAACGACGAGCGTGCCGGTGACCGCGGCGCGGAGCGCCTCTTCCGACGAGATCTTGCGGCGGCCCCGGTCGCGGAGGCGGGCGATCTCGTTGGGGTCGACGAAGACCCACTTCTCGCGCAGCTGGATAAGCCCGTGCTGCGAAGAGGCCAGCTCGTCGAGCTCCTGGGCGGTGAGTATGTCGCCGCCCAGCGCGATGCTCCAGTCGAAGGCAAACATCTGTTCGGAGCCGAATGCCGCCGGCCGGTCAGAGCCGGGTGCCTCGATGCGTCGCAGCACCGGTTTGGACACCAGTTCGCTGGAGAGGTCGCGTGGCCAATAGACCTCGAGCCGGTTGGCCGCCAGCCGCGCCCGGGTGCGTCCCTCGGCGAGCAGCGAAACCTCTTCGGCGGTCAGTGCAACCTTGCCGGTGGCGATGTCCTGGCTCAGTCGGGCCGCGGGCGGCCATACGGACTCCAGACCCTCCAGCATCCGCAGCGTGGCACGCCGGCCGGCGCCGCCGAGGCGGTGGTTCTCGTTGGCCCACAAGTCGGCGACGTCGACGGCACCCCACGAGCCATCGGCTTCCTGGAGGCTGAGCGTGGCCGTGGCGACGAGATCGTCTTTGGCCGAACCGAACTCAAGACGCAGGAAGTACTTGAAAACCGGGTCGGGCTTGCGGAACGTCTGCCGGGTCTCGGCCCACGCGGGTGCCTGCGGTGTCAGAGCGGCGGCCGGAGCCTCGACGGCGAGGGACTTGAGGAACGCGAAGACCTGGTCCTGGGATTCCTTGGGCGGATAGGGCAGTGCTGCGGCTGCGCTGTGGAGCTGGCCGACTTCGGACTGGTCGGGCGAACCGAGGTGTCCGCGGGCCATCAACCGGAGCGCGATGAGGGAGGCGTTCGCCCAGGCGCGGGCACTCAGGTGCGCCTCATGGTCGCGGGTGGCCTTGCTCAGGATGGCAAGCGCGTCTGTCGCGGTCAGGCGTACCTGATCGCGGCCACGCGGCGAAAAGACAAAACGGGAATCAGCAGGGTCCGGAGCCGGTTCGAATTCCACCGGATAGCGCACGAGATAACGCTGATCGGTGATTGAGGCCATCGGACCATCTTCTCCCATCAGGTCCCAGTTCCTGAAATCGGCGGGGTCCTGTTCTTCGCCCCGTGCGAGAGTCTGCTCACGTTTGCGCACGTCAGAGGCCTGATCGGGTTGCTTCGAAGTTGGACCTGATCCGTCGATGTCGTACTGTAGTTGCGAAAGCAACTATGTCTGGGAGTGACTCATGAAGCTTTTCAAGGGAGCAATTTCCGTTGCCGTCATCATGGCGGTCGTGATCGGTTCGCCGACAAGGGCGGCGCGGCGCTGACCCTGTCGCGCCCACGATGGCGCACAACTACCGCCCAGTAGGTCTGTTGCCGGGGCAAACCTGAGGATATCCTCGTCTTTATGAAGTCGAGTAGCAAGGGATTTGCCATGGACGAGGCGTCATTCGAGATCGATCAAACACAGCTCGCCGAATCGGCGCGGCTGTTTCCCGCACACCGTCATGCCG
>JALYQD010000049.1 GCA_030856025.1 Actinomycetota bacterium
GTGTCGCGCCGAATTCGCCGAGCGCACGGGCGAAGGACAGGACGGCGGCCGCGGCGAGGCCAGGCAGGACCAGCGGCAGCGTCACCCTTCGCAGAACCGTCGTCGGCCGGGCGCCGAGGGTCGCGGCGACGCTCTCATACCGTTGCCCTGCAGTGCGCAGGGTGCCTTCGAGGCTGACGACGAGGAAGGGCAGTGCCACGAAGGTCTGGGCCAGCACGACCGCCGTTGTCGAGAACGCGATGTTGATGCCCACGACTTCGAACGAATGGCCGAGGAGTCCCTTCCGGCCGAAAGTGTAGAGCAGGGCGATGCCGCCGACGACCGGCGGCAGGACCAGCGGCAGCAGGACGAACGACCTGACGAGCGATTGGCCGCGAAACGTCGTGCGCGCGAGCACCATCCCCATCGGCACGCCGAAGAGGACGCAGAGCAGAGTACTCATCGCCGAGGTCCGCAAACTCAGCTTCAGGGCGGCGACCGAGGATTCCGACGTCACGAGGCCGAAGAAATTGCTCCACTCGACCCTCGTCGCCATGGCCGCGAGTGGGAGCACGATGAACAGCGCCCCCGCCGCAGCGGGCGCGAACACCCATCGCGGCAGGCCCGAGTATCTCTGCGCTGTCGCCACGATCAGGGCTGGGCGAAACCGGCACCGGCGAGGATGTCCTGGCCCTTGCCGCTCGTGACGAGGTCGACGAACTGGAGAGCGAGCTTGGCATTCTTGCTGCCCTTGAGCGACGCGATCGGGTAGGTGTTGACCGCTTCGGAGGATTCGGGGAACGTGATGCCGTTGACCTTGTCGCCGGCTCCAAGGACGTCGGTCACGTAGACCAGACCGGCATCGGCTTCGCCGGTCGTGACCTTGTTGAGGACGTCGGTGACCGAGGCTTCCTCGCTGACCGGCTTGATGTCGACGCCCGAGGCGTCTTCGACGGTCTTCGCGGCCGAGCCGCAGGGGACTTCCGGCGCGCACAGGACGACTTTGATGCCGGGCTTGGCCAGGTCGGCCAGGGTCTTGATCTTGGCCGGATTGTCCGGCGGCGTGGCGATCTGGAGCGTGTTCGAGGCGAAATAGACCGGCGCAGCGGCGACGAGCCCGTCAGCTGCCGCCTTGTCCATGTTCTTGGTGTCGGCGGAGGCGAACACGTCGGCGGGAGCGCCCTGCTGGATCTGCGCGACGAGGTCGGATGAGCCGGCGAAGCTGAACTCGACCGTGACGCCCTCGTGCCCGGCTTCGAATTCCTTGCCGATATCGGTGAACGTCCCCTTCAGGGATGCGGCAGCGAACACCGTCAAGGTCCTGGGCTCGGCCTTTGCCGCGACCTTGTCATCGCTGCAGGCGGCCAGGGAGCCCAGCAACAGGGCCGCGGCGAGGATTGAGGTCAGGCGTTTCATTTTGCTCCTTCGAGGGTTTCGACGATGACAGTCGTCGACTTGATGACGGCCACGGCTACCGAACCGGGCTCGAGCTTGAGGTCACGGACCGATTCGCTGCTCATGAGGGAGACGACGCGGAACGGCCCGCACTGCATCTCGACCTGGGACATGACGCTGTCGGACTTCACGTCCGTGACGAGGCCGACGAACCGGTTGCGAGCCGAGCTCGACACCCCGGTGGGTTCGGGAACGGTCCTGGCCTGGTCGCGGGCGAAGGCGGCCAGCACCTTGCCCTCGACGGCCATACGACCGGCGTCATCGGTCACGGCGCCGAGTGTGCCGGCGGCGACCCACCGGCGCACGGTGTCATCACTGACCCCGAGGAACTTCGCCGCATCAGAGATCCGTATGTGCGCCATGCATACGACTCTAGGACATCAATCGCGGTTCTGCAGGGCCAAGGCCTCCGCATCTGCAATTCGAGTGTTGGCTCGACCGAACCGGCGGCCAACGAAAAATGATGCATCCCGTCCCGATAGGGGGCTGAATGCATCATCTTTCGTACGGAGCGGACGACGAGACTCGAACTCGCAACATTCTGCTTGGAAGGCAGAGACTCTAGCCAATTGAGTTACGTCCGCGTGCTGCCTGTCGGCAACGGCATTTATGTTCTCACAACTGCGTGGCAGTCACGAATCCGAGTCGGGAATCAGCCGCTCTTACGACGGAAGACCCGCTTGTGGTCGGCCTGGCCATGCACGTCGTGTGCGTGTCCGGGGCCCTTCTCTCCCGCCGCGTTGGGGTCGGTGTCGTTGGACCTCTTGGCGCCAAGTGCTTCGGCGAACTTCTTCTTGAGGTCGTCTGCTTTGCCCGATTCAGCCATTGCTTGCTCCTCATTGAACTTCTTCTCGCGTTACGGCCTTGTGGGGTCCAGTATGCCGTCTCTGCCCGTGTCGACAACCACCTCGGCCACGGCGCGCGTGCCGTCGGCCTCGAACAACCGCCGCTCCTGCTCGGCCCACATGTCCCAGAACGGGGCGTACACGTCGCCGTCCCGCGAGAGCGCGCGCTCTTTGCGTATCGAGGCCGGGGCGTCGAGCCAGACGATCAGGCTGAGGTAGGGACGACACACCTGCGCGCCGCTGCCGACGCCCTCGAGGATCAGCAGGGGAGTGGGCGTGACGTGAATGGTCTCGCCCGCGTGCTCATGCTCCCAGTCCCAGCGCGCGACCTTGCCGATCTCACCGACCGTGAGGGGCTCCAAAACACCCTTCACGATCAGCCCGGGAGTCTCGGCCAGGCCCGACCACCCGGGATAGACGTCCTCGAGGTGCAGGACCGGCGCGTCGAGGTCGGCAGCGAGGGCATTCGCGAATTCGGTCTTGCCCGCGCCACTCGGCCCGTCGACGGCAATGACCTTCGTGTCGCCGCATGCGGGAGCGCGATTTTGGAGCAACGCGGCAAGCGCGTCATACCGGATTGGGGTCACAGGGTCAGTGTCCACTAGACTGCCTTGGCTGCACCGGGATGTAGCGCAGCTTGGTAGCGCATCCGCTTTGGGAGCGGAGGGTCGCAGGTTCAAATCCTGTCATCCCGACACATGTGATGTCTCAGGACATCGGAAACCCGCCTGGTCTCTGGGCGGGTTTTTTGTGGTCATACCCAGACACCGGACGTACGGCCAATCGTCAGGTGACGTTCACCCTCGACCGGGGCAATAGTCTGCGCTGACCTGCGCCAATGGGTGCGTGAAGACCAGCGCAGTAGCTGACTTTCTGGATCGCCGCCGGTTCCTGGCCGGCAGCCTCGGTATCGCCGCAACGCTCGGCGTTCTCGGTCCGGCGGCACTGCCAACCTCGGCCCCCGCCGCCGGCACCACGGCGTTCGCGCACGGCGTCGCGTCGGGCGACCCGCTTCCCAACGCCGTAGTGCTCTGGACGCGGGTCACGCCGGTGCCGTATGCCCAACCGGGTTCGGGCCAGGGCGGACCGGTCACCGTCGGCTGGGAAGTTGCCACGGACGCTGACTTCACCCAGGTCGTCCAGTCCGGAGAGGTCAAGACCGATGCGAGCCGGGACCACACGATCAAGCTCGATGCCACCGGGCTCGAGCCGGCGACGAGCTACTTCTACCGATTTGCCTATGGCACGGACCACTCGCCGGTGGGTCGCACACGTACAGCCCCTGCCCCCGACAGCAACCCCGAGCAGATGCGTTTCGGCGTCGTGTCGTGCGCGAACTGGGAAGCGGGCTACTTCAGCGCCTACCGCCACCTCGCCGCTCGCGGAGACCTCGACGCGGTGATCCACCTGGGCGACTACCTGTACGAGTACGAACCGGGCAAGTATTCCTGCGGTCACCACAACGACGTGATCCGCGAGCATGTGCCGGCGCGTGAGATCGTGAGCTTGCGCG
The DNA here is from genome assembly GCA_030856025.1 of Actinomycetota bacterium. Taxonomy (GTDB): domain Bacteria; phylum Actinomycetota; class Actinomycetes; order Propionibacteriales; family Nocardioidaceae; genus JACMOZ01. Next base: position 3,793 of record JALYQD010000049.1, read on the forward strand.
ACTACCGCGAGCGCCACGCCCAGTACAAGACCGACGCCGACCTCCAGGCGCTGCATGCCGCGGTGCCGTTCATCGTCACCTGGGACGACCACGAGGTCGCCGACGGCAACTGGTCGAAGGGCGCCTTCGAGCACCAGTCAAGACGCGAAGGCCCCTACGCCCGACGCAAGCGGGCGGCCCAACAGGCTTACGACGAATGGATGCCGGTGCGGATCTCGGGTACGGCCGTGTCGGGAGACGGCGAGCGGATCTACCGGCGGCTCCAGTTCGGGCAGCTCGTGGACCTGTCGATGCTCGACCTGCGGAGTTACCGCACCGACCGGGTCACGCCGGGCGATCCGGGCATCGATGACGGGTCCCGCTCCATCACCGGGACCGCGCAGCTCGACTGGTTGACCGACAACCTGTCGGCGACACCCACTCGGTGGAAGCTCATCGGCAATCCGGTGATGATCGCGCCTGTGTTGCTGCCGCCCCGGCCGGCGGTCGAGGAGTTCGCTCTCGGCCAGACGGTGAGCTTCACCCCGCTCAAGGCGTCGGCGCCCAACACCGACGGGTGGGATGGATATACCGCCGACCGGCGCCGGCTGCTCGATCATCTGGTGTCCGAGTCCATCGATGACGTGGTGTTCCTGACCGGCGACGTGCATACGGCCTGGGCCAATGACGTGCCCGCGGGCCCGGCCGAGTCGTCGGTGGCCACCGAGTTCGTCTGCAGCTCGATCACGAGCAACAACGTGGACGACTTCATCGGGGCACGCCCGCGGACCGTCTCGCTCTCCCTGGAGGCCGCGATCCAGGGCGAGAATCCCCACGTCCGCTTCGTCAACCTCGACGACCACGGCTACTCGGTGCTGAACGTGACAAGGGCGCACGTGCGGATGGACTGGTATGCCACCAGTGACCGCCGCGACTCCTCGGCCGGCTCCCATCGGCTGGCGTCCTGGGCGGTTCGGTCCGGTACGGCGCGCGTCGAACCGGTCCGCCACGCCGCCAACGCCTGACTGATCACAGACTCCTCGACCGCCGTTTTTGACACCATGAGAGACTGATACGTCGCTGTTTTTGCCACCAGCACGTCGGCCGCAGCACCCCAATTGCCAAGTATCGAGACCTACGCAGGAGTCACCCACGTGAAAAGCACCACTGAGAACCTGAGCCCGACGAGAGTCAAGCTCACCATCCAGGTGCCTTTTGAGGAATTCAAGCCCAGTCTTGACGCCGCATACAAGACCATTGGTTCGCAAATCACGATCCCCGGCTTCCGCAAGGGCAAAGTCCCCGCAGCCATCGTCGACCAGCGTGTCGGCCGCACCGCGGTCCTCGACGAGGCCATCAACAGCGCCCTGCCGACCTGGTATGGACAGGCGATCGACGAGACCAAGATCCAGCCGATGAGCCAGCCCGAGATCGACCTCACCAAGTTCGTCGACGGCGAAGACATCGAGATCACCGCCGAGATCGACGTGCGCCCCGAGATCACCCTCCCTGACGTCAGCAAGATCGAAGTGACCGTCGAAGACGCCGTCGTCACCGACGAGGACATCGACGAGCAGCTCGTCGCCCTGCGCGAGCGCTTCGCGACCTTCAACGAGGTCGAGCGTGCCGCCGTCGAGGGCGACTTCGTCACCATCGACCTGTCGGCCTCCAAGGACGGCGAGAAGATCGAAGCCGCCCAGGCCGAAGCCATGCCGTATGAAATCGGCAAGGCGCTCATGCTCGAGGGCCTCGACGAAGCCGTCACCGGTCTCAAGGCCGGCGAGTCCAAGACCTTCACGACCAAGCTCGTCGGCGGCGAGCTAGCCGGCGAAGACGTCGAGGTCGAGGTCAAGGTCACCGAGGTCAAGGAGCAGCAGCTCCCGGAGCTCGATGACGAGTTCGCGCAGACCGCTTCGGAGTTCGACACCGTCGCCGAGCTTCGCGCCGACGTCACCGAGCGCGTGACCCGCGGCAAGCGCATCGAGCAGGCCGGCGAAGCCCGCGACGCCGTCCTCGAGCAGATCATCGACCAGGTCGACGCACCGCTCCCCGAAGGCGCAGTCGGCGACGAGATCACCGCCCGCCGCGAACAGATCCAGCAGCAGCTCGGCTATGCCGGACTGACGTTCGAGCAGTACCTCGACACCGAAAAGCAGACCATCGACGAATTCGATGCCGACCTGGAGAAGCGCGTCCGTGACTCGCTCATCGCCCAATTCGTGCTCGACGAAGTCGCCAGCACCGAAGAAATCGGCGTCGACGATGCCGAGCTGACCCAGCACATCCTGCGTCGCGCCCAGCAGTCCGGCCAGGAACCGCAGGCCTACATCCAGCACGCGATGGAGCACAACCACGTGCCCGAGCTCATGGGTGAAGTCGTGCGCGGCAAGGCACTCGCCTCGCTCGTCGAATCGGCCAAGGTCGTCGACAAGTCAGGCAACGTCATCGAGCTCGCCAAGCTGCAGGCCGATGGGACGTTTGCCGAGGAAGGCGCACTCGAAACCGTTGACACCGCGATCGAGGACGCCCCGGCAGAAGACGCCGAAGTCGAAGAGAGCGCCGACTCCACCAAGGCGTGACCAAGGACTCGCGCCGCTGAGGTTTCATTTGGGTTGGGATACCGGCAGTATGTACTCATGACTGCCGAGCCCGCGCGCACCACAGATGTCGCCGCACTGGCCCTCGACTACGGTGACCGACTGATCGTGGGGACGGCGCGCGACATTCATCGCGCAGTGTCCAAACGAGCTTTCAGCGCCACCCGTTTCGTCGGCGGACGTATGCCCGAGTCGCTCCACGACGCGGTCGTCACGTCTGTCTACGGAGCGATTTCGGGCATACTGCGCGTTTCCAGCGGATCCGTACGCGCCTTGTCGTCGCACGGCGTGGGCCGACCGATCGAATCCAATCGCGGCGGCCGCCAGATCATCGCGGCGGTCAACGGACTCATCGGCGACGAGCTCCGTATGCTCGACGACCCGCAAGCCATCAAGATGGCGGTCCGCAAGGACGGCGAAGACATCGTGGCGACGCCGTTCCCGATCAAACAGGCCTACCTCGACGGCGGCAGCCATCTCGTCATCTTCGTGCACGGACTGTGTGAGAACGACGAGTCCTGGTACCAGCGCGAGAAGATCCTCGGTTCGACGTATGTCGACCGGATCGCCGCCGAGACCGACGGCACCCCTGTCCTGGTGCGCTACAACACCGGCCTCCACGTCTCCGAAAACGGCAAGCACCTCGACGCGCTCGTCCGCCAGCTGATCGATGCCTGGCCGGTGTCGGTGACGCGCGTGACCCTCGTCGGCCACTCGATGGGCGGACTCGTGGTGCGGGCCGCCACCAACTACGCCACGGCGGCGGGCGAAGTCTGGCCGCAGCTGGTCAAGGACATCATCTGCCTCGGCACCCCGCATACGGGCGCCAATTTGGAGAAGGTCGCCCACCTCGGCTCCCGGCTCCTACGCTTCTGGCCGGTGACGACGCCGCTCAGCGCGATCCTCGAGAGCCGATCGCCCGGCATCGTCGATCTGCGTCACGGCTACATCAGCCAGGACGAATGGGAAGGGCAGGACCTCACATCGCAGTGGGGCCTCGACCGCATCGCCGCGGCGCCACTGGCGCACGCCGAATACCATTTCGTCGGCTCGACCCTCGGCGCAACCAAGTACCACCCGTTCAGCGCCGTGCTCGGCGACCTGCTCGTCCACTTCTCCTCGGCCTCGGGCATGGGACGCACCGGTCCCATCGTCGAAGGCGCCCGCTTCGAATACATCCCGAGCGCCAACCACTTCGCCCTCCTCAATCACCCGAAGGTCGGGGACTGGTTGGTCGAATGGCTCAACGCGCGCAACCACAACCTCCTCGCTTTGCCACCCGCAGCATCCTCGACAGGTCAAGGACACCCATGAACAGGAAAGTCATCGAATCCAGCGTCGAGATCGACGCCACGCCGGCAGAGGTCTGGGAAGTCGTCAGCGACCTGAAGCGTATGGGGGAGTGGAGCCCGCAGTGCCGCAAGATGTTTATCTTCGGCCGTGAAGTCAGGAAGGGCACACGCACCCTCAACATCAACAGGGCCGGCAAGGTGCACTGGCCGACCAATGCCAAGGTCGTCGACTTCGACCACAGCAAGAGGCTGGCCTTCCGGATCGTCGAAAACCGCACCATCTGGGCGTACGAACTCGAGGAGACCGCGACCGGGACCAAGCTGACCGAGAGCCGCAAGGCTCCCCACGGCGTCTCCGGACCGTCGAACTTCCTGACGAAGCGTGCCATGGGAGGCACTGACAACTTCGAAGCCGCCCTGGAACGAGGCATCAAGAAGACCCTCGTCCGTATCAAGAGCGAAGTCGAGGCCTGACGTGGCGGCCAAGGTCGCCCCGCTGGAGACCAGCATCGAGATTCTGGCGACGCCCGCGACAGTGTGGGGCATCGTGTCCGACCTCAGGCGTATGACCGACTGGAGTCCCGAACTCGTCTTCCAGAAGTTCACCGGGAGCCAGATCGGACTCGGAACCCGCAGCATCAACCTCAACAAGCGCAAGGGTTTCGTCTGGCCGACCTCGAGCAAGGTCACCGTGTTCGAACCGGAGAAGAGGATCTCGTTCTTCGTTCACGGCTCCTCGGCCCAGTGGACCTATGAGCTGGAGCCCACTACCACGGGCACCAAGCTGACCGAACGCCGTGATCTGAAAGGCGGACGGCGCAGCCTTGCCTCCAAGGTCACCGCCGCGGTGGCGCTCGGCGGCATCGAGAGTCATGACGTCGAGCTCATCGAGGGCATGAACAAGACCCTCGCACGCATCAAGGGCGAAGCAGAGTCGGTCTAGCTACCGGTCGACAAGGGTGGCCTCGAAGGCATACATGTCCGCGCGATAGGCATGCTGACCGAACTCGATGGCCCGTCCCGCGTTGTCGTAGGTCGTGCGCTGCATCGTGAGCAGCGGGGCCCCGCGCTTCTCGCTGAGCAGCCGGGCTTCGACCGCATCGGCCCGCCGTGCGCCGATGCGCTGGCGGGCGACGCGCATCAGGATTCCGCTTTGGCGAAGTGACGCGTAGAGCCCGGTCTTCGCAAGGTCGACTTCGCTCAGATCGATGACGTCGGTGGGAAGAAAGTTGTGCATGAGCGCGAGAGGTTCTTCGCCGACAAAGCGCAGCCGTTCGAGGGACCACACCCGATCGCCGATCGCGAGCTGCAGCTCCTGGGCGACCACCTCGGTGGCCGGTATGCGCTCCAGCGCGAGGACGTCGCTGCGGGGCTTCTGCCCGGCGGCGCTGAGGTCGTCGAAAAGGCTCGTCAGCTCGACCGAGCGGCTGATCTTCCCGTGGACGACCTGGGTCCCGACCCCGCGTTTGCGGACCAGCATGCCCTTGTCGACAAGCACCTGAATGGCTTGGCGCATCGTCGGCCGCGACAGACCCAGGGAGTTTGCCAGGGAGATTTCGTTGTCGATCTTCTCGCCGGGAGCGATCGCCCCGCTGATGATGGCGCGTTCGAATTGTTCGGCAACCTGGAAGTACAGCGGCACCCTGCTGGACCGGTCCAGAGTGATTTTCGGATGAGGCTGCATAGTGGTCAATCTAGTCGAGAATGTTAATACGTCAATATGTCAGGACAAACAGTTGACAACGGCCTGTGATGCGAGACACACTCTGTGTAACAAGTTTGTAACGACAAATGACTTACCACGGAGGACCACCCGATGACGTTGGACCACAACGCCGAGACCACCCGCCGGATCGCCGGCGCCCCCATTTCGTGGGGAGTGTGTGAAGTTCCCGACTGGGGGATCCAGTTGCCGGCCGAGCGTGTGCTCGCCGAGATGCAGGAGCTCGGACTGCAGGCCACCGAGTTCGGTCCCGCCGGATTTCTCCCCGATTCGCCCGAGGCCAAAGCCGAGTTCCTCGCCCGCTTCGACCTGAATGCGGTCGGAGGCTTCCTCCCCGTTCTCCTGCATGATGCCGGCCACGAGCCCCTGCCCGAGATCGATGCGTTCATCGACGATTGCCTCGCCGCCGGTGCGCCCGTCGTCGTCCTTGCCGCAATCACCGGTGTCGACGGCTATGACGACCGGCCCGTCCTGGACGAGCTGCAGTGGAAGACGATGCTCAACAACCTCGATCGCATCGCCGACCATGCGGAGTCCCGCGGAGTGATCGCGGTCGTCCACCCGCACATCGGCACGATGGTCGAAAACGCCGATGACGTCTCGCGGATCCTCATCGGTTCGCACATCGGGCTGTGCATCGACACCGGCCACCTCGTCGCGGCCGGCGCCGATCCCGTCGCGATCACCGCAGCCAACCCGCAACGCGTCCAACACGTGCACCTCAAGGACGTCGACGGCGCGGTCGCGGCGAAGTTCCTCGCCAAGGAGCTCACCTTCTCCGAAGCGGTCTCGTCCGGACTGTTCTGCGTGCTCGGCACCGGAAGCGTAGACCTCACGTCGATGATCGGTGCGTTGGACGAGGCTGGATACGACGGCTGGTACGTGCTCGAACAAGACGTCATGCTGACCGCGGCCGAAGCCGGTGGTGAAGGTCCGATCACCGATGTGCGGGCCTCTCTCGACTAC
>JALYQD010000076.1 GCA_030856025.1 Actinomycetota bacterium
CGGTCTCGGCGTGCACATACGCCTCCTTGCCGAGAGCCCCGACGTGTCGGCGGCCCAGGTCATCAACGATCAACTCGTCGGCGACTACACCGATCTCGACACACTGCGCCGGGCCGTCGCGGACGCCCCGGTCGTCACGTTCGACCACGAGCACGTCCCTCCCGAGCACCTGGCGACGCTGCAGTCCGAAGGCCATACCCCCCGGCCCGGCCCGCATGCCTTGCTCTTTGCCCAGGACAAGGCCGAAATGCGGACTCGCCTCGCAGAGCTGGACATCCCCTCCCCCCGCAACGCTCCCATCACGTCACCGGCCGACCTCGACGCCTTCGCCGCATCGATCGGCGGCTATCCGGTCGTCCTCAAGACCACCCGCGGGGGCTATGACGGCAAGGGCGTATGGATCGTTGCTTCTGCCGACGACGCCGATGAGGCCTTCGCCTCCGGGCGCCCGCTGATCGCCGAGGAGAAGGTCGACTTCGTCCGCGAGCTCTCGGCCCTGGTCGCACGGTCGCCGTCGGGTGAAACGCGCGCCTACCCGGTGGTCGAGTCCCGCCAGGTCGACGGCGTCTGCAAGGAGGTCACCGCACCGGCTCCCGACCTGGACGCGCGCCTGGACGAGGCGGCCCGGGACATCGCGGCAGCTGTCGCCCGGGAACTCGACGTCACCGGCATCCTCGCGGTTGAGCTTTTCGAGACCCGCGACGGCCGGATCCTCGTCAACGAGCTCGCGATGCGTCCGCACAACACCGGTCACTGGACGATCGACGGCGCCCATACGAGCCAGTTCGAGAACCACATCCGCGCGGTGCTGGACTTGCCGCTGGGTCCGACCGAGTCGCGCCAGCCGTGGGCCGTCATGGTCAACATCCTCGGTGGGAGTGTCTACGACCTTGTGGCCCAAACCGAAATTGTGCTGAGAGCGGAACCTGTTGTGAAGGTCCACCTGTATGGCAAAGATGTGAAGAGCGGCCGCAAAGTCGGCCATGTGACGGCTGTCGGCGATGATCTCGCCGCCGTCCAGCACAGTGCCCGTCGCGCCGCACAACTCTTCGAAACCGGCAAGACTCTGCTCGCGAAGGACTGATGAGATGACCGAACAGCCACTGGTGGGCATCGTGATGGGCTCGGACTCGGACTGGCCGACCATGGAGGATGCGGCAACGGCCCTCACCGAGTTCGGCATCTCCTACGAGGCCGACGTCGTCTCCGCGCACCGTATGCCCGACGAGATGCTGGCCTATGGCCGTGAGGCCCATACACGCGGCCTCAAGGTGATCATCGCCGGTGCCGGGGGAGCGGCACACCTGCCGGGAATGCTCGCCGCCGTCACCCCTCTGCCGGTCATCGGCGTCCCGGTGCCGCTCGAATACCTGGACGGCATGGATTCGCTGTTGTCGATCGTGCAGATGCCGGCCGGAGTCCCCGTCGCGACCGTGTCGATCGGCAATGCCCGCAACGCAGGACTGCTGGCGGCCCGCATACTCGCCGCCGGCGACGAAGTCCTCACCAAGAAGATGATCGAGTTCCAGGCCAAGCTCGCCGACTCGGCCCGCGCCAAAGGCGAAAAGGTGCGCAACCCACCCAAGAACGCGGGATTCCGCTAGTCGGGTGTCAGGATGTGGCCGCGGAGGGCCTCGATGGCGCACTCCACGTCGTCCTCGGTGGTGGAAAGATGGAACGACAGCCGCAGACGTCCGGCGCGCATGGCTGCCGAGATACCGGCTTTCTTCAGGCGTTGAGAAGCCTCAGGTCGCACGCCCATCGACACGATGGCCGAATCAACCTTTGGGATTCCCACGCCTTCGCAGAACTGGTGCGCGAGGGCAAGGTTGTTGGCGTGGATAGCCGGCACCCCCACCGCTTGAATCAACTGCAGTGCCGGTGCCTGAGTGACCCAGCTGTGCCAGACGGGGGACACGTCGAAGCGTTTCGCGTCTGCCGCCAACCGCAGAGGACTGCCGTAGATGCTGGCCCAGGGATCGGTCCCCGCGTACCAACCGGCGGCAAGGGGGACCATGTCGGCCATCAGTTCGGGCGCCATGGTGAAGAACGCCGTTCCGCGGGCCGCGAGCAGCCATTTGTAACCGCTGGCGATGACGTAGGCGTAGCGGTTGGCGTCCAGCGGGAGCCAGCCTGCGGCCTGCGTCGCGTCGAGGAGAACTCTGGTTTCCGTCCGGGCGCAAGCGCGCTCGATGCCGTCGAGGTCGGCGACACGGCCATCACTGGACTGAACGGCAGAGAGTGCAACAAGAGCGGTGTTGTCGTTTATGGTCGCTGCCATCCGCTCGAGCGGCACTTCCTGCACCTTTATGCCGCGGCCGCTGTGGGCCAGTAGCGGGAAGAGGAGGCTGGTGAAGTCGCCTTCAGCTGTCAACACCTGCGCATCGTCGGGTAGGGCGGCAGCAACGACGCCGACACAGGCTGATGCCTGGCTGCCGACGGCGACCCGACCCGGATCGACATTCACCATGTCGGCAAACAGGCGCCGCGACAACTCCAGCGGTTCGTCGTAGGCAGCCGCATTCGCGGTGCCGGACCGCCAACTGGTCAGGGCCCGTTGCAAGGACTCCCAGCTGGCGTTCGGGGGTAAGCCGGCCGTTGCGGTGTTGAGGTGCACGCCTGAACGGTCGAACTGGTTCCTGGCGTCATGGATCCGCATTGCCGCGTTGGCGCTCAATACAACCCCTCGGAGTAGGCCTTGCCGTAGTAGGCCTCGAGCTCCTCGATCGAGTCGTCCGGGCGTTCCAGCGCCTTGGCGATCGCCGCCCGCGAGGGGACGCGCTCGGGATGCCACGACTCGGGCTTCCACAACGATGACCGCAGGAACGCTTTGGCACAGTGGAAGAAGATCTGATCGATCGCGACCTCGACGACCAGTTGCGGGCGATGGGTCTTGACGACGAGCTCGTCGAAATAGGGTGCGTCGGCCAGGATCGTGGCGCGACCATTTATGCGCAGCGTGTCACCGCGACCGGGAACCATGAAGAGCAGGCCCACATGGGGATTCTCGAGGATGTTGCGGTAGCCGTCGGCGCGTTTGTTGCCCGGCCGTTCGGGGATCGCGATCGTCGCAGCGTCGATCACGTGGACGAAGCCGGCGGGATCCCCCTTGGGCGACACGTCGCAGGTGCCGTCGGCCGCCGAAGTCCCCAACAGGCAGAACGGTGACTCCCTGAGCCAGGCCATCTGCTCCGGCGCGAGGGTCGCCCGATCCTTCCTGAGGACTCGTTCCAACGGCTGGCCGAGGACTTCATGGAGTTCGTCGACGGTGGATATCTCACTGCGCATACGGTCAGCGTATGACGAGCCCGACCCCTTGGTGACGTGCGCAACACCCTAGAATTGCTAGGTCGCCCTAGTTTTCCAGGAGTATTTCCGTGACCGAGTTGTTCGCACTGTCCGAAGAACACCAGGCAATCCGCGAGGCCGTACGGGCGGTCTGTGATGCGAAGGTCGCGCCGTTCGCCGCCGATGTCGACGAAAACGCGCGCTTCCCCGAGGAAGCCGCCGCCGCCTTGTTGGCCGCCGACTTCCACGCACCCCACGTGCCGGAGCAGTACGGCGGAGCCGGAGCCGACGCGCTCGCCACGGTCCTCGTCATCGAGGAAGTCGCCCGCGCTTGTGTCTCGAGCTCGCTGATCCCCGCGGTCAACAAGCTCGGCTCGCTCCCGGTCCAGATCAGCGGCGGCGAAGAGATCAAGCAGAAGTACCTCTCCAAGCTCGCCGCCGGCGAAGGTGGATTCTCCTACTGCCTGTCCGAGCCCGACGCCGGCAGCGATGCGGCCAACCAGAAGACCCGTGCCGTGCGCGACGGCGACGACTGGGTCATCAACGGCGTCAAGCGCTGGATCACCAACGCCGGCGTCTCGGAGTATTACACCGTCCTCGCGGTCACTGATCCGGACAAGCGCAGCAAAGGCATCTCCGCGTTCGTCGTCGAGAAGTCCGACGAAGGCGTGTCCTTCGGCGCCCCGGAGAAGAAGCTCGGTATCAAGGGCTCGCCCACCCGTGAGGTCTACTTCGACAACGTCCGCATTCCCGGCGACCGCATCATCGGCGCCGAAGGAACCGGCTTCTCCACCGCGATGAAGACCCTCGACCACACCCGCGTGACGATCGCCGCCCAGGCCGTCGGCGTCGCCCAAGGCGCGCTCGACTACGCCCTCGGCTACATCAAGGAACGCAAGCAGTTCGGCAAGGCCATCTCCGAATTCCAGGGCATCGAGTTCATGATCGCCGATATGGGTATGAAGATCGAAGCCGCGCGCCAGCTGACATACGCCGCCGCCGGTCGCTCCGAACGCAACGACAAGGACCTGACGTTCTTCGGCGCGGCCGCCAAGGCCTTCGCCTCCGACACCGCCATGCAGGTCACCACCGATGCCGTCCAGCTGCTCGGCGGCTACGGGTTCACCCGCGACTACCCGGTCGAGCGGATGATGCGCGACGCCAAGATCACCCAGATCTACGAGGGCACCAACCAGGTGCAGCGGATCGTGATGGGCCGCCAGCTCCTCGCCGGCATCCAGTCCGACCTGTAGCAAACGTCATCCCGGACGTGCGTCAGGTCGGGGGATGACGTCCCGGCTATTTCTTGGGCAGCCCGTCCTTGGTGCAGAGGTCGCCGATCTTGTCGGTCTCGTCGTTCTTGACGAACGCCAGCATCTTGAGCGCGCGCACGGAGTCCCAGTGGACGGCGAAGTCCCGCAGCGGGATCGTGCAGTTGAGTCCGCCGCCCGACATCGCCGAGGACAGGTTGAGGGCAAAGCGGCCCAGGTCGACCGGATTGACGTTCTCGCCGATCTGCAAGGACCCCGAGGCGCCGGCCGCTGCCCGCTGGTAGCGGAGTGGATTGAGGACGGTCCACGGCGACTTCACCTTGTTGGCGATGGCGCCGAGGACCTCACGCTGGCTCTGGACGCGCTGGATGTCCTGGGTCGAGTACGTGTGGCGTGAACGGGAGAAGCCGAGTGCCGTCTTGCCGTCAGCCTGCTGGCACCCCTTCTTGATGTCGAGGCCGGCGTCCTTGTCCTTGATGTCTGTCGTGGGGCAGATCTCCACCCCTCCGACGGAGTCGACGACGTTGACGAGTCCGCCGAAGCCGACCTCGACATAGTTGTCGATGCGAAGACCGGTGTTGTCCTCGAGAGTCGAGACCAGGAGCTTCGCTCCGCCGTAGGTGTAGGCCGCGTTGATCTTGGTGGTGCCGTAGCCCTTGATCGGGACGAGCGAGTCGCGAGGGATCGACATCAACAAGGTCGGGCCCTTGCCGACGTGCATGATCATGATCGTGTCGGTGCGGCCGCGGCCGCCGCTGTCTCCTCCGGTGGAGAGCTCCTCTTGCTGTTCCTTGGTCAGCCCGCGGCGGCTGTCCGAACCCACGAGCAGGTAGTTGGTGCCGAGCTGGTCGTTGGGCCGGGCAGTCGTGGGTTCGGCGTCGACCTTGGCGATGCGTCCCCAGGCCCATACGGGCACGGCGATGAGGAAGATGATCCAGAGGACGAGGACAAAGAAGATGATCCTGCGGATCGGCTTGCGCTTCCGGGGGCCCTTCGGGGGCCTGCTTCCGCCCCTGTTGCTGCCCGGCGGAGGCAGGTTGGGAGGCGGCAGATCGTCGGAGACCTGCGTGGCCTTGCGCGGCGTTCTGTCTTCGCCGTAAAGCCAGCCGTACTGGTCTTCGGAACTCTGCTCGGGCATGTCAGAACGCTACCTGATGCTTGCCAGCCACTCCCTCAACCGGGCCTGAAATTTCGCCGGCTTCTTCGGCGCGCCCTCAAGTAGACCTTGAGGGTTGGCGGAATACTGAACACGAACTCAGCACCCTTCCCCAGAACAGTCCCACGTGAGGACCACATGTCTTACGAACGCTTGAGTGTCATGGGCGGCACCTACTCTCGCCCGGCCGCCGAATCGGACAAGATCCAGTTTCGGCGCGCGCTGACCCTGACCTTGATGACCCTGGTGATGCCCGGGTCCGCGCAGCTCGTCATGGGCAACAAGAAGATCGGCCGTCTCGCCATTCGCGTATGGCTCGTGGTCCTTGCCTCCGTTGCGATCCTCATCTTCCTGGCGATGACGTCCAGGACCGGTTTGTTCTCGATCATGACCAACTCGTTCCTGATGACTCTGGGTCGTTGGTTCCTCATTTTCGGCGCGATCACCTGGGTCGCCCTGCTGATCGATGCCTGGCGGCTCGGTTCGCCGCGCAAGCTGGCCCGCAACCATCGTCTCGCGATGACCGGCATCAATGCCGTGTTGTGCTTCGTCACCGCCGGCACGATGATCTTCGGCGCCCACATCATCGCCGTGCAGAAGCAGTTCATCGGCACGGTCTTCGCCGCAGACACGGTCTCCAAGCCGGTTGACGGCCGCTACAACATCCTTCTCCTCGGCGGCGACTCCGGGGCCGACCGCAGCGGTCTGCGTCCCGACTCGATGACGCTGGCAAGCATTGACCGGGCGACAGGGCGAACCGTGCTGATCGGCCTGCCGCGCAACCTGCAGAACGTGCCGTTCCCCAAGGGCTCGGTGATGCGCAAGGAATTCCCCAACGGCTTCAACTGCGACGGTTGCTACCTCAACGCCATCAACACCTGGGCAAACGACCACGCCAACCTGTTCGGCAGCAAGCAACCGGGCATCGAGGCGACCGAAGGCGCGATCGAGGAGATCACCGGCCTCAAGATCAACTACTACGCCATGGTCAACATGCACGGCTTCTCCAAGCTCGTCGACGCCGTCGGCGGCGTGCGCATCAACGTGCGCGAACGTACCGCGATCGGCGGCATCGGATCGCCCGTCCGCGGCTACATCGAGGCCGGCGACCGGATGCTCACCGGCGGCGAGACGCTTTGGTATGCACGCAGCCGCGTCCAGAACGATGACTTCTCGCGTATGGGCCGGCAGAAATGCGTCATGAACGCGATGCTGCACCAGCTCAGCCCCAAGAAGGTCCTCTTCAACGTCGAGAAGATCGCCGACTCGAGCAAGGCGCTGCTGAGCACCAATGTCCCGCAGAAGGACCTGGATGTCTTCATGGACCTGGCGCTGAAGGCCCGAAACGAGAAGGTTTCGAGCGTCTCGCTCGTGCCCCCGGTGATCTACACCGGCAACCCCGACTTCGACAAGGTCCGCCGAATGATCAACAAGGCGATCGCCAAGGCCGAGGGCAAATCAACGGTCGACGGCGGGATCCTGGAAGCGTCATTGCCGAAGGCCGATCCCACCGCGGATGCCAACGCCAAGGACCCGCGCAAGGCCAATGCCTCGGACGACCTGAATGCGAGTTGCTGAGCCGACGCATTCCAAGGATCGAGAACCTGATTTCCTGTTGAGGGTCGTTGTCGGCGATACTGGATTGTTGTCGGCCGCACCATCGTGAGGGGCGCCACGATTGTGAGGGAAGATGTCGCATCGCGCGAGTATTTTGGGTCGCGGCTATTCGGATCACCTGCTTGATTCGCCGCGGGTGCGCTTCCGTCGTGCCCTGATCCTGTGCCTGATGACGGTCGTCGTGCCCGGTTCGGCCCAGATCGCCGTAGGCAACAAATGGATCGGCCGCATCGCGCTGACCCTGTGGGTTGCGCTGCTCGGCGGGGTCGGCTACCTCGCCTTCACCGCGCGAATCGACCGCAAGCAGATCCTCAATCTCCTCACCGACACCGACGCGCTCTTCATCGCGCGCGCGGCGATCATCTCGATCGCGGTCCTGTGGATCCTGCTCTTCCTCGACGCGTGGCGGCTCGCTTCGCCGTTCAAGCTCAACTTCATGCGCGCCGCGGTGCTGACGGGGCTCAACCTCGCGATCATTGCGTCGGCGGTCGGTTCGACGGCCTACGCATCGCAAGTGATCCACGTCCAGCGCAAGGTCGTCAAGGAGGTCTTCAAGGAGACCAAGAAGTCGACGCCACTCGAGGGCCGCTACAACATCCTTTTGTTGGGCAGCGACTCCGGCAAGGGCCGAACGGGTGTCCGCCCCGACTCGATGACCGTCGCGAGCGTCGACGGCAGCACCGGCAAGACCGTTCTGATCTCCTTGCCGCGCAACCTCCAGAACGTTCCGTTCCCCGACGATTCGCCGATGCACACGGTCTATCCCAACGGCTTCAACTGCGGCAGCGAATGCCTGCTCAACGCCGTCCATGCGTATGCGGCCAACCGCAAGGACCTCTATCCGGGGAGCAAGGACCCGGGCCTTAGTGCGCAGATCGACGCGATCAGCGGCGTGACCGGCCTAAAGATCAACTACTACATCATGATCAACATGAAGGGATTCCGTTCCCTCGTCGACGCCGTCGGCGGCGTGCAGGTCGACGTCAAGTCCCGGATCGCGATGTTCGGCCACGACGACTTCTATGTCAACAAGTACATCGAGCCCGGCGATCAGAAGCTCACCGGCACCCAGGCGCTCTGGTATGCGCGGAGCCGGGTGCAGTCCGACGACTACTCGCGTATGGCGCGGCAGAAGTGCCTGATGAGCGCCATGCTGCACGAGCTCAGTCCGCAGACCGTGTTGTTCAATGCGACCAAGATCCTGGCGTCCGGACAACAGTTGCTGAGCACGACCGTCCCACAGGCCGAGCTCGGCAAATTCGCGGATCTGGCGCTCAAGTCCCGCAAGGAAAAGATCGCGACGGTGTCGCTGGTTCCGCCCGAGGTGTCCACGGTCACGCCCGACTTCGTCCAGATCAAGAAGTTGATCGCCGACGCGATCAAGAAGTCCGAAGAATCCGAGGCGCCCGATCCCACGGCGACCACCGATGCGCCGACAGATCCGGCGACAGACACGACCCCTGATCCGAATCAGCGCAAGGCCAACACCACCAATGACCTGGAGAACTCCTGCTGAGCGTTGGTTACTTGCCGGCTTCGTAAGCGGTGATGACGTCGTCCGGATCGCCATCCATCTCGAGCACGCCCTTGTTGATCCAGATGACACGGTTGCAGGTGTCGCGGATCGACTTCATCGAGTGGCTCACGAGGAACACCGTGCCGGCATTGTCGCGGATTTCGCGGATGCGGGCCTCGCTGCGCTGACGGAAGTCCTTGTCACCGACCGCAAGCGCTTCGTCGACGATGAGAATCTCATGGTCGCGTGCCGTCGCGATGGCGAACTTCAGCCGGGCCGTCATACCGGAGGAGTAGGTGCGCATCGGGAGCTCGATGAATTCGCGCAATCCGGCGAAGTCGACGATGTCGTCGAAGCGTTCTTCGATCTCCTCGAGGGTGAAGCCGAGGGCCAGGCCGCCGAGGATGACGTTGCGTTCGCCCGAGAGCTCGCGCAGGAGTGCGGCACCGACGCCGAGCATGCTGGGTCGTGCCGAAGCGTAGATCGCGCCCTGGCTCACCGGCGTCAGGCCGACGATCGCACGCATGAGCGTGGACTTGCCGGAGCCGTTGGAGCCGATGACGCCGATGCTGTCGTTCTCGTGCGCGGTGAACGACACACCCTTGAGGGCATGCACCGAGCGGAGTCGGCGTGATCGTTCGAGCAGCTTGCGCGCTTCGGCTGCGCCGGCGGCCTTGCCGGTGGCGAGCACCTTGTATTCCACGTGCACGTCGTCGACGACGACGACGGCCTTGTGGTCAGTCAGTCCGGCCATAGCGTTCCTCCGCAGCCCAGAAGAAAGCGACCCCGATGGCGAAAAGCGCCAGCGACCACACCGAGGCATAGAGCCAGTACTCGGGGTTCACGGCGTATTCGGGCCCTTTGAGAACGATCGACCTGGCCAGGCTCAGAAATTCGTGGATCGGCTGGAAGTCGACGATCCGCATCACCATCGGGTGCTTTTCACCGAAGCGCTGCTCGAAGCTGAAGAAGATGCCGGTCGTGTAGAAGATCAGGCGAGTGACGAACGGCAACAGTTGACTCAGATCGCGAAAATGCACGGTGAGCCTGGCCGTGATGAGCGCGAGCCCCGCGTTGAACACATAGAAGATCGCGCAGAGCGGGATCAGTAACAGCCATTGCCAGTGTGGCATCGTTCCCATGACCATCACGAGGATCAGCATGATCGGGATCGTCGGCAGGAACTTCAGGAAGTGCTGTGTCACCGAGGACATCGGCAAGGCCATGCGCGGGAAGCTCAGGCTTTGCACGAGCGCGTTGTTGGAGGTGATGGCCTTGGCGCCGTTGTTGAACGCCGTGGAGAAGAACTCGAAGAAGAAGACGCCGATGATCAAGAATGAGACGAAGTCATCGATGCCGGCCTTGGCGTTGAGCAGGACACCGAAGATCAGTCCGTAGACACCGGCGTTGATCAGCGGCCTGAGGATGACCCAGCCCATACCGAGCCGGTTGCGCTGGTTCTCCGATTCGATTCGGAACTTCGCGAGTGAATAGATGAACTGGCGCCGCTTCCAGACGTCTTTGAGATAGATCCCCAGCGGTGGACGGGCGCCGACCCTTGCGAGGCCGTTCTGAGCGGCGACGTCGGCGAGGCTCATTCGTCGAGATTCCCTACTGTTTGGACCCTGCTGTTCGGTAACGGTCGCGGCAGGGGACCATCATCCTCGGCAGCACCGCGAGTCTAGTGGATCGATGATCAAACGACGTGCTTGCGGCACCAACGCGTGGGCGGGATCACAACAAGACCGCGTGCTCGTCGGCGGCGATCTTGTCCCGCTGTACCGAAGTGGCGTTGGCGGTGACGACGAGTGACCCGATTCCGCGGCTTGCCGCGATCACCGCCGCGCAGTCGCGGGCGAGTGTGCCGGGTTGGAGAAGCACTCGCCCCGGCCTGGGCCGGGTCGATTCGAAGAGTTCATCGTGGCTCTGTATGAGGCCGTCGACATCAAGGGCCGGTGTGTCGGGTGTCGGCGGATCGAAGGCCTGGAAATGGTCGCTGTGGCCGAGCACCTCGGCGTTGTAGTCGACGAACCCGTCCGGCGCGTTGTCGAAGCGCATGCCGAGGGGCTTCAGCGACAGGGCGACGCGGGTCTTCTCATCGGCCTCCAACGGCGGACTGACGACGGCGATGTCGGCATCCCGATCGGTCAGCACGGCGCCCACAGACCATGCGGACAGGATCCAGACGAACGACTCCCAGTGCGTGGGCAGGTCTAGCCGGATCCGGGTGCCGTTCTCGGCATCCAGTCCGTCGACCAGGAAGTTGGAGGTCTTGGCGACCCAGTTGGCAGTCGTCACGGCACTGAGCTCGACCCGCTCGCCGGAGGCGGCGTCGTAGTAGGTGAGGAACGGCTGTGCAGGGTCTGCGATCGTGCGCAGCAGTCCGTCGAGCGTGGTCACAGGAGGCCCTTCGCGGTGTAGAGCACGGCGGCGGGATTGGGTTCGGCCTTGACAGCGAAGTCGAAGAGGAGCTCGACGTTGCGGGCGTGGGCTGCGAGGGACTCAGGTGCCGGGTCGACGATGTGGACATCGACAACCGGCGCCGCGCTTGCCGCCACCGCCTCGACCAGTCCGGGGGTGCGCAACAGGGACATGAGCGTCAACGAGAGGCTGGCTGGGCCGAAGACGATGACGTCGGCGTTCTCGATCGCGTCGAGGGCCTCGGTGCTCGCCTTCCAGTCCTCCGCGACGAGGACCAGGTCCTTCGCGACCTCGTCGGCGTGGCGGGCGAGGAACTCCTCCACGTGGATGGCGTGGCTGCCCTCCGGGCCGGCGGTGACGACATGCTGCTCAACGCGGTCATCGGTCATCGGGAGGAGCCTGGTCGAGATGCCACGCCTCGCGGCGAGAGCGGCCGTCACCTCGGTAAGCGAAAAGCCGGCCTGCATGAGCTCGGTGCGGACGAGCTGGAGGGCGACGTCCTGGTCGCTCGGCCGGATCCATGAGGGCTCGACCCCAAGACGAGCGATATCGTCGGCGACGGCGAAACTCAGCGAACGGGCTGGGTTTCCGTCCAGAGCCGTGAGAAGGGCGTCTGCGTCGGGGGAGCGCTTCAGCCCGTGGGCCCACATGTCCCGCGCGGTGTTGAAGACCACGGACAGTTCGTCGCCGTCGGTGAGCAGGCCCGCGAGTTCGCGGACGAAGCCGGCACTCTCAGCGCCGCCGAGAAGAGTGAGGTGCATGGGCACCATTGTGTCGTGCCTCCGACACGCGGCGCGATTCGGGGCGACACGCCGACAAATCGATGAATCTTTCCATTCGGCTTGACTTATGAGAGGTAACAGGACTGTAATTTCATACATGTCATTCGAATTGGGTCTGGATCTGCCGCTAGAAGATGCCGAAGAGTTGACCTGGCAAGAGCGCGCACTGTGCGCTCAGACCGACCCCGAGGCATTTTTCCCCGAAAAGGGCGGCTCCACGCGCGAGGCAAAGCGAGTCTGCCTGACGTGTGAAGTCCGAGCGGAATGCCTTGAGTACGCGCTGGGTCATGATGAACGTTTCGGCATTTGGGGTGGCCTTTCCGAGAGGGAGCGCCGCAAGCTCAAGAAGCGCGCCTAGGCCCTCAGGGGCGTGGGCGCCGGTCAAGTACGCTCGTCCTCATGTTCGAGGAGGCCGAGGAGACGCGACCTTGGCTTGCCGAACCGCCGACCGTGGCGGCAATTCTCGTCGCCCACAACGGCGCGGCATGGCTCTCCAAAGTTTTCGAATCTCTCGCGGTCATGGAATACGCGCCGACCTCCTGGAATGCCGTCGATGTCAGCTCGACCGATGGCAGCGGAGAGTTGCTCCGGGAGACCTTCGGAGCCGAACGAATCACGTATGCGACGTCCGGCACCGGCTTCGGAGCCGCCGTCAAGCTCGGCTTGGATGCGGCCCCCAGGACCGACTGGATCTGGTTGCTCCACGACGACTGTGCCGTGACTCCCGGAACCCTTGCCGGACTCCTCGACGAGGCCACGAGCGCCGATGACATTGCCGTCGTCGGCCCCAAGATCCGCGAATGGCCCTCGCTGAAACGACTCCTCGAGGTCGGTTTGTCGGTGACCTCCACGGGCGGCCGCGAAACCGGTCTCGAACCCGGCGAACCCGATGCCGGCCAACACGACCGACCTCGGGATGTCCTCGCCGTCAACACGGCAGGCATCCTGATCCGTCGCGACGTGTGGGACGAGCTCGACGGTTTCGATCCGGGCCTGCGACTGTATTTCGACGACATCGACTTCGGCTGGCGCGTGGCGCGCGCGGGCTATCGGACCCGAACGGCTCCGCGCGCGGTTGTGTTCCATGCCGAAGCCAGTTCGCGTGGCAGTCGGCGGGCAACCGCCGGCGACGTACACGACTCGGAGTTCCGCCGGGCGGCGATGTTCACGCTCCTCGCCAACGCGGGAAGCAAGAAGTTTGCCTGGCAGTACGTCCGCCTGTTCTTCGGCACTCTGTTGCGCGTCCTCGGCCTGTTGATCGTCAAGGCGCCCGAGGAAGCCGGCGACGAGCTCTCCGCCCTCCAGCACGTCTACCTCCATCCGGGCAAGCTGCGCGTCGCACGACGGTCACGCGCCGCCACTGCCAAACGGAGCGCCAAGGAAGTTCGACGACTCCTGCCGCCGCCGTGGTTGCCTTATCAGCACGGCCTCGATTCGCTGCGCGAAGTCGTCACGTCGATGGTCCGGCCCGAGACGGTCGACACCGGCGGCCGCCGGTCCTCCGCGATCGACTCCGGGCCCGAAGAGGCCGAGGACCTGCCCAGCGAACCATCGATCCTGGTTCGCCGGCCGTGGCTCGTCACGGTCCTGGTTGCCATCGTGCTTTCCTTCATCGCCGGTCGCGGGCTGTTCTCCGGCGGATTGCTCCACGGCGGAGTGCTGCTGGCTTCACCGGACACGGCCGCGGGCTGGTGGCGGCTGGCCTTCGAGCGCTGGCACGACGTCGGCCTCGGCAGTTCGGCGTTTGCGCCGGCCTTCACATTGCCCCTCGCCGCGGCCGGCAGCCTGGTCTGGTTCAAGCCCGGCATCGTCGTTGCTTCGCTGCTGCTGTTCGCCGTTCCGTTGGCGGGCTTGACCGCACACCGACTCGGTCGCCGCCTCTGCCTTTCACGCCCGATCCGCATCATCTGGGCCGTCACATATGCCTTCGCCGTCGTCGGGACGGGCGCGGTTGCCCAAGGCCGCCTCGGAACTGTCCTCGCACTGGTCGTCGCGCCGATCATCGTCAATACCGCGCTCCAGCTCGTCGAAAAGCCGGGATTGCAGCTCGGGCTCCGGCTCGGCATCTGGATTGCCGTCGCCGCCGCGTTCGCGCCGCTGATG
Organism: Actinomycetota bacterium; assembly: GCA_030856025.1. Classification (GTDB taxonomy): domain Bacteria; phylum Actinomycetota; class Actinomycetes; order Propionibacteriales; family Nocardioidaceae; genus JACMOZ01. The sequence goes on from JALYQD010000076.1 coordinate 14,155, forward strand.
TACCTGCTCGGACTGTGCGGGATCCTCGTGCTCGCGGTGGCAGCCGGCGCGCGTGCGCGGCTTCCGCTGGCGACTGCCGCCCTCATCCCGGTTCTCCTCCTCGGGCCATGGATGGTCCAGCGTGTCCTGGTGCCGATGCGCTGGTGGTGGGAGGCGGGATTTGCATCCGGCTATCCCGCCACGGCGTGGGACATCGTCCTCGGGCGTGCCGGGGGCCCCGGGGCCGCGCCGGCGTGGCTCAGCGTTGGTGTCCTTGTCCTCGGCCTTCTGTCCCTGGTGCCCTCGTCAACCCGCCGAGCAGTGTCCTGGGCGTGGCTCTTCGCCCTTGTCGGCCTCGCCGTCGCCACCCTCGGATCGGTGTCTACCTTCACGACACCGTCGAGCCCGGGTGAGATTGCCGCCTGGGTCGGCATACCTGCGGTCATCTGGATCGCCGGCCTGGCGACTGCCGCGATGATCGCGGCAGACGGCCTGCGCGGCCTCGGCCGACCTGTCATGACAGCTCTGCTCGTCCTCGCTTTGTTCCTGCCTGTAGGGACCGGCGCATGGTGGCTCATTCGGGGCGAAGAGGACCCGCTTACCCGGGGACCGCTCAACGACGTACCGGCCTTTCTCGTGACGCGTCCGGGTAGCACCCTGGTCGTCGACGGTGACATCACCGGCGGGATCGACTACCAGGTCTTCGACGGCGATGGACCACGTCTCGGGCAGGAAGCGGTGCTCCCAGCTGTCGACGAGTCCCGTCCCGTCACGGCGCTCGTCGCCCGCATATTGTCCAATCCCTCGAGATTGGACCTGGAATCACTCGCCGGGTTCGGCGTCGGTGCGATCTATGCCCCTGACGCCGATCCCGAGCTCGCTCGCCGACTCGATGCGGCGCCCGGTCTCGAACCCGCAGGCAGCGAGGACCCGAAGTCCCGCGTATGGACGTTGCCGCAAAAGCCGGCGCCCGCAACCGGCAGCGGCAGCATCTGGAACCCGGTCGTGGCGGGCGTGCAGATCCTCCTGTGGCTGTTCGCAATCATCCTCACCGCGCCAGTCCGCCAACGGCGCCGAACGCACCAGGCTGACTCATGAGATCTCTCAAGGTATTCGTCGTACCCGTCCTCGCCGGCGCGATCGTCGCCGCGGCCGCCACGTTGCCTCGACCCGTAGCCGAGGCGCGTACGCCCGGCTCCGTCACAGTGCGCCAGACCTTGTATGCCTGCCCGACCGCGGACGGCAACGCCGTGGCGACCGGACGCGTCGCCGCGCATGCTGGAGCCCGCGTCGTGGCACTTGCCCTGCCCGGCAAGGAACCGATCAACGCATTGACACCGGTCGACGCATGGAACGAGACCAAGGTCGACGCCAACGCCACGGTGGTGGGCACCGAAGATGCCAAGGGGGCCGGAGCGGTGGGCTTCTTCGGCGGCATCGCCGCGGGTGCCGATGGTGGCGGCTTCGCCGTCGGAGCTTGCCCGGGCGTCAACCAGGGCTCATGGTTCGTCGGCGCAGGGTCCGGCGACCGGCACTTCTCGACGATGACGTTGACCAACCTCACCGCGTCGCCCGCCATCGCCGACCTGTCGCTCTGGGGCGAAGAGGGAAGCGTCGATGCCGTCGATGCCGAAGGCATCGTCCTCAAGGGCTTCCAGACCCGGCGCATCACGCTCGATTCGCTCGCGGCCGGCGAACCTGAGCTTGCGATGCGCGTCAATTCGCGACGCGGTGCGTTGTCCGTCGCCGTGCAGGACACATCGACGGCCATCTTCCGCGGCACCGAAACCCTGACGCCGACGTCGGCACCGGCCCGGCGACAAGTCATCTCAGGCATTGCAGCCGGTGCGACCGGTCGGCAGCTCGTCGCGGTCAATCCAGGAGGACAGACCGCACGGGTCAAGATCAATGCCCTCGGCAAGGACGGATCATTTGTGCCCACCGGCCTCGACGACGTGAAGGTCCCGGCCGGCAAGGTCGAGGTCATCGACCTGCCCAAATCCCTCGGCGGCGATCCTGTCGCCCTGCGGCTGACCGCCGACCATCCGCTGTCCGCCTCCGTACGCGTGGCGCCGAGCAACAAGGACTTCGAGTATGCGGTCGCCGGCCCGCCCCTGGCCGGTCCCGCGGTCGCGCCACTGTCACTCGGCGGGCTCGTGCAGGATGCCAAATTGCTCCTGACCGCCCCTGGAGCCAAGGCGAAGGCCAAGGTCACAGCGTTCGACTCGTCGATGGCCGAACAGGGTTCAGCCGACTTCGACCTCAAAGCCGGCTCGACACAGTCCTTCGACCTCGCCAAGGAGGGCGAGTTCGACAAGCCGCTCGCAGACCTTGCCTATGTGGTCGTGACGCCGACCGGCGATGTGCAGGGTGCGGTGCTCTACACGCGTGGTTCCGGTGTCAGCGCGGTGCCATTGACGGCCGCACCGCTGAAGACGGTGGCACCGCAGGTCCAGCCAGGCCGCTGAACTATCCCCGCGGACGAGGATCGAGATCGTCGGGGGACATGTGCCAGATCTCGCCGAGCCGGTCGAGCACGGTGGTCCATACGAGGTCGAGCAGCTCCAGGTCGGTGGACGACCGGTGCGTCATCGGCAATCTGAACAGCACCACCCGGGTGGCGGCGGGGTTGCGCACGATCGTGCTGAGCGGCACTTCGTCGATCCAGCCCTCGGGAAGGAGAGGCGCTTCCTCGACGGCGACCTCGACGGTCTCGGACTCGGCGTCGAAATGGGACCGGAGGCTCGTCAGGACGTCGCTCACCATCAGGTCGAACTCTTCACGGGGCGGCCGGTGTGCCGGAATGCTCGACGGCGACAACGGACCGGGAAGCGAGAGCGGTCCGCGCTTTCCCCGACCCCGCCGGTCGCGCATACGGCCGGGCCGCGGGCCGCTGACGATGCCGCCGAGTAGGTCCATGCGGTGAGCCTAACGCGCGTGCACCCGGCGGCAAGTTAACCTCGCTTCGTGGGTGTTGTTCGTCGTTGCACGCGTACTGCGTGTTCAGAGTCCGCAGTCGCGACGTTGACTTATGTCTACGCCGACCAGACTGCTGTGCTGGGTCCGCTTGCCACTTTGGCCGAGCCCCACAGTTATGACCTCTGCGCGATGCATTCACAGCGAATGTCCGCGCCCCGGGGCTGGAGCGTCCTGAGGCTCGCGCCGGACCCGTCGACGCTCGAGCCGACTCATGACGACCTGCTCGCGCTCGCCGACGCGGTGCGCGAAGCCGGCCGACCGGCCATGTCGCGGCCGCCGGCTCCCGATGACGCCGCCCGTCAAAACCCTGCCCGTCAGAACCCTGCCCGCCAGGACAATTTCCACCCGCATCTACGCTTGCTGAAATCAGACGAGGAACGCTAATGGACCCACGCCTTGAGGCGGTGGTCAAGGCGTACGACGTCCGTGGCCGCTCGCCCGAACAACTCGACGCTGCGCTCGCCTATGCCATCGGGGAGGCCTTTGCCCACGAGACCGAGATCAGCGAAGGACGCGGCCGCGCGGCCATCGGCCACGACATGCGCGAAACGTCTCCGGAGATCGCCCAGGCCTTCGGCGACGGGATCCGGGCACAAGGCGCCGGCGTCGTCGACATCGGACTGGCCTCGACCGACTTGCTGTATTTCGCCTCGGGGGAGTGGGACATCCCCGGAGTCATGGTGACCGCGAGCCACAACCCGGCCGGCTACAACGGACTCAAGATGTGCCGGGCCGGCGCGCGCCCGATCGGGCTCGACACCGGCCTCGAACGGATCGCCGAAGCGGCCTCCGAACTCCTCGACGGCGAAGGTCGCGGTGAACTCGTCGGTGGACTTGAGGAGGCCGATGCGCTCAGCTCGTATGCCACCCGGATGCACGAGCTCGCCCCGTTGCGGGGCAGTCGCCGGCTCAAGGTCGTCGCCGATGCCGGCAACGGCATGGCAGGCCACACAGTTCCCGCTGTCTTCGACGGCCTCGACGTCGACCTGGTGCCGCTCTACTTCGAGCTCGACGGCACGTTCCCCAACCACGAGGCCAATCCCCTCGACGCATCGACATTGGTCGACCTGCAGGCGAGTGTCATCGCCGAAGGTGCCGACATCGGCCTGGCGTTCGACGGCGACGCCGACCGTTGCTTCGTCATCGACGAACGCGGCGAAGTCGTCCCGCCGTCAGCGATCACGGCCCTCATCGCCGCGCGCTACCTGCGCCTGCACCCCGGCGCGACGATCCTCCACAACGTGATCTGCTCGCGCGCGGTCCCCGAGATCATCGTCGAATCCGGCGGTGTCGCCGTGCGTACCCCAGTCGGCCACTCGTTGATCAAGGCCGAAATGGCCCGGACCGGCGCAGTGTTCGGCGGCGAGCACTCCGGACACTTCTACTTCCAGGAGTTCTTCCTCGCCGACTCGGGCATGCTCGCCGGAATGCACGTGCTGGCCGCCCTCGCCGAGACCGATGGCACCGTGTCGCAGCTGATGGCGTCCTACTCGCGCTATGTCGCTTCCGGCGAGATCAACAGCACCGTCGCCGATGCCGGCGCTGTGTTTCGCGAGCTGGAGTCGACATACACCGCGCAGGAGCTCGACCACATGGACGGCTTGACGGTCACAGCCGCCGACTGGTGGTTCAACGTCAGGGCCTCCAACACCGAGCCGCTGCTCCGCCTCAACGTCGAAGGTGCCGATCAGGCAATAATGGCCTCAGTCCGGGACGACGTCCTCGGCATCATCCATGGAGGAATGCACCGTGAATCTTGATCCGGCCCTGCTCGAGATCCTGGTATGTCCGCAATGCCGGGCGACCCTGGCCGTCGATCAGGCGGCGAGTGAGCTCGTGTGCAATGCGTGCGCGCTGGCCTATCCGGTTCGCAACGACATCCCGGTCATGCTCGTCGACGAAGCACGGACGACTGGCTGATGTCGGTTGAGGGAGGCAACAAAGCCGTTGTCGCCGCATTGCTCGCCAACACCGGCATCGCGATCACGAAGTTCGGGGCGTTCGCCCTGACCGGCTATGCCTCGATGCTGGCCGAAGCGATCCACTCCGTTGCCGACGCCGGCAATCAGGGCCTGCTCCTGGTCGGGAGCAAGCGCTCCAAGCGCGACGCCACCGAGGAACACCCCTACGGTTTCGGTCGCGAGCGCTACATCTATGCCTTCATCGTCTCGATCGTGTTGTTCTCGGTCGGCGGACTCTTCGCGCTGTACGAGGCCTATCACAAGTGGCACGAGATCCACGGCGGCCACAGCGCCGGGCTCGACGGCAAATGGCGGCTCGTCCCGCTGTTCGTCCTCGGCATCGCAATCGTGCTCGAGTCGCTGTCGTTCCGGACCGCGATCACCGAGACCAACAAGGTGCGTGGCGACAACACCTGGATTGGGTTCATCCGCAGGGCGAAGGCGCCCGAGCTCCCGGTCATCCTGCTGGAAGACTTTGCCGCGCTGGTCGGCCTTGTAGTGGCCTTCGCCAGCGTTTCGCTGGCCCTGCTGACCGACAATGAGTATTTCGACGTCGTCGGCGCCGCCACGATCGGTGTCCTCCTCATCGTCGTCGCGATCGTCCTTGCCATCGAGGTCAAGAGCCTGCTGGTCGGCGAGTCCGCGAGCCGTGAGGCCATCGCCCGTATGCGCAAGGCGATCGAAGGCACGACCGGTGTCTCGCAGATCATCCACATGAAGACGCTCCACGTCGCGCCCGAAGAGCTCCTCGTCGCCGTCAAGATCGGCGTCGACGAGTCCGCGACCGCGAGCGACATCGCCACCACGATCGACACGGTCGAACACAATCTGCGTACGGCCGAACCAATGGCGCACAACGTGTACATCGAGCCCGACGTGTTCCGCAAGGACTACGTGCGCGACGAACGCCCCGAAACACCCAGCGCCCCCTCGCACTGAGCGGTAGCGGACGTGACCTGAGATACGAAGCCTGATGGATTGGGCCGCCCCAGCGACCCAAAACCATCAACCTCAATTCCCGAGCTCACTCAATCTGATGGATTCGAGCGGTCCCAGCGACCCAAAATCCTCAAGTTTGATTCGCGCGGCTGCACCTCGGCGTAACATCCTGAAGTGGACGGGATTGAACGATGGCCCCTGCAGACAACAAGGCTTACACGCTCAAACTGAGCGAACCCGAGCGTATGCGGTACCGGATGATGGCTGCCCTTGCCCGCGAGCAGGAGGCCGAAGCCTGGCAGGAGGCGGGCATCGTTGTGGGCGCGAAGGTGGCCGATGTCGGCTGCGGCCCCGGCGCCGTACTCGTCGAGATCGCGAAGATCGTCGGCCCGGAAGGCATCGCTGTCGGCATAGAGCCAGGACAGGTCGCACGTGCCGCCGCCCGTGAAGAGCTTGACTCGTTAGGCCTGCAGGACGTTGAGGTCCGCGATGGCAACGGCGAAGTGACGGGCCTCGAACCCGGCATATGGGACTGCGTGATGATGCGCCACGTCCTCACCCACACGGGTTCGGCCGCCGGCCGGATCGTGGCGCATCTGGCCACGCTTCTGGCTCCGGGCGGGCATCTGTATCTGGTCGACACCGATCTCGACGCGTCCCGCGCCTCGCCCCCCGATCCGGAAATGATCGAGCAGCTCGAACGCTATGCAGCCTTCCATCGCGCCCTCGGCAACGATGCCCGACTTGGATCGCGACTCGGATCGATGATGCGCGACGCGGGACTGGAGATCGTGGAAGCCCAGGGCGCCTACCAGGTCATTCCGGCCTCGCTTCTGGCAACGGGTGGACCGCTGCTTGCGGCCCAGGATGCGATGGTCGACGCCGGGATCCTGGACCCCGATGAGATCGAACCCTGGAGGGCGGCGCGCGAACGTTTCGCCGCGCAGCGGGACGCCGAGTTGTGGATGGCCGGCTTCCGCGCTGTCGGGCGGAAGCCGGCCCCGCCTAGTAGAGCGCCGGCCCTTCCTCGTTCTCGATCACTTCTTCCACGTCGGGATCGCCGGCATCGGCCAGGTAGTCGGAGGGATGGGTCTCGTCGACGCCCGCCGAGACATTGGTTCTCGTCAGTATGAGCGTGCCCAGGGCAGCCACGATCAGGTTGAGCACCAGCGCGGTGCAGCCGAAATAGATCAGGTTCTCGCTGATCTTAATGCCGAACACCTCGAGCGGCCCGACCGATCCACCGAAGTGTGAGCCCGGTTTGCCGACCACCGGCTGGTTGTAGGCCGCGAATGTTCCCCAGACCATGCCGACCGCCCAGCCGGCCAGCAGCGCATAACGGTGGAACCAGCGCGTGTAGAGGCCGATGACGATCGACGGAAGGGTCTGAAGGATCCAGATGCCGCCGAGCAGTTGCAGGTTGATCGCGAACTCGTTGGGCAGCACGAGCACAAAGAGCAATGCGCCGAACTTGACCAGCAGGCTGGCGACCTTGCTCTGCTTAGCCTCCTGCGCGTCCGTCGCGTCCGGGTTGATGAACGCTTTGTAGATGTTGCGGGTCCACAGGTTTGCCGCGGCGATCGACATGATTGCGGCCGGCACGAAGGCGCCGATGGCGATCGCGGCGAAGGCGACACCTGCGAACCACGGTGTGAACTCCTGCTCGAACAGCTGCGGGATCGCCTGCTGCGGATTCGTCACCTGGATGCCCGCCGCGATCGCGACAAGGCCGAGCAGGGCGAGCAGCCCCAGCAGGAAGGAATACGCCGGCAACAGTGCCGCGTTGCGACGGATGATGTTGCGATTCTTGGTCGACAGCACGGCGGTGACCGAGTGCGGGTACATGAACAGCGCCAGTGCCGAGCCCAGAGACAGCGAGGCGTATGCCCACTGCGAAGTGCTCATGCCAGGGATGAGCCCCTTGCCGGACGCGCTTCCTGAGGCGATCTTGTCGGCGTTGTCGGCGTTGAACGTGTCGAAGGCCTTGCCCGCGGAGTCGAAGATTCCGCTCCAACCGCCGAGCTGCGTCGGCAGATAGACGACGGCGACGATGATGACGATGTAGATCAGCGAGTCCTTGACGAAGGCGATCAGCGCCGGCGCCCGCAGTCCCGATGAGTAGGTGAAGGCCGCCAGCACGGCGAACGCGACGAACAGCGGCAGGTCCTTGCGGAACCAGCCGGCACCTTCATCACCGCCTAGTCCGATCACGTCGAGCACTGCCTGGATGCCGACGAGTTGCAGCGCGATGTACGGAAGCGTCGCCAGGATGCCGGTGAACGCGATTGCCAGGGACAGGCCCTTGGAGTCGAAGCGACCTTGGACGAAGTCGGCCGGTGTCACATAGCGGCGACGGTGCGAGACCGACCACAACCGTGGCAGGAAGATGAAGATGATCGGGTACAGGATGATTGTGTAAGGGACGGCGAAGAAGCCGATGGAGTTGCCCGCATACAGGAGCGCCGGCACCGCGATGAACGTGTAAGCGGTGTAGATGTCGCCGCCGATGAGGAACCAGGCGACGAATGTGCCGAAGCTGCGGCCGCCGAGCCCCCACTCATGGAGGTCGTCGAGCTCACCGACCTTGCGCCACCGCGACGCGAGGAAACCCATGACGGTGACGAGGATGAAGAAGAAGAGGAAGACGGTGAGGGCTACGGGATCGATGTCGTTCATGCCGGCTGTCCATTCCCGCGCTGAGACTGTTCATAGGCCCGGCGTTGGCGCTCGTGGCCGATGACGAGCCAGTAGGCGACCGAGGTCAGCACCACGGAGACCGCGACGAGCAGGAACTGGTACCAGAAGAAGAACGGAATTCCCCAGAGCGTGGGGTCCGTCTTGGCGTACGTCCATACGAGGAGCGGAAGGACGATCGCGACGACCAGGCAGACGCCTGCCGCGACGAGTCGGCCCTTGGTTGGCGGCGTGTTCTCGGTTTGCACAAAACCCCCGGAATTGTGGTCGATGGCTGTGACTGGCGTCACTAACCTCCCGCGGACGTTACCCCTGCCGGCCGAAGTTGTGAACCTTGGGTTAAGTCGATTCGGTATGTCGGTGCGCCCACCGGTACGATTGCGCCCATGGATTTTAAAGTCGCTGACCTTTCTCTGGCCGAATTCGGGCGTGCGGAGATCACGCTCGCCGAACACGAGATGCCGGGCCTCATGGCCATGCGCGATCGCTATCGCGACAGTGCCCCGCTCAAGGGTGCCCGCATCGCCGGATCGCTGCACATGACCGTGCAGACCGCCGTCCTCATCGAGACCCTCGTCGACCTCGGCGCCGATGTGCGCTGGGCCAGCTGCAACATCTTCTCCACGCAAGACCACGCCGCCGCCGCGATCGTCGTGGGCCGCAACGGAACCGTCGACAACCCCGCCGGCATCCCGGTCTTCGCCTTCAAGGGCGAGACCCTGGCCGAGTACTGGGACCTCGCCGAAAAAATCCTGATCTGGCCCAATGGCGAACAGCCCAACATGATCCTCGACGACGGTGGCGACGCCACGATGCTCGTCCACCTCGGCGTCGAGTATGAAAAGGCCGGCGTCGTCCCGCCGATCGACTCGACCGACAACATCGAGTTCAAGGAAGTCCTCCGCGTCCTCGCGCGCAGCCTCGAGACCGACCCGCAGCGCTGGACCAACATCGCCAACGGCATCAAGGGCGTCACCGAAGAGACGACGACCGGCGTCCTCCGCCTCTATGACCGCTTCCGCGAGGGCACGCTGCTCTTCCCGGCCATCAACGTCAACGACTCGGTGACCAAGAGCAAGTTCGACAACAAGTACGGCTGCCGCCACTCGCTCATCGACGGCATCAACCGTGCGACCGACGTCCTGATCGGCGGCAAGGTCGCTGTCGTCTGCGGTTACGGCGACGTCGGCAAGGGCAGCGCCGAGTCGCTCCGAGGCCAGGGCGCCCGCGTCATCGTCACCGAGATCGACCCGATCTGTGCGCTCCAGGCGGCCATGGACGGCTACCAGGTCGCCAGGCTCGACAGCGTCATCGGCGTAGCGGACATCATCATCACCGCAACCGGCAACTTCGGCGTCATCACGGCCGAGCACTTCAAGGCCATGAAGCACCAGGTCATCGTCGGCAACATCGGTCACTTCGACAACGAGATCGACATGGCCGGCCTCGAGAAGACGCCCGGCATCGAGCGCCAGACCATCAAGCCGCAGGTCGACGTCTGGAAGTTCCCCGACGGCAAGAAGGTCATCGTCCTCAGCGAAGGCCGTCTCCTTAACCTCGGCAACGCGACCGGCCACCCGTCGTTCGTCATGTCGAACTCGTTCACCAACCAGGTGCTCGCGCAGATCGAGCTCTTCACCAAGCTCGACAGCTACGAGCTCGGCGTCCACGTCCTGCCCAAGCACCTCGATGAGGAAGTCGCCCGTCTGCACCTCGGTGCCCTCGGCGTCGAACTGACCGAGCTCACCAAGGAACAGGCCGAATACCTCGGCATCGACGTTGCAGGCCCCTACAAGTCGGATCTCTACCGTTACTAAAAGTCGCCTGACATGAGCTACCGCCGCAACAAGCGCGATCGTGTGCTCGTCGTCGATGACGACGCCTCGCTCGCCGAAATGCTGACCATCGTCCTCGAGGGCGAAGGTCTGGCGACGGCGGTATGCCGGTCCGGCGACCAGGTGATGAAGGTGTTCACCGAGTTCAAGCCCGACGTGGTTTTGCTCGACCTGATGCTCCCGGGTCTTGACGGTATGAAGGTCTGCCGTCAGATCCGGGAGAAATCGGCTGTCCCGATCATCATGCTCACGGCCAAGACCGATACCGGTGATGTGGTGCGCGGGCTCGAGTCCGGTGCGGACGACTACATCACCAAGCCGTTCAAGAACCAGGAGCTCGTCGCCCGGGTGCGGGCACGTCTGCGCCGCACCGACCAGCTCGCCGAGCCGCTCGTGTTCGGCGACATCGTGCTAGACCCGGCCGGTCATACGGTCACCCGCAAGGGCGAGCCGCTCGACCTGACTCCCCTCGAGTTCGACCTCCTGGCTTGTCTTCTGGCCACGCCCGAACAGGTCTTCAGCCGCGAAAAGCTCTTGCAGCAGGTATGGGGCTATCACCACCCCGGCGACACCAAGCTGGTCAACGTGCACATGACAAGACTTCGTTCCAAGATCGAGGACGACGCCGAGAACCCGCAGGTCATCAAGACCGTCCGCGGCATCGGCTACCAAGCAGTGACCCCGTAGCCGATGCGCTCGCTGGCGGGTCTGTGGCGTCGCTCCATTCAGGCGCGTGTCGTGACGAGCACCATTGTGCTCAGCGCGCTGGTCATCTCGCTGACCGGTTGGGCGCTGTTGCGCGACGTGGCCAGCGGTCTGGCCGAGAGCCGGCGCACCGCCGCGATCTCCGAAGCCCGTTCCGGTTTCGTCAACGCCCAACAGCAAATTGATGCCGCCGTCGAGAGCGAGCCCGCGACACAGTCCCAGACGCTGACCCAGATGGTCGACTCCCTCACCAGCAGCCGGGGCGCGAAGCGCACCTACGAGCTCGTACTCGAGGGCCCGCTGGAATCGGGTTCGACCCAGGTGCCGGTCCGATCGTCGGCTGCAATCGCCTCGGGTTCCCTTCCCGAAGCCCTCGTCGACCAGGTCGAGAAGGGCGGCACCTATTGGCGCTACTCGAAGCTCGGGCTGCTCGGTTCCTCGGACCGTGAGCCCGGCGTCGTCGTCGGCAGCCGGCTGAACGTCCCGAGCACCGGCGACTCGTATGCGCTCTACTACCTGTTTTCGATGGCCGAACAGCAGTCCACCCTCGACCTGGTCCGCCAGGCGTTGCTCCTGGGCGGATTCGCGATGGTCCTCATGGTCGGCGGCGTGGCCTGGCTGGTGTCCCGGCAGGTCCTCAACCCCGTGCGCCTGGCCAGGCGCATCGCCGAGCGTTATGCCAGCGGCAGCCTCGAACAACGTATGCACGTCAACGGCGAGGACGACATCGCCCGGTTGAGCACATCGTTCAACCAGATGGCCGCCAGCCTCCAGAGCCAGATCCGCCGACTCGAAAACCTGTCGCGGCTGCAGCAGCGCTTTGTCTCGGACGTGTCGCACGAGCTCCGTACTCCGTTGACGACCGTACGCATGGCCAGCGATGTCCTGCACGACGCCAGGAAGTCCTTCGACCCGCAGACCTCGCGGGCGGCAGAGCTCCTGCAAAACGAGCTCGGTCGCTTCGAGGACTTGTTGTCGGACCTGCTCGACCTCAGCCGCTTCGACGCCGGCGCGGCCCAGCTCGAGCTGGACACGATCGACCTCGCCGAGATCGCGCGGGGAGCTGTCGACGACCCGCTGCTCGTGCGCAAGGGCATCAAGGTCGTTCTCATCAACACCGACCAGCCTGCCATCGTCGAAGCCGATATCCGGCGCATCGACCGCATCGCGCGCAATCTGCTGACGAATGCGGCCAAGTACGGCGGTTCGGACAGAGTCGAGATCGAGGTCCGGCAAAACGTCGGTTGCGTCTCCTTCGCCGTCCGGGACTTCGGCGTCGGACTCTCCGGCGACGAAAACCTGCGCGTCTTCGATCGCTTCTGGCGGGCCGACCCGGCCCGAACCCAGGGCGGCACAGGCCTGGGACTGCCCATCTCCAAGGAAGATGCCGAACTTCACGGAGGCACACTGAAGGCGTGGGGCAGGCCTGGCGAAGGAAGCGAATTCATCCTGACGATCCCGAAACCCGAGGGTTCGCCGCATCCGCCTGCGATCGTGTCGGTGTTCGCGTGAGAAGCCATTCGTTTGTGGGTCGCGCCCTGACCGCTCTTTGCCTGATCGCGTTGACCGGTTGCGCCGGCATACCCGACAGCGGCCCCGTGACCGAGGTCGACGTCGCACCCGGAGACGATCAGAGCACCGTCCGGTATTCACCGACCGGACCGGCCAAGGACGCGTTGCCGCAAGACATCGTCCGCGGCTATCTCGACGCCATGCTCGCCTATCCGGTGACCACCGGCACGGCGGCTTCATTCCTCACCCCCGACGCAGCCCGCGAATGGAAGTCTTCGGCCGGCGTCAAGGTCTACGCCCAGCCGCAAGTGTCGACGCCGGTCGTGCAGGAGAATGCCGGCAAGGTCGACAAGCCCACCGTGGACGTCAACCTCGAAGTCGTCGAGGACGCGAGCCTCGACCCGCAGGGAAGATTCAAGCGGGTCAACACGCAAAAGAAGCACTCGTTCCGGCTGGCCCGGACCAAGGGGCAGTGGCGGATCGTCAACCCGCAGTCCGGATTCCTCGTCAACCGCAAGTTCTTCAGCGACTACTACCGGCCGTTCAACAACTACTTCTTCGACAAGTCAGGCAAGCGACTTGTCGCCGATCCGATCTACCTCCCGGTCGGGGACCAGCTGTCGACGTCGCTGATGTCCAGCCTCACGATGGGCCCCAAGGGTTTGCTCGACAAGACCGCCCGCACGTTTGCCCCGAAGGGCACCCAGCTGCGGACCTCGGTGCCGTTGCGCGATGACGGTCTTGCCGAAGTCCAGTTCCGGGACGACCTCGGTGGCCTTCCGAGCGGTGCGCAGGAGAGATTGTCGGCGCAAGTGGTCTGGACACTGCGCCAGGTGGACCAGGTGACCGGAGTGAGGATCACCGGCGGCGACAATGTCCTCTACCCGGGCAACCGCGGCATCCAGTCGATCGACTCGTGGGCGTCGTTCGGTCCGAGATTTGGTGACGGCGCCTTCTTCGGCGTGCAGAAGGGGAAGATCGTCGAGGTGACCGGGCGCAACGTCGCCGCGATCGACGGAGCCTGGGGCCGAAACGCGCGGGGTGCCGCCGAGGTCGCAGTCGACTCCGAGCAGCTGGCCGTCGTCAACAACGACCGTACGAAGTTGACGACCGGCCGCTTCGACCGAGCCAGGGTCGACACGTTCAGCGGTACGCGGTTCCTTCGTCCAACCCTGGACGATGCCGGCACCGTGTGGGCGTTGGACCGGCCCGGGTCCGGCATGCGGTTGCGCCTCCTCGAGGACAAGAAGTTCCGCCAGATCCCGATCGGTCGGCTGGCAAGGCTCCGACTTCAGTCCTTTGCCCTTTCCCCGGACGGATCCCGCTACGCCGTTATCGGCAATGTCGGGGGCACATCACAGGTCTATGTCGGATCGGTGCTGCGCGACGCCGAAGACGCGGTGACCTCACTGAGCGATCCGGTCCTGCTTCGGCCCAATGGGACGGAGTACGCCAGCCCGCGTTCGATCTCGTGGGCGACGGCGACGACCGTGACGTTCCTCGCCGACGACAACGTCGTCGGCGCGCAGGTCTTCGAGTCGCGCATCGACGGTTCTGCCTCGAGCGGGGGCACAGCCAGCAGCGGCGCACTGCTGCCCGATGTCGCCGCCGTCGCGCTGGCCACGACCGGCGGGGACGATGCCACCCGCTACGTGACCGACCGGACCAAACACCTCTGGCTCCTGCGGCCGGGTGGCGCATGGGAGCGTCTGGATCCGACCGGCGTCACGGGCCTCGCAGCGTCATACGCGTCGTCCACAGGCTGACTCCCGGCTCTGGCACGGACAGCACGCAGGCAGGCAGCCTGAGGTCGTGCTCCCGTTCCGCATCGCTGCCGCCGATCTGATCATCGGCGCCTCGTGCGGAGGCTGCGGCAGCCCGGCGATCACGCTGTGCGAATCCTGCTCAGGGCTGCTGACTCCGCGGCCGCATGTTGCCTGGCCCCGACCGGTGCCGCACGAACTGCTCGAGCCAACCGCAGTCATCCCTGTTGCTTCCGGAGCCCACGAAGGCGTCCTGCGTGCTGCGCTCGCGCAATACAAGGAGGAAGGCCAGTTCGGGCTCGTCAAGGTGCTCGGCCACTTCCTCGCCGCTTCGCTGTGCCTGGCCGCGCCCGAGGACGTTCCGGTACTTCTGGTCCCCATACCTTCGACCCGGGTGGCGCGCCTGCGGCGGGGACGGGACCCGGTCGCCGAGTTGGCGCGCTCCTGTTCCAAGGCCCTGAGGGCGATCGGCCTGGACTGCTCGGTGGGACAACCGCTCGTTCATTCCCGTCGGGTCTCCGACCAGTCCGGATTGTCCGCTCGCGAGCGATCGGCCAACATGAACGGCGCACTTCGTATGCGGTCGACCGCCGGCCTTGACGGGCGCCGGATCGTCATCGTCGATGACGTCCTGACGACCGGAGCAACCGTCGCAGAGGCCACGCGAGTGCTCTCATCAGCGGGTTTCCGACCCTCTGCGGTGGCCGTCATCGCGGCCGCAGTCCGGCGTATCTGAGGCATTTGCAGAACATTCGGACTCACCATTGGAAAAAGGCCGGAGGGGGGCTACGGTCAGTGATACGTAGTGATGCGTCGACGAGGAGGTCCCATGGAAATTGTCGTCAAAGGTCGGAACAGCGAAATATCCGATCGGTTCAGAGAGCACGTGCACGAGAAACTCCTCAGGATCGAAAAATTTGACCAGCGTCAGAAAATCCACCGTGTTGAGGTGGAAGTCACCCACGAGAAGAACCCGCGCCAGCACGACCGCGCCGCCCGTGTGGAGATGACACTGAGGTCCCGCGGCCCCGCCGTTCGGGCAGAAGCATCATCGACAGACCAGCACTCCGCACTCGATGCGGTCATGGACAAGCTGGAATCACGACTTCGCAAGTCGGTCGATCGTATGCGCATCCATCATGGCAACCGCACGCCGCAATCCGTTGCCGCGGCGACGGCAGCAAGCAGTGAGGCCGACGTCCAGGATACGAGGGCCGACACACCCGACGAAGGACAGACTTTCCGCAAGGAAGGCCCGATCCAGGTCGAGGGCGATGGCCCACTGGTTTGCCGCGAGAAGAGTCACGACGCCCAGCCCATGACACTCGACCAGGCCCTCTATGAGATGGAAATGGTCGGCCATGATTTCTATTTGTTCGTGGAAAAGGACTCGATGAAGCCCAGCGTGGTTTACCTGCGCAAGGGCTACGACTACGGAGTCATCCACCTCAACGTCAGCGAAGGGTAGGCGCCACAACTGTTGGCCGGCGCGGGCGTGCGGGCCAAACGTGGCATTATCGGGGGCGTGGCGATAAACGGGGAACGCATACGAGTACTTCTGGTCGATGACCAGGAGTTGTTTCGCCGCGGCGTCAAGATGATGCTCGATGCCGACGGAGGGCTCGACATCGAAGAAGCCGGTGACGGCGGCCGGGCGCTCGAACTGGTGACCGTCAGCCCGCCCGACGTCGTGTTGCTCGACGTCCGTATGCCCGGCCGCACCGGGGTCGAGATCTGTGCCGACATCAAGGCGGTCTCGCCCACGACCGGCATCATCATGCTCACCGCGAGCGATGAAGAGTCCGATCTGTACGAGTCGATCAAGAGCGGCGCCTCGGGCTACATCCTCAAGGACGGCTCGACATACGACCAGGTCGTCGAGGCCGTCCGCCTGGTCGCAGCAGGCCAGTCCCTGATCAGCCCATCGATGGCTACCAAGCTGTTGGAAGAATTCGTGCAGATCTCCCGGCCGCACACGCCCAACTCGGGTCTCACCAACCGCGAGCTGGAGGTGTTGCGCCAGGTGGCCAAAGGCATGAGCAATCGTGAAATCGCCGCCGAGCTCTTCATCAGCGAAAACACCGTCAAGAACCACATCCGCAACCTGCTCGAGAAGTTGCAGATGAAATCGCGTATGGAGGCCGCCATGTATGCGGTGCGCAGCAAACTCGTCGAAGACACGACTTGAGCCTCAGCCAGTTGCAGGCGAGGCGCATCGCCCTCGCCGCCCAGGGTTTTGGAAAGCGCCGACCCGACGTTGTCGGCTCCCGCCATCTCGCCTCGACGATCGCCCGACTGGGCTTCTTCCAGATCGACTCGGTCAATGTCCTGGTCCGTGCCCACTACATGCCGATGTTCTCTCGCCTCGGTCCCTACGATCCTGAGCTCTTGCATCGAGCGTTCGGGCGCGCCCCTCGCCGGCTCTTTGAGTACTGGGCGCACGAAGCGGCCCTCGTCGACGTCTCTCTGCATTCGGCCATGCGTTTCCGGATGGAGTCCGGAGCCCGTATGTGGGGCAACATGACACGAGTTGCCAAGGAACAACCCGAGCTCGTCGCCTGGGTACGCGAGGAGGTCCGTGAGCGCGGCCCCCTCACGGCCCGCGAGATCGAGCACGACGTGCCGCGCACGAAGGACGGTTGGGGGTGGAACTGGTCCATCGTGAAGTCGGCTCTCGAATACCTCTTCTACAAGGGCGAGGTGACCTCGGCCCGCCGCAATTCGGCCTTCGAACGGGTCTATGACCTGCCCGAGCGGGTCATACCGGCGGCTCATTTCGAGGCCGAGCCCCTCAGCTCACCCGATGCTCACCTCACCCTGGTCCGATTCGCCTCACGCGCACACGGCATCGCATCCGAGCAGTGCCTGCGCGACTACTTCCGGCTGGCGCCGGAGCCGACGCACACGGCGGTCGAACACCTCATCGGCACCGGCGAGCTCATACCGGCCGAGGTCAAGGGCTGGCACCGTCAGGTCTACCTCCACCCCGAGGCCAAGGCTCCCCGCTCGGTGCAGGCGCGAGCCCTCCTGAGTCCTTTCGACCCGCTGATCTTCGAGCGCCACCGGACCGAGAAGCTCTTCGACTTCCGCTACCGCATCGAGATCTACGTCCCCGAGGACAAGAGGGTCCACGGCTACTACGTGTTGCCGTTCCTGCTCGGCGATCGTCTCGTGGGAAGAGTCGACCTCAAGGCCGACCGCCAGGCAGGCGCGCTTCTCGTCCGGAGCGCCTGGGCAGAGCCTCATGCGCCCGCTCATACCGCCCGCGAATTGGCCGAAGAACTCCACGCGATGGGCCGGTGGCTCGGACTGGAGACGGTCACGCCTCCGCTCAAGGGGGATATGGCCGGGGAACTCGCCGATGCTTTGGCGAGTCACCTAGGATAGGAAGGCTCAGTCTTCCGATCAGGAGTTTCTACCCCGTGCCTAAAGTCATCGACAAGATCCTTCGTATGGGTGAAGGCAAGATCCTTCGCCAACTCGAAGCCATCGCCAAACAGGTCAATGCGCTTGAAGACGAATTCCACGCCATGAGTGACGAGCAGCTCCAGGCCATGACGCCGGAGTTCCGTGAACGCCTCGCTGCCGGTGAAACCCTCGACGACCTCATGCCCGAAGCCTTCGCCACGGTGCGCGAAGCAGCCAGTCGTGTCCTCGGCCAGCGGCACTTCGACGTCCAGATCATGGGCGGTGCCGCACTCCACCTCGGCAACATTGCCGAGATGAAGACCGGCGAGGGCAAGACCCTGGTCGCCACGCTTCCCTGCTATCTCAATGCGCTGTCCGACAAGGGAGTGCACGTCGTCACGGTCAACGACTACCTCGCCAAGTACCACGCCGAGTGGATGGGCAGGATCTACCACTTCCTCGGTATGTCTGTCGGCATGGTCCTGCCGAGCATGAGCCCCGCCGAGCGCCGCGTTTCGTATGCCGCCGACATCACCTACGGCACCAACAACGAATTCGGCTTCGACTACCTCCGCGACAACATGGCCGACGAGATCGCCGATTGTGTCCAGCGAGGACACAACTTCGCGATCGTCGACGAGGTCGACTCGATCCTCATCGACGAGGCCCGTACGCCGCTGATCATTTCCGGCCCGACCGAGGACGACGTCAAGTGGTACGGCGAGTTCTCCAAGATCGTCGGCGCCATGAAGCTCGACGACCACTATGAGGTCGACGAGAAGAAGCGCACGATCGCGGTCACCGAAGCCGGCATCGAGAAGGTCGAAGACGTCCTCGGCATCGACAACCTCTATGACGCGGTCAACACCTCGCTCATCAGCTTCCTCAACAACGCGATCAAGGCCAAGGAACTATTCAAGCGCGACAAGGACTACGTCGTCATGAACGGCAACGTCCTCATCGTCGACGAGCACACCGGACGAATCCTGGATGGTCGCCGTTACAACGAGGGCCTGCACCAGGCGATCGAGGCCAAGGAGGGTGTTACGGTCCGCGAGGAGTACCAGACACTCGCCACGATCACGCTGCAGAACTACTTCCGCCTCTACGACAAGCTGTCCGGCATGACCGGCACGGCGCTCACCGAGGCCTCGGAGTTCGACAAGATCTACAAGCTCGGCGTCGTCCCGATCCCGACCAACCAACCGGTCGCCCGTGCCGACCAGCCCGACCTTGTCTACCGCACCGAGCAGGCCAAGTTCGACGCTGTCATCGAGGACATCGTGGTCCGCCACGGACAGGGCCAGCCGATCCTCGTGGGCACGACCAGCGTCGCCAAGAGCGAGCTCCTCTCCAAGCAGCTGCGCAAGCGCGGAGTCCCTCACGAAGTCCTCAACGCCAAGCAGCACGATCGTGAAGCCGCGATCGTCGCGATGGCCGGTCACAAGGGCGCTGTCACGGTCGCGACCAACATGGCCGGACGAGGCACCGACATCATGCTCGGCGGCAACGTCGAGTTCCTGGCCGACCAGATGCTGCGCGACCGCGGACTCGACCCCGTGGAGACCTCCGAGGAGTACGAGGAGGCCTGGCCCAAGG
>JALYQD010000079.1 GCA_030856025.1 Actinomycetota bacterium
GGGCATCGATTTCGGGCAGCACCCGTGCGAGCTCGGACAGCAGGTGGTCCCGCGCTGCGCGGAGTGTCGCGCGCCCGACAGCGGCCGTTTGCCCGCCGTCGGTGAGCAGTTCGGCGAGGACGAGCTGGTCGAAGGCCGAGCTGCCGAGATCGTCCATCATGCGTGCTTGCACCAGCGGCATCACGAGCGACCGGGGCGCACGTATCCAACCCACACGCAGACCGCCCCAGAACGACTTGGACGATGAGCCGACGATCAGGGCGCGGGCGTCATACGCCGCGTAGGAGGCCGGCAGTTCCGCGCCGTCGAGATTGATGTCGCGGAGCGATTCGTCCACGACAGGTATGACGTCGTGGCGCCGTAGTTCGTGTGCCCACGCGCTTCGCTCGCTGTCGCTCATGATCGCGCCGGTGGGGTTGTGGAACTCGGGGATGAAGTAGGCGGCCCGGTGCGTCGAGCCGCGCAGCGTCGCTGCCAGCGCCGCCGGCTCCCAGGGGGTGTCGCCGACCGGCAATGCGGAAAGCCGGCCGCCGGCATCGGCGAAAGCATCATGACCGTGGGGATAGCTCGTCCCCTCCACAATGACGCGCTGGCCGGGGGAGAGAAGCGTTCGGGCAAGGAGAGAGATCGCTCCCATGGCCCCGCTCGTCACAACGATCTGTTCGGGATCGGTCCGGAGTCCGCGATCGGTGTAGCGCTGCGCGAGGAGCTCTCGCAACACCGGAAGCCCGTCAGGCAAGTAGCCAGTGGTCGCGAGCAGACCGGGAAGCTTTTGTACCGCGGACTCGAAGGCACGGCCGAGTCCGTGCGGTCCGACCGGCGCCGCATACGTCAGCGCGATCGTGTTCGCATCATCCGGTGTGATGATGAGCGTGCTCGCGCTCGAGGCGGCAAACGGAACCTGGACGACGCTGCCCGAGCCCTGCCGCGAAGTCAGGAGACCGCCCTCGCGGAGTTCCGCATAGACGCGCGTGGTCGTCGTGCGACTGACGCCGAGGGCGGTCGCCAGTTCGCGTTCGCTCGGCAGCCTGCTTCCGTCGGCGACCCGACCGTCGACGACGAGCAGTCTGATGCGGTCAGCGAGATCGCGGTATGTCGGGCCGTCGCCGACTGCAGGACCGAGTAGGTCAGCGAGGCGAGCGGCCGAAAGTGTCAGAGCCATAAGGCCACTATTACACAATTGGCTATTTCATGGAATGCCAATTACCGTCAGTCTGAAGTCATGAACATCGAAATGGTTGTTGCGATCGCCGCACTGATCGGCGTGCTGATCGCTCTTGCCCGGGCAGTCGTGGCCGATGGCCACGGCGTACGCCCGGGGCCGCGCAGTCATGACGAGGATGTCGTGACCTGGCGGATGCCCCATGACGAGCCTCGTCGCTCCGGCAACTGACGGGCTGACGGGAGACAGCTGACGGGAGGAGTTCCTTCCGCCAACCGGTTACTCAAGCAGAAGTCCACACCCAACGAAAGATCCACATGGCCTTGGCGTATGTACCTCCGAAGCTGACCTCGCTCCAGCAACTGCGGGCGGGGCGGCTGACGTTCCGGGTCAGCCAGTTCATGGTCGGACTGTTCCTCTACGGCTTCACCATGGCGATGCTGGTCGAGTCGACACTCGGGCTTGACCCTTGGGACGTCTTCCATCAGGGCCTCGCAAACCACGTGGCGCTGAGCTTCGGCCAGGTCGTGATCGTCGTCGGCGCCGCGGTCCTGTTGCTGTGGATTCCGCTCAAGCAGTGGCCCGGCCTCGGCACGGTCCTCAACGTCATCGTGATCGGCCTCGCCGCCGACTTCGGCCTCGCCGTGATCAGCCGGCCCGATGACCTGTGGCTGCGCGGAGCGCTTCTCGTTGGCGGCATCGTCGGCAACGGACTCGCCGGCGCCCTCTACATCGGCTCACATCTCGGCCCCGGTCCGCGCGACGGCTTGTGGCTCGGACTCGTGCGCAAGACCGGATTGAGCGTGCGGCTGTTGCGCACCTCGGTCGAGGTCACAGTGCTGGTGATCGGATTTTTCCTCGGCGGCACCGTCGGCGTCGGAACCGTCCTCTATGCACTCAGCATCGGCCCGATCGTGCAGTTCTTCCTGCCTCGGGTGCAGGTCCGCATCTCACCCCAACTTTTGAAGCCTTAGCGACAACCGGTGACGGCGTTCCTTGTCGATAAGGCTTCAAAAGTCGGGGGAGACGAGAGACCGCAGGGCGGCCACGTGATCGGAGTAGGCACGGCGGCCGGCCGGTGTGAGCTCGACCCAAGTCCGCACCCGACCCTGGCCGGCCGGCTTGGTGATCCTGACGTAGCCGGCAGTCTCCAGCACCTTGAGGTGTTTGCTCGTGACCGAGTCGGCAACACCAAGCATGTCGCGAAGCGCGCTGAATTCGGCTTGGTCCGTGGCGTGCAGGAACGCGCAGATGCGCAAACGATGAGGGGCGTGGATCACCTCGTTGAGCTCTGCGCTCACTTGCCTTGCCTGATCTGCTTGCGCACCGCGTTGTCGAACAGGTGGCCCAGCGCGATCGTGCCCGCCACGACGACGACGGCGGCAACCCAGGTCGGCCATTTGAGGTCGGCGACTTCGTGCGAGATCTTCGCCGTGGCGAAACTGGCCACGAACAGAACGGACAGGGCGTATGCCCATCCACTGGCCTTGCCGGCTCCGAATCCGGAGATCCACACACCGGTGCGGCGGCGGTATGCCTGGACGAGTGCGGCAGTTCCGGCGAGGAACACGATGAGGGCGACGCTGTGGACCTTCGAGGAGCCGAGGGCAAAGGCGACGAGATAGCAGGCTGCGAGCAGCCCGAGAATGGGGTGATACCAGATTGGTGTGGTGAGGCGGGTCGCTGCGGCATCCTGGGCGTCGGCGATGTCCTGAAGGGATTGGATCGGGTCGACCTGATTACTTTCCATACTGGAAAGACTAATGCTTTCCAGTATGGAAAGTCAATCGTGAAGTGTTAGCGGCGTGTGGCGATGATGACCGAGGTGCCGGCGTCGATGAGCATCTCGGCGGCAGTGAACCTCTCGTCGGTCAGCCATTCCTCGCGGACCGTGTCGACGCGGCCCTCATAGATCGGCGGCCAGAACTCCGACGGCGTGAAGTCGTCGAGGACGGCTATGCCGCCGGGCTCCATCAGGTCGGCGACGATGTCGACGCTGCGCTTGACGTCGCGGACGTCGACGAACAGGAGCGAGAACGGCGCATACTGCTCGAGCGTCGACCAGTCGCCGGAAGTCACCTCGACGTTGTCGACATCGGCGAACAGTTTCTGGACGACTTCGGCGAGTGCCGGATCGAGTTCGGCGCTCACGATCCGCGTGCCCTTGGCGGCTCCGGTCGACAACCAGGCCGAACCCACGCCGCACCCGGTGCCGAGCTCACCAAGCGTGCCCGTGCGCGAAGCCGCCAGAGTTGCCAGCAGGCGACCGGTTTCGTTGCGGGTCGATGTGATGAAGCCACGTTGGCGCGAAAGGTCGAGCGCGGTGGCAACGAGTTCGGGGATATCGGTAGGAGCGCTCACGCGGCCAGTGTTTCACGAACACCCGCGGCCGATCTCATATCCAGGCGGTGTCGTCTCGCGAACTGAGACACGCCGGGGGAAACGCCACCAACACCCGTGGCTGTCGCTAGGCTGTTGAACGTGCGGAAGCTTGTAGTACTCATCGCTTGCCGCGGCAGGGCCACTTAGGGCCATTCCCTGCCGCGGAGTTTGGCGTTTGGCTCGACGTTCCGCCGCAGGGATACATGATCGCTACCGCGATCAAATCATCTGTCGTTCATCTCTTGATGTGACCCATCAATTCAGATCTTCGCGTGGCTTGGCTGGACGTTGTTCCAAACGCCAAACCCGCGTAACCCACCTGAAGGAGAAGACCATGGATGAAGAAATGCAGATCGAATGGGGACCGGCGCACCTGCGCGACGAGGCTCCGGCCTTCGATTTCGAAACCGCCGAACGCCCCGACGACAACTGACCGCACGGACACCTGCCCAAACTCTGAGACCAAGGTTTCATATCCTGAGACTCGGTGTTTAGAATCACGACTATGACCCGCGACTATTCCCTTGCTGTGGTGCCCGGAGACGGCATCGGCCCTGAGGTGACCGCCCAGGCGCTGTCCGTCCTCAACCTGGTTGCCGCCGAGCACGATGCGTCCTTCGCCGCGACCGAGTACGACCTCGGTGCGCGTCGCTACCACGCGACCGGCGAGACGCTACCCGACTCGGTGCTCCAGGAGATCCGTGGCCACGACGCCATCCTGCTCGGCGCCGTCGGTGACCCAAGCGTTCCGTCCGGCGTTCTCGAGCGGGGCCTGCTGCTCAAGCTGCGGTTCGAGCTCGACCACTACGTCAACCTGCGCCCGTCCAAGCTGTTCCCCGGCGTCCCGACACCGCTGGCCGATCCCGGCGACATCGACTTCGTCGTCGTGCGCGAAGGCACCGAGGGCCCGTATGTCGGCAACGGCGGAGCCATCAGAGTCGGCACTCCGCACGAGCTCGCGACCGAGGTCAGCATCAACACCGCCTTCGGCGTCGAACGAGTTGTGCGCGATGCGTTCAAGCGCGCCCAGGCCCGTCCCCGCAAGAAGTTGACGCTTGTCCACAAGAACAATGTCCTCGTCCACGCCGGTCACCTGTGGAGCCGCACGGTTGATGCCGTGGCCACCGAGTTCCCCGACGTCACGGTCGACTATCTGCACGTCGACGCGGCCACGATCTTCCTGGTCACCGACCCTGCGCGTTTCGACGTCATCGTCACCGACAACCTTTTCGGCGACATCCTCACCGACCTCGCGGCAGCAATCACCGGTGGCATTGGGCTGGCCGCGAGCGGCAACATCAACCCGGACCGTACGACACCGAGCATGTTCGAGCCCGTTCACGGCTCGGCACCCGACATCGCCGGCCAGAGCAAGGCCGATCCGACCGCGGCAATCCTGTCCGGTGCGCTGCTTCTGGACCACCTCGGCCTCCCCGAAGCGGCCGCTCAGATCGAGCGTGCCGTGGAAGCCGATATCGCCGCCCGTACGGGTGCTCCCCGCAGCACGGAGGAGGTGGGAGAGGCCATTTCGTCACGCGTGGCCGGGGGCGTAGCAACGAGTGCCTAGCCGCCCTCGTTTCTGATCCTGGAAAGCATTACCGTGACCCTTATGACTTCTTCGCCGTTCACCAGCCGTCTTGAGGCAAATCCCAACCCTCTGCCGGCCGACCGACGGACCGAGATCCTGGCCAATCCAGGATTCGGCAATCACTTCACCGACCACATGTTCCTCGCCGAGTGGACTCCGGACACCGATTGGGCCGACGCCCGCGTCGTTCCGTACGGGCCGCTGTCACTCGATCCGGCAACCGCCGTCCTGCACTACGCGCAGGAGATCTTCGAAGGCATGAAGGCCTACGCGCACGCCGACGGTTCGGTCTGGACGTTCCGTCCCGACGCCAACGCCGCGCGTATGCGGCGCTCCGCGCACCGGCTGGCGCTTCCCCAGCTCCCGGTCGACTGGTTCCTCGGCTCGATCGAGGCCCTGATCCGAGCCGATCGCGACTGGGTGCCCGTCGGTGAGGAGAAAAGCCTCTACATCCGGCCGTTCATGTTCGCCTCAGAGGTCTTCCTCGGCGTGCGTCCGAGCCAGCACGTCACCTACTCGGTGATCGCCTCACCCGCCGGGGCCTACTTCAAGGGCGGGCTCAAGCCGGTCTCCATCTGGTTGTCGGCCGGGTTCTCCCGCGCCGCAGCCGGCGGCACCGGCGCGGCCAAGTGCGGCGGTAACTACGCCGCGAGCCTGCTTCCCCAACAGGAGGCGACCGCCCAGGGCTGCGACCAGGTGGCCTTCCTCGACGCCTCCGAGCACAAGTGGGTCGAGGAGCTCGGCGGCATGAACCTCTACTTCGTCCAGGACGACGGCTCGATCGTCACGCCGGAACTCTCCGGGTCGATCCTCGAGGGCATCACGCGCGACTCCATACTGACCCTCGCAGCCGATCTCGGCCACGAAGTCATCCAGCGCAAAGTGAGCATCGACGAGTGGCGCGAAGGCACGGCCAGCGGCAAGATCACCGAGATCTTCGCGTGCGGCACGGCCGCTGTCGTCACGCCCGTCGGCGTGCTCAAGTGGGACGGCGGCGAGGCCGTGAGCTCCGATGGCGAAGCTGGCAAGGTGACGACCGACATCCGCTCGGCCCTCGTGGACATCCAGTACGGACGCGCCGAGGACCGGCATGGTTGGATGCATAGGGTGTGTTGAGCAGGTCACACTCGACCTTCTCGGGCACTCTGAATCCATTCTTGGAGGACCCACCTATATGTCCTCCCCTACAGGAGGAAACTGATGACTACCGCGACCCGCGCCGAACACGACCTGATCGGCGATCGCGAAGTCCCCGCCGACGCCTACTGGGGCATCCATTCGCTCCGCGCGTTGGAGAACTTCCCTATCACCGGCATCCCGATCGGTGTCAGCCCCTACCTCGTTGAAGCCCTCGCCTCGGTCAAGCAGGCGGCCGCGACGGCCAACAACGAGCTCGGACTGCTCGATGACGAACGTTTCGAAGCGATCCGCGCAGCGTGTGAAGAGATCCGCGCCGGCGCGCTGAACGACCAGTTCGTCGTGGACGTCATCCAGGGCGGTGCCGGCACGTCAAGCAACATGAACGCCAACGAGGTCATCGCCAACCGGGCCCTCGAGATCATGGGCCACAAGAAGGGTGACTATCACGTCATCCATCCCAACGAGCACATAAACCTGAGCCAGTCGACCAACGATGTCTATCCGACCGCGGTCAAGATCGCCATCATCATGGCGACCCACTCGTTGCTCGAGGCGATGGAGATCCTCGAGGCGAGCTTCGCGGCGAAGGCCGACGAGTTCTACGACGTCATCAAGATGGGCCGCACCCAGTTGCAGGACGCGGTGCCGATGACCCTGGGCCAGGAATTCCGCACCTACAGCATCATGATCAGCGAAGACCGGAGCCGGCTGTCCGAAGCGGTCATGATGCTCCACGAGATCAACCTCGGTGCCACCGCCATCGGCACCCAGCTCAATGCGCCGGCCGGTTATGTGCCGATCGCGTGCGGCCACCTCGCCAAGCTCACCGATTTGCCGCTGGAGAGTGCCCTCGACCTCATCGAGGCGACCCAGGACTGCGGTTCGTTCGTCCAGCTCTCCGGCACGCTCAAGCGCGTCGCGGTCAAGCTCTCCAAGATCTGCAACGACCTTCGTCTTTTGTCGTCGGGCCCGCGCGCCGGCCTGTGCGAGATCAACCTGCCTGCCGTCCAGGCCGGTTCGAGCATCATGCCGGGCAAGGTCAACCCGGTCATCCCCGAAGTCGTCAACCAGGTGGCATTCCAGATCATCGGGCACGACGTGACCGTCTCGATGGCGGCAGAAGCCGGCCAGCTCCAGCTCAACGCCTTCGAAC
>JALYQD010000094.1 GCA_030856025.1 Actinomycetota bacterium
GCGACCGGAAGTGGCTCATTCTGGGAGGCGCGGGCATATCTACCGATTCGGGCATCCCGGACTACCGCGGGCCGAATTCGCCGGCACGTCGGCCGATGACGTTCCAGGACTTCGTCTCCGGCCCCGCGATGCAGCAACGCTATTGGGCGCGGGCCCACATCGGCTGGCAGCGCATGTCGGGCGCCGAGCCCAACGAGACGCATTTCGCGCTCACCCGGATGCAGAACGAGGGAAGGCTCGACGGACTGATCACCCAGAACGTCGACGGTCTCCATGAGTTCGCCGGCCATCGCGACGTCGTCGACCTGCATGGGCGCATCGACCGGGTCGTCTGCCTGACCTGTCGGAATGTGAGCACCCGGCAGGCACTGCATCATCGGCTGAGCCTGCTCAATCCCGGCCACGCCGACCGGGTCGTCGACTTCGCTCCCGACGGGGACGCACTTCTCGAGGACACCGATGAATTCCGCGTCGCGGCTTGTGAGCCGTGCGGTGGCATACTCAAGCCCGATGTGGTGTTCTTCGGCGAAAACGTGCCGAAGGATCGCGTCGCACAATGCATCGACCTCGTCGACGCCGCCGAGTCGCTTCTCGTCCTGGGATCGTCACTGCAGGTCATGTCCGGTTTGAGGTTCGTGCGCCAGGCGCGCAAGCGCGGCATACCGATTGTCATCGTCAACCGCGGCGCCACTCGAGGCGACGAACTCGCCGACCTCAAGGTCGAGGCCGGCTGCGCCGAAACTCTCCGCGATTTGTGAAATAAGCCGGTAAGCAAGCGCGCGCTGTGATTGACCGATTTCGGTACAAATCGCGGAGGTCGCGGGGAGCGGCTGGGGTCAGGACAGCTGGCGCAGGCGCACGGTTTCGGGCAGGTTGGCGAGTGCCTTCAGCACGTCGTCGCCGACCGGCACAGCGATGTCGGTGATGACATAACCGATTTCGCCCCGGGTCGACAGGAATTGCGCCTCGATGTTGACGTCGTGTTCGCCGAGGATGCCGTTGATCGTCGCGAGGACGCCCGGCGCATTGCGGTGCACGTGCACGAGGCGGTGGCGTGTCGAGTCGGCCGGCAGGTTGAGCTCGGGCATGTTGACGCTCAGCGAAGTGCCGCCGTTGGCCGCATAGTTGTGGAGCTTGGAGGCGACGAAACGACCGATGTCTTCCTGGGCCTCCTCGGTCGAACCGCCGACGTGCGGAGTGAGTATGACGTTGGCGAGGCCGCGGAGGTCGGACTCGAACGGCTCTCCCTGGCGCTTGGGCTCGATCGGGAAGACGTCGATGGCAGCGCCGGCGATGTGCCCCGACTCGATGTGCTTGCGCAGGGCAACTGTGTCGACGGCGATGCCGCGAGAGAGGTTGAGGAACAACGAACGCGGCTTCATCAGCTTGAGCTCGTTGTCGCCGAACAGTCCCGCGTTGCCGGGGCGCCCGTCGACGTGGAGCGTCACGACGTCCGAGACCGTCAGCAGTGCCTCGAGCGTCGAGCAGCGGGTGGCATTGCCGAGGGCGAGCTTGTCGTCGGTGTCGAAGAAGTAGACCTTGAGGCCGAGTGCTTCGGCGATGACCGAGAGCTGGCTGCCGATGTTGCCGTAGCCGACGATGCCGATGCTGCGACCGCGGATCTCGTGGCTGCCGGCGGCCGACTTGTTCCAGATGCCCGCATGCATGTCGGCGTTCTTCTCGGCAAGTCGGCGCGCGAGCGAGATGATCTCGGCGATCGCGAGCTCGACGACGCTGCGCGTGTTGGAGAACGGCGCATTGAACACGGCAATGCCGCGCTTGGTCGTCGCGGCGAGGTCGATCTGGTTGGTGCCGATGCAGAAGGCGCCGACCGCGAGCAGGTCAGGAGCCGCGGCAAGCACCTTGTGGGTGATGTAGGTCGTCGAGCGGATGCCCAGGACGTGAACGCCCTTGATCCTCGCGATCAACTCGTCTTCGCTGAGGGCTCCAGAGAGCGTCTCGACCTGGTAGCCCTTGCTGCGCAGGAAATCAGCGCCGTCGGCGTGAATGTTCTCCAGCAGGAGAATCCTCAGGTCGGCGTCATCGATCGGGGCGGTAGGAAATGGGGCGTTTTGGGTCATATTCGTCATCGTAGTCACGCGGTTTCACCTCTCGTCGTCTGTCGTGAACAGTTCAACGTGAGGGCCCAGGCGTACGGTCCCGCTGTCAATGTGCAGGTCGCTCCCTGGTGGTCACCCACCTCAACGCCAGTCGCGAACCCTTGAGTCAAGTGTAGTGGCGGGACCGGCGGTCTTCGAAATCGGTCAGGATTCGGCCGGCTTCACGAGTCCCGACTCATACGCCACGACGACCGCCTGCACGCGGTCCCGAAGCCCGAGTTTCATCAGGATGCGTGCCACATGCGTCTTGACGGTGTTCTCCGAGACAAAGAGCACCTCGCCGATCTCGGTGTTGCTCAAGCCCCGCGCCACCTCACACAGCACCTCGTTCTCGCGTTCGGTCAGCGCTTCGAGCGAGGGTCTCAAGGTGCTGGGGCGGCGGGCAAACTCTTCGATCAGTCTGCGGGTCACGGTCGGCGCGAACAACGAACCACCGTCGGCCACCACCCGGATCGCCGTGGTGAGTCTTTCCTCGGGCGCGTCTTTGAGCAGGAACCCGCTGGCGCCGGCTCGCAGCGCGTCGTAGACCACATCGTCGAGATCGAAGGTGGTGAGAACGAGGACCTTCGGCGGATTCTCCTTCGCCGTCAGCTCACGTGTCGCCTCGATGCCATCGACATTCGGCATCCGTACGTCCATGAGCACAACATCGGGGCCGGTGTCCGTGCATACGGTGATGGCTTCGGCCCCGTCGGCTGCTTCGCCAACCACCTCGATGTCTTGTTCGGCATTGAGGATCATCCGGAGGCCGGCGCGCACCAGCGGCTGGTCGTCGGCGATCACCACCCGGATCATGATTCCACCGTGTAAGGGAGTCGGGCATGCACCACAAAGCCGCCGGACTCGCCCGGACCGGCCTCGACTTGACCTCCGAGGACGGCCACGCGTTCCCGGATTCCGATGAGCCCAAGCCCCTGGACGTCCGGTGTGCCCGATCGCGAACCATTGTCCGAAATGGCGAGGTCCACGCCATCTGGTTCGTACGTCACCGTGACGCGGGCCGTCGCCGACGACCCGCCGTGTTTGACCACATTGGTGAGCGACTCCTTGATGATTCGATACGCCGAAAGGTTGACGCCAGGAGAAATCCCGTTGGCGGCACCGAAGACCTCGAGGTCGACCGGCAACCCCGAATCCCGCAGTTCAGCGACCAGCGCGTCCAGTCGTTTCAACGAGGGTTGGGGTTCTGCATCGGTTTCGCGCAGAAGGGCCAGCAGGCGCCGCATGTCGCCCAACGCCTGGGAGTTGGTGTGCTCGATCGCGTCCAACGAGCGGCGGACCTCGTCGTCGTCGACCCCCAACATCTTTCGCCCACCGCGCGCCTGCAGAACCGTGACCGAGATCGCGTGGGAAACGACGTCGTGCAGTTCCCGTGCGATCCGGGCCTGCTCCTCCGTCACCGCCTGCCGCGTTCGTTCGACCTGATTCAGTTCGAGTTGCCGGATTTCTGCTGTGAGCAGCGCTTCATGATCTCGAACCAGTTTCATGGCCAGCCCGACCGCCCACGGACCACCGACCATGAAAGTTCCGAACACTACGCCGCCAACGCTGACGGGGTCGGGTTCGTCATGCGTCACGAGAGCAACGATCCCGATGACCACCAGGACGGCCCCCAGCCACATCTCCTTGCCGGACGCGTGCCGTCCGAGCGAGTACAGCGTGACAACAAAGGCGACGAAGAAGGCCGCGGAATTGTCGGACCAACCAGCCTCGATCCCATCCAGACCCATCAAACCGATCCACGTCAGCAGGAATCCGGCCAGAGGCAAACGTCGTCGAAAAGTCAGACACAGGCAACTGGCTGTTGCGACGGGAATCGAGAACAAGGGGTTGGCGTTTCCGCGGAACAGCAACTCGATGCTCATGGCGACCGCAATCACGGCAGCCAGGATGAAGTCGCTGTATCTGCTCCAGAACAAGCGCAGAGCCATGCAATCAATGTACGGCCGCAGGGCGGCCGCGACGTCATCCTTCAGAACTACGCAAAAATCATCACGGCCAGCGGCCCGGGTCACCCTCACGAATGACGACGTGGAGGGGATGCGCGCGAAGACTCAGGTCAAGAGCTTCATTCCAGAAAGGTGTACTCCCATGAGCAATTCACCCACCCTCAACCGCAACAACAACCCTGATCAGGTCCGAAAGCTGCTGTGGCCCGTGGCGATCATCGTCCTCCTCTTCACGGTCTCCTTTGTCGCCATCGGGACGTATGGACACCGGTCGGACAATCACGGTACCGACGAGTTCCTCACCCTCAGCGGAATCGCCCTTGTTGCGGTGGCTGCCGTCTTCGCCCTGGTGCTGCCGCGGGCTCTTCGCCGCGAATCATCCGGCGCCGTAGCCCTCGCACTCTCGATCGTCGGGGCGCTGTCTTCGTGGGTCTTCTGGACCGGGATCACCCCGGCGTTGGCTGCCGGCGGAGCACTGCTCGGATGGGCCGGACTTGGCGCGTCGAGAGGTCGCGGGTTGTCACAAGCAGCATTTGTCATCGGATTGCTCGCCGTGATCGCCTACGCCGCCTTCTATGTGCTGGCGCTCATGAGCACCGACGGGACTTTCTGAGTCCATCCCGCGGGAGCGGCCCGCCGGTATGGTGGGTGAGCACTCAGATTGAGAACTCCACACTTGGAGGCGTCCTCCCGTGAGCAACTCACCCGCCATCAACCGCAACAGCAGCGGCCCGGAACAGGTCCGAAAATTGTTGTGGCCGGTCGCGATCGTTACCTTCCTTTTCACGGTCTCCTATCCCGCCAACGACATACTGAGGCCTGATGCGGAGACTCTCACTTTCCCAGGGTTCCTCGCCCACGCCGGAATCGCCCTCGCCACCGCGGTCGTCGTCTTCGCCCTGGTTATTCCGTGGGATCTTCGCCGAGAGTCATCCGGTGCCGTAGCGCTGGCGCTCTCGATTATCGGGACCCTTTTCGCGTTCGGCTTCTGGGTCGGGTTTCCCCAGGCGTTGGCTGCCGGAGGGGCCCTGCTCGGCTGGGCCGGAATCCACGCGACCAAGGGTCGCCGGTTGTCACTAGCCGCGTTCGTGATCGGGTTGCTCGGCGTGATTTTCAACGTCTTCGAGCAAGTGCAGTATTACTGATCTCCCAGGCCGCCGACGACCGGCCGTCACGCCTACTTGTCGTGGACGAACTCGGCCGGCGGCGGGGCGTCGAGGTTTTGCAGCCGCACCTGGCCGATCGCCACGACTTTGCCGTCCTGCTTGACCGTTTCCATCCGCCACAGCTGCTGCTTGCGGCCACGATGGATCGGCAACGCCGTGGTCGTCATCTGGTCGCCCGCGCCGGCCTGGCGCAGGAAGTCGGTGTTGTTGTTGACCCCGACGATGATGCCCTTGTCACCGAGCCAGGCCTGGCCGGCAATGCTCGCGGCCGATTCGTGGACGGTGCAATAGGCGCCGCCGTGGACGATGCCGTATGGCTGCAGATGCTGTTTGCCCACAGTCCAGATCAACACGACCTTGTCGCCGCTGACTTCTTGGGCGCTTACGCCGAGGGCAGTGTCCAGTCCGGGCAGTTCATTCATACGTCGACTGTAGGCAGCCGCTTGCAATTGATACCCCTAGGGGGTATACATTGAGACATGAAGAAACTACTTGGACTCCTCTCCCTGATCGGGCTTCTCGCCGCCACCCTCGCTGCCTGCGGCGGCGCCAAGGACTACAACAATGCAGACGTGGCCTTCGCCCAACAGATGATCCCCCACCACGAACAGGCAGTCGAAATGGCCGATGCGGCACTCAAGACGTCAAAGACCGCAGAGGTTCGCTCGCTAGCCACACAGATAAAGACCGGCCAGGATCCTGAGATCAAGACCATGACCAAATGGCTCGAAGACTGGGATGCCCGCATGGACCATGGCGACACGGAGGGCATGGATCACAGCGAAGGCATGATGAGCGACGCCGAGATGAAGTCACTGACATCAACGACCGGCGACGAGTTCGACACGACTTGGCTCACCCTGATGGTCAAACATCACGAAGGCGCGGTGTCGATGGCGAAGACCGAGCAGTCCGACGGCAAGTCCACCGAAGCGAAGAAGCTGGCCGGACAGATCATCGACGCGCAGAACAACGAAATTGTCACGATGAAGGGACTGTTGGGCTCATGAATGCCGAACACACGAACGCTGAGCACACCAACCACGGCACGCCCGGCTACTCCGACGACAAGACCGCGGTCCTCAAACGACTGCGGCGCATCGAGGGCCAGGTGCGCGGGATCGAGCGGATGGTCGAGGACGACACCTACTGCATCGACGTCCTGACCCAGGTCGCCGCGACCACCAAGGCACTCGAAGCCGTTGCGCTCAAGCTCCTCGATGAGCACCTCGCCCATTGCGTCGTCGACGCCGCCAAAAAGGGCGGCCCCGAAGCTGACGCCAAGGTCAAAGAGGCCTCCGCCGCCATCGCCCGACTCGTACGTTCTTGAAAAACACACAGTCCTGAAAGGGAGAACCCATGACCACCTACCAAGTCACCGGGATGACCTGCGAGCACTGCGTCGCCGCCGTCCGCTCCGAGATCACTGGGATCGCCGGCGTCACGGGCGTCGAGATCGACCTCGTCGCAGGGGGGACGTCCACCGTCACCGTCGACGGCCAGGCAACCGACGAACAGATCGCCCAGGCGGTCGACGAGGCCGGATACGCGCTCGCGCGCCCCGGAGATCTGCCACTCGCATGACCACTACCCATAAGCTCGAGATCGCCGGTATGACGTGCACGTCGTGCGCCATGCGAGTCGAGAAGAAGCTCAACAAGATCGATGGCGTCCTGGCCAGCGTCAACTATGCGACCGAGAAGGCAACCGTCGAGGCACCCGAGACCGTCAGCGTCGACGACCTCATCGAGACGGTCAAGACGACCGGCTACTCGGCCCGCCTTCCCGCGCCGCCCGCAACGCCCGACCACCCGGAGCACCACGCCGGCATGCACGACGCTTCGGCTTTGCTGCAGCGGCTCAGGCTCTCGGCCGTGCTGTCGCTTCCCGTGCTCCTGCTGTCGATGATCCCGGCGTTGCAGTTCGACAACTGGCAGTGGCTCGCCCTGACCTTGGCTTCGCCGGTCGCCACGTGGGGTGCCTGGCCGTTCCACAAGGCCGCCTGGACCAACGCGCGTCACGGTGCCGTGACAATGGACACGCTCGTCAGCATCGGGGTCGGCGCCGCCTACCTCTGGTCGTTGTGGGCGCTGTTCATCGGCGACGCCGGCATGGCCGGTATGACGATGCGCTTCGAATGGCTCGCCAAGGGTTCGGGGGCTCACGAGATCTATCTCGAGACGGCGGCCGTCGTCACGGTGTTCATACTCGCCGGGCACTACCTCGAGGCCAACGCCAAGACGCAGTCGAGTGCCGCGCTCCGCGCCCTCATGCGGCTCGGCACCAAGGACGTCAGCGTGCTCCGTGGCGGTGCCGAAGTCAGCATCCCGCTGGGCGAGCTGGTCGTCGGCGAAGAGTTCGTCGTCCGTCCCGGCACGACCATCGCGACCGACGGCGAGGTCGTCGCGGGCGAGTCGTCGATCAACGAGTCGATGCTCACCGGGGAGTCCCTGCCGGTCGAAGTCGGTCCGGGCAGTCGCGTCACCGGCACGACGGTCAACCAGAACGGTCGCCTCGTCGTGCGGGCGACGGCCGTTGGCGAAGACACCCAGCTTGCCAAGATGGCCCGCCTCGTCGAGGAGGCTCAGGAGGGCAAGGCCGAGGTCCAGCGCCTCGCCGACCGCATCTCGACGTGGTTCGTCCCGACGGTCATCATCATCGCCCTCGCCACGCTGGCCGTATGGCTGTTGCTCGGCAACGAACCGGTCGAGGCCTTCACGGCTGCCGTCGCGGTCCTGATCATCGCCTGCCCCTGTGCCCTCGGCCTGGCAACGCCGACCGCCCTCATGGTCGGCACCGGCCGGGGCGCCCAGCTCGGCATCCTGATCAAGGGCCCGCAGGTCCTCGAATCCACCCGCGCCATCGACACGATCGTGCTCGACAAGACCGGCACCGTCACGACCGGGCAGATGGCTGTGACCAGCGTGTTTGCGGACGACGAGTGGACCGAAGACCGTGTGCTGGCACTCGCCGGACCGGTCGAGCGCGCTTCGGAGCATCCGATCGCCCGCGCCATCGCGGCCTATGCCGGGACCCAGGCAACCGTCACCGAGTTCACCAACGACGCGGGCTTCGGCGTCAGCGGAGTCGTCGACGGTCGCCACGTTCTTGTGGGAAGGCAGAGCCTTGTTGGACGGCAGAGCGTCGTGGGACGCCTCGGCGACGCCACCCCGTCCGAGTCGCTCCGCAAAGCCGCCGACGAGGCCGGCCAACGTGGCGAGACCGCCGTATGGGTCACCGTCGATGACGTCGTTGTCGGGGTCATCGCTGTCGCCGATCGGGTCAAGGAGTCGTCGGCGCAGGCCGTCGAAGACCTCCGCGGACTCGGACTGACGCCCATACTCCTCACCGGCGACAACGAGCTCGTCGCACGGGAAGTGGCCTCCCGGGTCGGCATCGAGCGCGTGCACGCAGAAGTCACCCCGGCCGACAAGGTCGCCTTGATCACCACGTTGAAGAAGGAGGGCCGCGTCGTCGCGATGGTGGGCGACGGCATCAACGACGCCGCCGCCCTTGCCGCTTCGGACCTCGGCATCGCGATGGGCACCGGCACCGATGTGGCCATCGAGGCCTCCGACCTGACACTGGTCAAGGGAGACCTCGCGACCGCCGTCGATGCGGTCCGCCTGTCGCGGGCGACGCTGCGGACCATCAAGGGCAACCTGTTCTGGGCCTTCGCCTACAACGTGGCCGCGATACCGCTGGCCGCGCTGGGATTCCTCAATCCGCTCCTCGCGGGTGCGGCCATGGCGTTCAGCTCGGTGTTCGTGGTGACCAACAGCCTTCGTCTGCGGTCATTCGATCCGTCCCGGGCGCGCGACCGGTCAAGGTGACATGCTGCTGTGGTGACCAGGACGAAAAGAGGCGCCGCATGGGCGCGACGGTTCGCCTTCGAGACGCTGGGGTGGGCCCTGATTGTCCTGGGCTTCGCCGCTCTCGTCCTGCCAGGCCCCGGCCTCCTCGCCCTCGTGGCCGGTTTGGTCATCCTGTCCCAGCAGTATGAATGGGCCGAGCGAAGGCTGGAACCGGTCAAGGAGAAGGCGTTCCAGGTGGCCGAGGACGGCGTACGCACGTGGCCCCGCATCATCATGAGTTGCGCCGGGGCGTTGACCCTCGTGGCCGTGGGAGTCATATGGGGCTTACAGCCGCCGGCGCCTTCCTGGTGGCCGCTCGATGACTCCTGGTGGCTGCCGGGCGGTTGGGGGACGGGTTCGAGCCTGATTGTCTCCGCTGTCGCCGCGTTCGCGATGATTGCCTACAGCTTCCGCAGGTTCCGCCGACCACGCGCCTGAGGCCTCAGCCACGCACGCGCTGAACGAGGAGTGCGACAACGTAGGCGACGCCGCCGACAGCACCGAGCCACGAGTATGGATTGCCGTCGCCGCCGCGGGCGATGTCGACCACGAAGGCGAGTATGACCGCCGCGATGACGGTGGACCCGGCGACCGCTGTCGCCTTCAGGTCCATCTGGTTGATGCGTTCGTCCCGGTGGTCCATGAGTCCCTTGACCGTTTCGCTGCGATTGCGGACGAACCACATCACCAGGCCGACCGCGGTCATGAGGGCCAGGCCGAAGATGCCGAACTCGGTGTTGTCGCCGATGATTCCGCCGATCAGGTAGGCCACGCCGATGGCCACCGATACGGCGGGAAGGGCCAGATCGTTTTTGTCAATCTTCTGCATGGAACAACTCCTCTACTCCGATGTCGAAATACGCCGCGAGGGAAAAGGCGAGTGGCAATGACGGCAGATACTTGCCGGTCTCGATCGAATTGATCGTCTGCCGCGAGACGCCCATCGCTTCGGCCAGTGCGGCCTGCGAGAGCTTGCGCTAGGTGCGCTGCACCCGTATGTCATTGCGCATTCCATCCCCCGATGTCAAGTTCCCTTGTCATGGGGCGGATCAACTGGACGAGGCATAGCCCGCGACGTCGAGGTCGCGCACTGCGTCGCGCAGCAGCGCTGCGACATGGCGCGGCGGCAGGCCGAGCACAGCGGCCGCCTCGCGGCAGGTG
Organism: Actinomycetota bacterium; assembly: GCA_030856025.1. Classification (GTDB taxonomy): domain Bacteria; phylum Actinomycetota; class Actinomycetes; order Propionibacteriales; family Nocardioidaceae; genus JACMOZ01. Next base: position 10,251 of record JALYQD010000094.1, read on the forward strand.
TGCCCGCCGAAGACGCAGAGGGCGACCGCGGCGCGGTGATCCTCGGGAAGGACTCGCAATGCCCGGAGGATCGCTGCGGTCGGGAATCCGCTGGTCGGCGAGCCCGGGGCCGGCGGCGACGACGAGTCGACGCAGAACCAGCTCAGGTAGATGATGGCCGCGAACCCACGGGCAGCAGATCGCGAATCCCCCTTCTCCCGGTGCAGGATCCCAGCCCGGCGGGACGCGATCGCCTGACTGACGATGCGCTCAGCGCGAGGCCGATCATCGGTGAGCATGAAGGCCAGGTCGTAAAGCGCCGTGCCGTGTCGATCGAGGTCGAGCGGTTCGTGCAGACGCAAAATTTCGTCCATGCCCAGACCGCCTTCATCGAATACGATGCGGCCGTCGGGGTCTGGGACGACTTACGTGTTGCGCGTCGACTGTTCGCGCCAAATACGCGTCGTGGGGCTAGCCGAACAAATCCGGATTCGTCGTGAGCTCGGGGACACTCTCCGGGTCGGTGAGAACGGCGATGCTCACGTCAACCAGCCGCTGCTGGTTTGCGCGAGCGTGCAGGCGGAGCAACACGAATGCCTCGTCGATACCGACTCCCCGAAGCTTGCTGAGCGCGCCCTTGGCCTGCTCGACCACTATGCGGCTGTTGAGCGCTCCCTGGAGCTGCTCTGTCAGCGTCTCGGCGCGGTCGACGCTGCGTTCCTGGAGGATGCCGATGGTCGCGACGTCGGCTAGTGCCTGCACGATGCGGACGTCGTCGTCTTCGATGCGACCGGTCTCGCTGCCGAAGATGTTCATCGTGCCGATGACCTCGTTGCGAAGGCGCATCGGTATCGCGTGCACCGAGCCGAAGCCCGCTGCCAGCGCCCTGGGCGCAAATACCGGCCAGCGGTCGATTGCCGTCGCCAGGCTGGAGTTGACCACCGGCTCGCCGGTACGGAAGCAGTCAAGGCAGGGGCCCTCGGAGGTCTGGAGCTGGAAGAGTTCCAGCAACTTGGCCTCTTCGGTCGACGCTGCCATGAACTGCAGGTCCTCATGTTGGTCGGCAACCAGAATGCCGACGGCCATGGCGTCGCAGATCGACGCCGCTCGATTTGTCAGGTTGTGCAAGAAATCGACAAGGTCGAAGTCGGCAACCAAAGTGTCGGCCACCTCGACGAAGACGTCAGCCAGATGTTCTGCGGAAATCATGGTGCGTTTTCCTTTCCCTCAAACTGATTGTAGGAGCCGCAACGCCGCAACGCACCTAGTCGCTCCCGAGTTCTATGTCGCCGGACATGATTCCGCTCGCCAGTTCGGCCAGAGACTGGTCGTTCGCGAACGCGTAGGCGCGCATACGGACCAGCGCCTCCCCGAGACTCACACCGAGCTCGACCATCACGGCGCCCTGGGCCTGATAGATCTCGGCGCGGTAGTTCAGAACGGTCTCGACACCGAGATGGAGGCGTCCGTTTTCGGTGTCGGTGTCTTCGTTGAGGAGGACTTCGGTGGCGATCTCGGCAAACGTCAGTGCCATCGTCAATTGCTGGAACTCGAGCGGCCCGGCACGGCTCACATAGACATTGAGGACTCCGAACGCAGCCGCACCGATGTGGAGCGGGAACGCAAACACCGCGTGCACCCCGGCTTCCTGTGCGGCCGCACTGTAGCCCGGCCATTTCCTGCCGTCGCCGGACTGGAGGTCTGCGGTCAGAACCGGGCGACGCAAGGCGAAGGCGTCGTGGCTGGGCCCTTCGCCCAGGGTGAACTGCAGCTCATCGATGCTGACACTTCTTTTGTCCGCTCCGGCGACGACTCCGACGGATCCGGCGTTGGACATCAGGCTGACGGCGACACCGACGACGCCAAGATTGTGTGTGGCGGCCCGACACAGTTGCTCGAGCATGACCACCATGCCCAGACTTTCGCCGTCGACCGACTGGATCGCGATCAGCTCGGCGACGAGGGCGCGACGACCGGCAGCGGTGTTCATGCTTCGTTTTGCCATCGCCACCTCCACCGGTCGTGCCACCGGGGTCCGGGGCGGCGTCGTACATACTCAGGTTACCCCCGTGGACGGGGTTCAGCCTTCGCCCGAGGCGTACGGCCCGACCCGTCCTTGCGTGTCGACGATAACGTCGTCGCATGAGCCTGCAGTGGGAGCCCGAGCGCGCGATCACCCTCGACGATGCGCGGGCTCTCGTGCGCGACCAGTGCCCGGACTTCACCTTCTCGACTTCGCGCATCCTCGCGGCCGGCTGGGACAACACCGTCGTCCTCTTCGATGACAGCTGGGTGTTCCGCTTCCCGCGCCGCGCGATCGCTTTGCCCGGCATCGAGCGGGAGATCGACTGGCTCCCGTGGATCGCTGACCAGGTCGAATTGCGGGTCCCGGTGCCGATGTTCATCGGCGACTACGACGGCTGGCCGTTCTGGGGCGGGCGTCACCTGGCCGGCCAGGAACTCGCGCATCGCCCGGACGTCGATCGGGTGCCGGTCGCCGCCGCAGTCGGTCGATTCCTCGCTTGCCTGCACGGCACCGAACTTCCACACAGCGCCTTGTTCGGGAAGCTGCCGGTGGATCCCTTCGGCAGGGCGGACAGCGCTACTCGGTCGAAGAGAGCCAGCGGTGTCCTCGCCGAGCTCATCGAGCTCGGGCTGTGGGAAGAGGACCCCTCCACCCGGGCGATCCTCGGCGCCGGGTCCGAGCTCGGACCCGTGAGTGGCAATCCGGTGCTCAGCCACGGCGACCTGTATTCACGCCACGTCCTCGTGGACCGAGGTGGCGAGGTAAGCGGCATCATCGACTGGGGAGACCTGTGCATGGCCGTGCCGGCGGTCGACCTCGCCATCGCGTTTTCCGCGTTCACCGGAGAGGCCCGCGCAGCATTGTTCGAGTCGTATGGCGTCATCGACGCCGAAGCCGAGCTCCGTGCGAGGACATTCGCCATCTTCTCGGCGGCCTCCGTCGCGCACTACGCCCACGATGTCGCCGACCCCGTCCTGTTGGCCGAAGCCCTGGCCGGTCTCAGAGGCGTGGCTACCTAGCCCGGACCTGATCGATCAGCTCGCGCTCTTCCTCGCGAGTGAGCCCCGCACGGCGTTCCCGGTCGAGGCCGAGCGACCGCTCATACCCGAGGGTTTCCTCCAACAGCCGCTCCAGCGGTCGACGTCGCAGGCCTGCCGCAACCGCCCGCCCGCTCTTCGAGCCCATACCGTCGTGGTCGGGCACCCAGATGGGCAGCGATCGCGGACCCGACCAGGGTTGTACGTCGTGCTCTGAAAGCCAATCGGCATCGGCCGGCACCTTGTCACCTGTGAAGCCCGCGACCTCGGCCGCCACGTCGATCATCTGCCCCAGCGTCGACTGCTCCCCGACGGCGTTGAAGATGCCGGTTGTCTTCGACGTGCCCGCCTCCACCAGCCAGACCGCCAGATCACGCGCGTCGAGAATCTGCGCCGGCTGCTCTGGGGAGTCGGGGACGAGCACCGGTCCGTCCCCGGCGAGCGCGAACCGCGACACCCAATAGCCGAACCGGTCGCTGCGGTCTCCGGGACCGCCGAGGAGCCCGACCCGGGCGATCAGCGTGTGCGCCAGCGTCTGCACAATCTGCTCGCAGCGGACCTTCGCACCGGGATAGTCCTCCCAGCCCGCCTGCTCGGCGTCGATGGGTTCGGCCAGCTCAGCGTCCTCGTCGCCGCCGACGCTCTGGTCGAGATAGGCCGACACCGACGACACATACGTCCAGTGCGAGGCGATGTGTCCGAGCGCTTCGACGGCGCCGCGGACGAAGCGCGGCTGCCACGAGACCTCGAAGACGGCATCCCAGCGCTCGTCGAGGACGTCGGCATAGGCGTCGGGGTCGACGCGATCGGCCCGTATGAAGGTGGCGCCGGCCGGGACGTCGCCGGCTTCGCCCCGGGCGAGGCACGTGACGTTGTGCTCGCGGGCGAACGCGGCTTTGGCGATCTCGCCCCCGAGCCAGGAGGTACCACCGAGGACGAGGACATTGGCCATGGCTCCAACCAAGCATGGCCGGCGGCGCGGCGACAGGGCTGTTCACTCCCGGCGCAAAGGCCGATCCCGGGAATTGGACGAAGTCCTCGCGAAGCGACACGTCGCCGCAAGTAATGTCGGCGCCCGGCCATACGATCAGTTCGACGAGAGGGCATCGATGGACGAGATCATGGCGGCGATCGAACGCGGCCGCACCGGCGATCGCGAAGGCGCCGCGGCCGCGCTCAGGGCCTTGTGGGATTCCGCCGGGGGCGCACTCGAGAGTGTGACGATCGCCCACCACCTGGCCGACCTGCAGGACGATCCCCACGAGGAGCTGCTTTGGGACCGGCGCGCGCTCGCCGCGGTCGCTCGCCTGACCGACCGGCACGCTCAGGCATTCCACGAGTCCCTAGAGGTCCGCGGATTCCTTCCCAGCCTTCATCTCAATCTTGCAGACGTGCATCACCGGCTGGGCCACCACGCCGAAGCCCGCGTGCACCTGGCGTCGGCGCAGAGCTTCATCGATGCCCTCGCCAACGACGGTTACGGCGCGATGATTCGTGCCGGGATCAGCAACCTGCAAATGAAGCTCGCCGCGTGAGGAATCCACCGGTCATCTCGTTCGTTGTGCCGGTATGACTGTCTTGGCGATCACCGGCTCCACGGGCAACGTCGGCGGGCTCATCGCGCGTCAGATCGACGCCGCGGGCATACCGGCCCGGCTGCTCGTGAGGGACAAGAGCCGCGCACCGGCGCTGCTCCATACGCAGGTCGCCGAGTGCTCGTATGGCGACACGGAGGCCTCCCGCAAAGCTCTCACCGGCGTCGAGGTGCTGTTCATGGCCTCCGCCGACGAATCCGCGGACCGGGTCGACCAACACAAGTCCTTCCTTGGCGCCGCAGCAGCCGCCGGCGTCCGGCACGTCATCTATCTCTCCTTCATCGGGGCGAGCGGGAGGTCGGTCTTCACGCTGGCTCGCGATCACGGGGCCACCGAGGAGTACGTCCGCAACTCGGGGATGACGTGGACCTTCCTGCGCAACAACTTCTACAGCGAGATGTTCCCGCAGTTCGCCGACTCCGAAGGGGTCATCCGGGGCCCTGCGGGCCTGGGCCGCGTGACACCGGTGTCCCAGATCGACGTCGCCGCCGTGGCCGCCGCGGTCCTGCGCGACCCCCAGA
>JALYQD010000096.1 GCA_030856025.1 Actinomycetota bacterium
GCCCGGTTCTGCGCCACTCGATGGGGTTGTTGCTAGGCCGGAGCCCCTTCGAGCACGGGGGGAACCGGTTCGGCTTCGATCGCGACCGGGCGACGCTTCGTGATGACGAGCGCGATCACGATGATCAGGGTCGAACCACCCGCGATGGAGTAGCGGATCAGATCGCTGGCGTCGTTGCCATAGCTGTACTGGATGATGAGCGGTGCCGCCAGGAGCGCGACGAGGTTCATCACCTTGAGCAACGGGTTGATCGCCGGACCGGCGGTGTCCTTGAAGGGATCGCCGACCGTGTCACCGATGATCGTGGCTTCGTGGGCGAGAGAGCCCTTGCCGCCGTGGTGGCCGTCTTCGACGAGCTTCTTGGCGTTGTCCCACGCACCGCCGGAGTTGGCGAGGAAGATCGCCATCAGCGTGCCGGCGCCGATCGCACCGGCGAGGTACGCGCCGAGCGGGCCGATGCCGAGGCCGAAGCCGACGGCGAGCGGAGCGAAGATCGCCAGGATGCCGGGTGTTGCGAGCTCGCGGAGCGAGTCACGGGTGCAGATGTCGACGACCTTGCCGTATTCGGGGCGGGCCGTCCCTTCCATGATCCCGGGGATGTCGCGGAACTGGCGACGCACTTCGTAGACGACGGCTCCTGCCGCGCGGCCGACGGCGCTGATGGCCAGGCCGGAGAACAGGAACACGACAGCCGCACCGATGATGAGGCCGACGAGGTTGCTCGGATCGGCGACGTTCAGGATGCCGCTGAAGGCGTAGGACTCGTTGACCTTGATGTCGCCGGCGTTCTCGGGCGTGAGGCCGGACTTTTCGATGGCCTTGCCGATCTCGTTGGTGAACGACCCGAACAGCGCGGTGGCTGCGAGGACGGCCGTCGCGATCGCGATGCCCTTGGTGATGGCCTTCGTCGTGTTGCCGACGGCGTCGAGCTCGGTGAGGATCTGTGCGCCCTCTTCGCCCACGTCACCGGACATCTCGGCGATGCCCTGAGCGTTGTCGCTCACGGGGCCGAAGGTGTCCATCGCGACGATCACGCCGACCGTGGTCAGCAGACCACAGCCCGCGAGTGCTACGGCGAAGAGCGACACGATGAGCGAGCCGCTGCCCAGCAGGAATGCGCCGAACACGGCCGAAGCGATCACGAGTGCGGTGTAGACGGCCGACTCGAAGCCGACCGACAGTCCGGCGAGGATCACGGTGGCTGCACCTGTCAGCGACGTCTTGCCGACGTCCTTGACCGGGCGGGTCTCGGTGCCGGTGAAGTAACCAGTGAGGGCGAGGATCGCGCCTGCCAGCACGATGCCGATGAGCACGGCGATGATGGCGATGACACGAGGCGAACCGTCGAGGCCGGGGGCCTCCTGGCCCGAGGCCTGCGCGAGCGTCGCGACCAGGGAGTTGGAGTCGATGCCCTTGAGATCGCTGAACTTCGACGGCAGGTAGAACCATGCGGCGGCCGAGGAAGCCACGGCCGAGATGGCCGCGGAGATGTAGAACGAACGGTTGATCGTCGTCAGTCCGTTTTCGCCGTCGCGCGGCTTCGTGATGAAGACGCCGATCATCGCCGTGACGGCGCCGATCGCGGGAATGATGAGCGGGAACACGAGTCCGTGCTCACCGAAGGCAACCGAGCCGAGGATCAACGCGGCAACGAGGGTGACGGCATAGGACTCGAACAAGTCGGCTGCCATGCCGGCGCAGTCGCCCACGTTGTCGCCGACATTGTCGGCGATCGTGGCGGCGTTGCGCGGATCGTCCTCGGGGATGTTTTGTTCGACCTTGCCCACGAGGTCGGCGCCGACATCAGCGGCCTTCGTGAAGATGCCGCCTCCGACACGCATGAACATCGCGAGGAGGGCCGCACCGAAGCCGAAGCCTTCGAGAACGCTGGGCGCTTGGCCCTGGAATTTCAGAACGACAACCGAGGCGCCGATGAGGCCCAGACCGACGGTCGACATGCCGACGCTGCCACCGGTGCGGAACGCGATGCGCATCGCCACGTTGCGGCCTTCGTTTTCGGCTGCGGCGGCGACGCGCACATTGGCGCGCACGGCAAGCCACATACCGGTATAGCCGATCGCGGCGGAGAACAACGCTCCGAGCAAAAAGAAGATCGAGCGGCCAACGCGGATTTCAGCGTCGCCGGGCAACAGGAACAACAAGCCGAAAGCCAGCACCACGAACAGCGCGAGAGTCTTGAACTGGCGCGTCAAGTACGCCGTGGCGCCTTCCTGAACTGCGAGGGCAATGTCCTTCATCTTTTCGGTGCCGTCATCGGCTGCCAATACCTGGCGGCGGAAAACCACCGCGAGAACGAGAGCGAGAAGTCCCACCGCAAGAACAATCCAGAGCAGAATCTGGTCGTTGTTTGCGAGTTTCAGGTCTTCAGCTGCCGCAACAAGAGTCGCGTCGGCCATCAAATTCCTCCATACATAAGGGGTGCCTTACCGAGGGCAACACAACCATTCCGGCGTGACAGAAGTTACATCGGGGTCGGATTTGGAGCGAAATCGTGAGTCGGCTGCGAACTAGCTGTGCGCGGCAATCGCGGCATCGACGGTGGCATGGAGGCCGAAAACCTTGTCGAGGCCGGTGATGTCGAAGATCTTGAGGATGCGGTCGCGGGTGCAGACGATGTCGAGCGATCCGCCCTCGGCCCTGACCCGCTTGAGCGAGCCGACCAGGACACCCAGCCCCGTCGAATCGAGGAAGTCGACCTTCTCAACGTCGACGATGAGGCGGTTGTGTCCGCCGTCGACGGCCGACACGATCGATTCACGCAATTTCGGCGCGGTGTAGACGTCGACTTCGCCGCCGACCTCGATCACCTGGAACGGGCCTTGCGTGCGTGCCTTCAGTGACAGATCCATCCATCCTCCTGCCATGCATTCAACCACGGCCCCCAGCGCTGAAGCGGCGAACGTTTCGATAGGTCACCATCTGAAACACTTTCGGGGTGGATCCTGTCGACATCGTGGCGCGTCATGCCGATCGCGTGACTCACCTCGAGCACATCGAGGCCCGCGACGCGGTCTATGCCGACTGGCCGGCGTGGGTCGATGCGGACGTCCGCGACATGTATGCCGCCGCCGGTGTCACCCACTTGTGGAGCCACCAGGCCGAGGCCGCCGAACTCGCCCACGGTGGCCAGCACGTTGTCATCGCCACTGGTACGGCTTCGGGGAAGTCGTTCGCCTACCAGGCGCCGGCCCTCACGGCTTTGGCCGCCGGTCGCACGGGCAGCCCGCTCCGCGGCCACCGTTCGCCGACGGTCTTGTATTTGTCGCCGACGAAGGCCCTCGCCGCCGATCAGCTCCTTGGCCTGGCCGGCGCGTCCGGGCTGATGCGCGGCGCCACCGTCGATGGCGACAACTCCCGGGAAGAGCGGGTCTGGGCGCGTGATCACGCCAACTACATCCTCACCAACCCCGACACGCTCCACCACACGATGCTGCCCGCCCACGCGCGGTGGTCGCGGTTCCTCGGGGGCCTGCACTATGTCGTCATCGACGAATGCCACCACTATCGCGGCGTCTTCGGTGCCCACCTCGCCCAGATCATCCGGCGGCTCCGGCGCATCGCGCTGCACTACGGCGCCGAGCCGACCTTCATCTTGGCCTCGGCGACGATCGCCCATCCCGAGGTGTCGGCCGGGCGCATCACCGGCCTCGACGTGCGCGCAGTCACCGAGGACGCATCACCGCACGGGCCGTCGACGATTGCCTTGTGGGAGCCGCCGTTGCTGCCCGGCACCGATACTTCGACCCAGACGGCCATACGCCGTCCGGCCACGACCGAGGCCGGCGAGATCCTCACCGACCTTGTCGTCGGCGGGGTCCGTACGCTCGCGTTCGTCCGGTCGCGGAGGGGTGCCGAGACCGTCTCGCTCGGAGCGCAGCGGCGGCTCGGCGAGATCGACCCCGATCTGGTGAGCCGGGTGGCGACATACCGCGGCGGCTATCTCCCCGAGGACCGCCGCGAGCTCGAACGGCAACTGCGCAGTGGAGAGCTCCTCGGCTTGGCGAGCACCAACGCGCTCGAGCTAGGCATCGACATCGCCGGCCTCGACGCCATCATCAGCGTCGGCTACCCCGGCACGCGCGCGGCTCTGCAACAACAGTTCGGCCGTGCCGGACGCACCGGTCAGGCTTCCCTCGGGGTCATGGTGGCCCGCGACGATCCGCTGGACACCTACCTCGTCCACCATCCCGAAGCCTTGCTCGACGCTCCGGTCGAGGCGACCGTCTTCGATCCGGACAACCCGTATGTCCTGGGACCGCACCTCGCCGCCGCGGCCCAGGAGCTGCCGCTCACCGAGACGGACTTCGAGCTGTTCGGGCCGCGCACCGAGGACGGTGTCAACGCACTGACGGATGCGGGGCTGCTGCGCAAGCGGACCGGCGGCTGGTTCTGGACGAAACGCGAACGGGCCAGCAACCTTGCCGACATCCGGTCCAGCGGCGGATCCCCCGTGCAGATCGTGGATGCCGCGACCGGCCGGCTCATCGGCACCGTCGATGCGTCATCGGCCGATTCGACCGTCCACGAGGGCGCCGTCTATGTCCATCAAGGAGACTCGTTCCTCGTCGACGAATACGACCTCGAACACGGCATCGCCGCGGTCCATCGCGACAATCCCGACTACTCGACGATGGCGCGGTCCCTCACCGAGATCTCGATCACCGAGGTCGAGCGCCAACAGGTATGGGGCGACGCCGCCATGACGTTCGGGTCGGTGGAGGTCGCCCACCAAGTCGTGTCGTTCCTCAAGCGGCGCAGCGGATCGGGCGAGGTGCTCGGCGAGGAGCTCCTCGACCTGCCTTCACGCTCGTTGCAGACCAAAGCCGTGTGGTGGACCCTCTCGCCCCCAGCGGTCGCCAAGGTCCTCGACACGGCCGACGTCCCCGGCGCGGCCCATGCCGCCGAGCACGCGGCCATCGGCATGCTCCCGTTGCTGGCGACGTGCGACCGCTGGGACATCGGCGGCGTGTCGACCGCGATGCATCCGGACACCGGCACCCTGACCGTCTTCGTCTACGACGGCTATCCCGGCGGTGCCGGCTTCGCCGAGCGCGGCTATGAGGTCGCCGCGCGATGGCTCCAGGTCACCCGGGATGCAATCGACGCCTGCGAATGCTCAGGCGGCTGTCCGTCCTGTGTCCATTCGCCCAAGTGCGGCAACGGCAACGAGCCCCTCGACAAGGCCGCAGCCATCGTGCTTCTGGACGCGTTGCTCAGTCAGAAGCCCTGACGGCTGTTCAGCCGCCGGCCAGCCCGCGACCGAGAACCGCGATCACCTCTGGTCGCAGCTGTGACGCGGCGATGACGGCGTCGACCGAGCCGACCTCGACGGCCCGGTGGATGTTGTGTACGCCGTCGAACTCCGCCGCGACCTCGGAAATCATTTCCGCTCGCAGTTCCGACCTGAGCTCGGCGAGCTCGACGACAAGCCGTCCGCGTTCGGCCTCGGCCGCGCCTGCCAGCTGGTCATTGAGCTCGCGGAGCCGAGAGTTGGCCTCGGTACGTTTGTGAACCTCGCCGGAGAACACGACCGCGGCTGCCGGCGCCCCACCGATGACCGAGGCGAAGGAGCCCTCGAGCGCCAGCACCGTCATGTTGGGGTTGAGCGCCTTGGAGAAGACCACGAAAGCTCCGCCGTGGTACCTCGAGATCACGCAGAACACGATGGGACCGGAGAAGTTGACGATGGCCCGTCCGATCTCGGCGCCGTACTCCAGCTGGAGGTTACGCATCGAGTCCGGAGACCCGTCGAAGCCGGACAGGTTGGCCAGCACGACGAGGGGACGGTTGCCGCTTGCAGAGTTGATCGCGCGGGCCGCCTTCTTCGACGACCGCGGGAACAACGTGCCCGCGGTGTAGATGTCCGGCCCGTCTGTGGGCGGGAACCCACGACGCGGCACCGGCCGGGACTCGATCCCGAGCAGGCAGACCGGGTGTCCCCCGAGGTGCGCATCCTGGACGACGGCGGTGTCGGCATCGGCCATACCCGCCCACCGCTCCAGCGTCGGGTGGTCCTGGTCGGCAAGGGCACGCATCACCGTCCGGATGTCGAAGGCCTTCTTGCGGTCCGGGTTGGTCAACGGGGAAAAGATGTCGCCGACGGTATGGAAGTCGCTGCCCTCGACGCTGTGCGGGTATGTCGTGACGTCACGGTCCACCGGGTCGGTCGTGGGCGCCTGACGGGGCCGCGACTCCCCCGGGGCGACATACGTATGGGCGTAGTGGCCCATCAGCACATCGACCGAGCCGGACAGGTCGCGCGCCCAGTACTGTGCCTGGCCGTTGGGGCCCATCACCCGGTCGTAGCCACCGATGCCGAAGTTGTCCTCGGCCGAGACCCCGCCGGAGAAGTCCAGCGACTGCTTGCCGGTGAGCACCATCGCACTGTCGGGGGTCATCACCAGGATGCCCTTGGTGTGCATGAGCATGGTCGCCTCGGCGTTCCAGTACGGCTGGGCGCCGACGTTGATGCCCGCGACGACGACGTTGATCTCACCGCCATCCTGGGTGAACTCGATGATGCGCCGCAGCGCCGCAGCGACCCAGTCCATGTTTTCGGTGCCCGAGTCCATCGAGATGCGGGCGCCCGCCGACAACGCGAACCATTCCAGCGGGACAGCCATACGCTCGGCCAGGTCGATGGCTGCGATGACCCGCGTGCACTCGGGTTCGGAGACCGCACCCAGCGACTTGGTCGGGTCGCCACAGATCACCACCCGGGTCACCCCCTCGGGGTAGACCGGCGTCGGCGTCGTCACGACGGCCGCCATGATGCCCGACTTGTTGAGCCCGCGGGGCCGATTGACCGGCACCAGGGCACCGGAGTCGTCGAGGTCGTATTCGACCAGCGTGCCACCCGGTCCGGCCAGCACACCCTCCAGCTCATAGGGGTAGACGAGTCCGCGACGACGCGCCCTCAGCACCCTGGTGGCGTAGTCGTCGAGGGGTTTGAGCAATTCGCTCGGTGGTGGCTCCACCGAGGACGCCACTCCTGCACCCGGCCTGGCGTAGAAGCGCACGGCGAGCGGGACCGGAACACCGTCCGGGGAAGCCACGCGACCCTGGACTCGCACCTCCTCGATGCCGGCGCCGTCGGTAAGCGGGCTGATCCGTCCCTCCAACAAAGCCAGCTGTTCGGGCTTGGCGTCGATGAGCGGCCAGATCTGGACCCAGACGTGGTTCATGTCGAGCGCGGTGCCCGCCGAACCACGCGCCGTCCGGGCCCGGCGGATCGCCTCGAGGCAGTTCTCCACGGCACGCTCGGCGTGCGGCAGCGCGGTGACGTTGCCATCCTCGTCCCGCAACACGGCGAGCTGGCGCACCTGTGCGAGGGCGACGAGCCTGCGGTCGGCAGGGTTTTCCCTCGCCACGCACTCGTAGAGCAGCACGTCCTCGGGGGCTTCGATTCGGCTGACGTGGAAGTTGCGCAGCCTCCACAGGTTGAGCCTGCGTCCGACCATCGGGTGCACTCCGCGGACCAGATCGTCCTCCACCACACCGCCGGCTGTTGCCGGGCGGAAGGTGAAATAGCTGACCGGCCGGCCGGCCCCTTGGCCGATGGCGATGGCCACCCGCCGCACGTCGGACGCAAACGGCAGCGCCCCAACGAAGCGCGCCAGCTCGGCACTGGCCTCGTCGGCCGAGTCAGGGGCGTCGGGCCAGTCCAGGTAGAGGTCGACCACGGCTTCGACGCCGTCGCGGCGCGCAGCAACCTGGTCGGCGACTGCCGAGGGCAGACCGGAGGTCGGGTCGCCAAGCTCTGCGACCGCACCGACGGTCGTGATCAGGCAGGTGGGCCGGTCGTCGAGCGTGTAGTCGGCCACGGCGAACGGGCGACCCCCGACCGCGGTGGTCCTCAGGTCATGCAGGTCGAACTCGCGGTAGTGCCGCCGGATCAGGACCTCGAGCATCGGCTCGTTTGGCAGCCCGCCGTGCCTGAGCCGTTTGGCGAGGAAGCCGACGATCTGCTCCGGGATCGCGGCCAGGGCGTCGATCCGCTCGGCCCGGTCCGGGGCATCGGGCTCGGCCGCCAATGCAGCTATCTCGTTGCCGACGTCGGCGAGGACACTGGATCGTTCGGCGTCCACCAGCGGTTGGTCGAACCAGCGGAAACGGACGCTGCGGGCCAGGTCGCGCACGACCGGGAACCTCATCTGCGTGGCCCGCACCAGACGCTCCAGGAGCTGGCGCGCGGCCGGAGCCAGGTCCTTCTCGGGAGGCGGTTCCACGATCCAGCGCTCGAGCAGGGCGGTGACCAGGTGGACATCGGAGGCCGACCGCTGCTGAGCCAGGAAAACCCGGAGGACAGCTTCCTCGAGGACGGGCGTTCGGTCCAGGTCGGCGACCCCATAGTGGGCCAAGACGCGGGCCAGTCGGGTCCGGAAGTGGTCCGGCAGGCCTCCGCGGTCCATGTCGAGGCTTTGCAGATAGGTGTGCAGGTGTTCGCGGGAACTGTGCACACGCAGCTCGGTGTGTTCCTCCTCGTCGGCGGGCCGGTTGCGGCTCAGCTCGGCGAGGTCGGCGAAGACTTCGAGCAGATCGATCTCATCGGAGACGACAGAGATCCCCTCCTCGCGAAGCTCGTCGCGGGCAATGAGATAGCGATCCAGGGCAGCATTTTCCTGCCCGGGGACGACATCGAACCCGAGCAGCAATGCCGCCTGGTCCGCGCGTTCCTGAGCGGCTCTCTGTCCGGTCGAGAGCGTGCGATCGGCCTGTGGCAGATCCAGCTCGGGTCCGGCGTCAGGTTCCGGCGCTGACTCCTCATCCGCCGCGGTCGCCTCGATCGGATCCAGCCGCATCAGGGGGGCTCCGGTCTCGATCTGTGTGCCGGTTGTCACGAGCAGCTCGCGGACACGGGCGCCGAACGGCGCATACAGCACCGTCTCCATCTTCATGCTCTCCAACACCAGGACTGGAGCACCCGACTCCACGACGTCGCCGACCGAGGCGGGGGTGGAGACCACGAGCGCGGGGGCGGGTGAACGAAGCACGCCGCCCTCGTCCCTGCTGACCCGGTGCGTGACTCCATCGACTTCCACCAGGTGGGTGGGGCCGTGCACAGCCGTCACGAGTCGGTAGCGCTGGCCGCCGATGACCAGCCTGCTGTGGAATTCGTCGAGCCGTTCGAGGTCCGCGTCCACGACCTGCGTGGCACTTGGCGACTCGACCGCGACCCGGAAACGCCGCGGACCCGTCTGCACGGTCGTCACTTTGTATGACGTGCCGCGCAACTTGAGCTCGACGGCACGACCCACCTTGTGCTGTACGCCGGGGCGGCCGCCGTGCGCCGCTTCGAGGAACCTGGCGATCTCGATGTTGAGCTCGTCCTCATAGGCCTCGATCGCCGCCGTGACCAGGGCCACGCCGGAGTGCCGCTGTTGTACGAGTCGTCCCTCCGCACGCACGCGGTCGATCCACCCGGTATCGGCCCAGCCACCCTCGCCGGTCACGATCTCGGGCTGGTCGAGCAATCCGAGGATGAAGCTCTTGTTTGTGGCGCCACCCTCGATGACGACAGCGGTTTCGGACAGGGCGCGCCGAAGCCGCGCCAACGCCTCCTCGCGGGTGCTGCCGTAGGCGATGATCTTGGCGATCATCGAGTCGAAGTCGGCGGGGATGGTGTCGCCTTCGCCCACTCCGGTGTCCACGCGGATGCCCGGACCGGACGGAAGGTCCAACAGGGCGATCCGGCCCGGCGACGGTGCGAAGTCGCGGTCCGGGTCCTCGGCATTGAGGCGAGCCTCGACGGCATGTCCGACCTCATCGGGCCGTGGCCCTTCCAGCCGGCCACCTGCCGCAACGTGGATCTGGGTCTTGACCAGGTCCATGTCCGTCGTGACCTCGGTGATGGGGTGCTCGACCTGGAGCCGCGTGTTCACTTCGAGGAACGCAAAAGTCTTGTCGCCCGGGTGGTACAGGAATTCGACCGTGCCTGCGCCCTGATAGTCCACAGCCAGCGCGAGCCGCTCGGCGGACGCCTTCAGCTCGTCGGTCTGGTCCGGTGAGAGTAGCGGCGATGCCGACTCCTCGATCACCTTTTGGTTGCGCCGCTGCACCGAGCAGTCGCGCACACCGACGGCCCACGCCGTGCCGTGGCTGTCGGCGATCACCTGGACCTCGACGTGCCGGGCACCGGTGACCAGCTGCTCGAGGAATACGGCGCCGTTGCCGAATGCGCGCTCGGCCTCGTCACGAGTCCGCTGGTAGGCATCCTTCAACTCGGACGCGGACGCCACCATCCTGATCCCACGGCCACCGCCGCCGGCCGTTGCCTTGAGCATCAGCGGGTAACCGAGACTCTCCGCGGAGGCGAGTGCGTCTTCAAGTGTGTCGAGGGCGCCGCGGCTCCACGGCGCGACGGAAACACCGACCTCCTCCGCGATCAGCTTCGAACCGATCTTGTCGCCGAGCCGGCGCATGGCAGCCGCACTCGGACCGATGAATGCGACCCCGAGACGGTCGCAGAGCTCGACGAACCGGGGGTCCTCGGCCACGAAGCCCCACCCGACCCAGACCGCGTCGGCCTTCGTCTCGAGCAGCGCGCGTTCGAGCACGGCCAGATCGAGGTACGGCCGTGCGGACGCGGGGCCGAGCGGATAGGCGTCATCGGCCTCGCGCGCGAACATGGCGCTGCGTTCGGCCTCGGTGTACAGCGCGATGGTGCGGATCTGATGGCCGCCCTCGGCGTTGAGGTCTCTCACAGCGTGGATCAGCCGCATGGCGGCTTCGCCTCGGTTCACGATCGCAATTCGATGGAACACGTTGTACCTCCCGGCAGGTGCCCGCTCTGTCGCGAGACATCGTCGCCCCCGAGACTGTCACGTCACGCCTATTACGGGCGAGTCACATTTGGCGATATCGGAGCCTGACGCGCCACATTCGGTCAGAGTCCCCCGACGAGACGACCGCCATTGTCCTGCTGGACACCTCCCTCAATCAGAAGCCTTGACCACTCTGGTTGAGCAAGGCAGAGTCGCGACCATGCTTCCGGGGGCATCGGGCCCCGGGAATTCAGTTTCGGGGAAACTATGAAGAATCGCCTTGTCGTGCTGCTTGTCGGCCTTTTCGTCACAGCGTTCGGGGTCGTCTCGGTCAGCGCACCCGCCTCGGCTGCCACCAAGTTGTCGCAATCGGCGGCTGCCTCGCAGCTGAGCGGCGCCGGCATCACCTGGAGTTCGAGCGGCGGTTGCACCACGCGATCGAATTCGACCTGCACGTCCTTCGACCAGATCAACCAGAGCACGGTCAGCGGGGCGATCACGCTCAGGAATGCGAGCGGATGCGGAATCAACATCACCGGCGGCACCGAAGTCGGTCACGCCAGCGGCACCTACAGCCACTACAACGGCTACAAGATCGACACCGGGCACAGCAGCTGCATCGACGGCTACATCCACAACACGTTCACCCGCATCGCGAACCGGGGCGACGGCGCCGCCCAGTGGCAGGCCGGTTCCGGCAACATCTACGCCGATGAGGGCAACCACTGGGACATCACCTACTACACCTGCGGCTGCTGATCGGCGGTCCGGCCCGGGGTAGGTTGCCGGCATGCCCGAGCGGTCGTTTGACTTACTGAGACTCCCCAGGCTGTGGTTTTGGCTCTCCTCGGCGGCGGCTTTGCTTGCCGCAGCCGGAAGTGTGGTCGGTCTCCTCGCGACTGACCGCGTCTACGGCAAGGAGACCGCCCAGCTTTGCGGACGCCGCTGTTGCCCAGGACATCGTCGACCTGGTGATTGTTGCGCCCGTTCTCGCTGCGCTCGCCTGGTTTGCGCGGCGGGGTCGCCTCCAGGCCTACCTCGGCTGGCTTGGCTGCCTGGCCTTCATGGTCTACAACTTCGCGATTTTCGCTTTCTCCGTCCATTTCGGGCCGCTGTTCCTCGTGTGGGTGGCCGTCCTGGGCATGTCCATCTTTGCGCTGGCCGGCGGTTTGTCGGCTTTGGACACCGAAGCGGTCAGGGCCCACTTTTCACACCGATCCATGGCGTTGCCCGGATGGTTCCTGATGGTCGTGGCAACAGTCTTCGGGCTGTTGTGGATCAGCGAGATCATTCCGGACCTGGCCTCCGGTGCCCCTTCGAGCAGCGCAAGCGACTGGAAGGTCCCGACCAACCCGGTGCACGTCCTCGACCTCGCCTTCTTCCTTCCCGCAGCATTCGCCAGCGGCTTGCTCCTCCTACGTCGACATCCGCTCGGCTATTCCACCGCGGTCGGCCTGCTCGTCTGGCTGGCGCTCACGTGCATGCCGATTCTGCTCACCCCGCTTGTGGCACGTGCCCGCGGTCACGAGCCCGGCTGGGCGGTGATGATCCCTATCGGCATCATGTTCCTGGCCAGTGTTGCCGTGCTCGTGCGGCAGTTGCGGCCGTCCTACCCGGATCCATCGGCCGGTGGCGAATCGGAGTCGCCCAGGTAGTCCGACGGGGCGGCGCGGGCTTTGCGCTCGAATGCGAAACGCTGGCCCCAGACCGCCTTGCTCTCGCCGCGGGCCGTGACGGTCGCGACGTCGAAGTCCATCCGACAGCGCACGACGGTCCCGTGGTTGCGCTTCGCGAGATCCTCAGCTGCCTGGCAGCCGTTCCGACCCGCGACCGAGGCCTGGGTTGCGGCGAGCGCGGCGAGGTCGGCCGCCTTCGACACCTCGTGCTGGAGCCGTATGAGCGTCGCCCCCTGGGCGATCACCAGCGCCAGCAGACCGAGGAACGCACCGGCGGCCATCGCATAGGCCGTCACCGAGCCCCACTCCCGCCGACCTCCGACAAACCGAATGGTCATGGGGACTCGTCCGCGGCCACCGCTGTGGCCGTCATGGTGCGAGCGCCGATGCCGGAGAAGAACGGCACCGCTGCCGCCGACCTCGCCGAGACCGTGACGGTGACAAAGCCGTTGGACGATTTCGCCTCGACCCGTGATCCTTTGGGCGCATCCCGACGCGCGGCGGCCGTCGCTTCGGCCACCGAATCGCCCCGCGCCACCATCCGCGCCGCCTCCCGCGAGGCGTCGACGATCCTGACCTGCGTCACTCCGAGTGAGACGACCCAGAGCAGGAGGAAGGCGAAGGCCAGCCCGAACGGGGCGATGACGGCGAGCTCCGCCGTAACCATTCCGCGCTCGTCGCGCGTCATGCGATCCATCGCCATACCCAGTCGCCGCTGAAGATGCCGGGGAGCTGAAGACCGTCGGTGATGAGGCGGTGGATGAACTTGCCGAACCAGGACCGGTCCGGGTCGCCAATAGCGATGCGAGACAGCCAGAAGGCTATGACAACCGCACCGAGAGTGCCGACCGTGTATTCCGCGGTCGCCGCGCCACGTTCACCAAATTTCTTCATGATGGTCCTTTCCGTTGGGTGCCGGGACGGCGGCGAGCCGCCCCGGCGTGGGGGCTGCCGCTCAGAACGGGAGGATGCCCGGGATCTTCTCGATCAGGCCCTTGACGATGTCGCCGAACCATTCGGACTGACCGACTTTGACCAGCACGCTGCCGATCGTGCAGGCGCCCACTGTGCCGACGGCGTATTCCGCAGTCGTCATACCGTGTTCGCCCCGGGTGGTGAGGAACTTCTTCATGGTGGTTCTCCTTGTCATCGGTGATCTCTTGCCATGAATGTGTTCACCGGGAGCCCGCTTTTGCGATAGGTGACGAAGTGCTGGGGACAACGGTCGAAGCACGGCGACTGGGGACAACCCAGCGGTCACAGGGGCAGTGATGTGAAGGATCCGATGATCGTCGGGACGATCCCGATCAGGAAGAACGCCGGCAGGAAGCACACGCCGAGTGGTGCGGCCGTGGCCACGGCGACTCCCCGGGCACGCTCCTGACTCGTTGCGCGCCGTTCGCGGCGGAGCTCGTCAGCCAGCCGCCCGAGGATCCGGCCGACCGGCATACCGGACCGTCCTGCGCGCCGGAAGGACCTGCCGAGGGCGGCGAATTCCGGTTTGGTGCGCAACCCTTCCCACACCGATTGCTCGTCGCCGGCAACCGAGAGCCGGCCTGCGATCAGGGCGAGCTCGGAGCCGAGCGGCTGGGCCGTTGCCCGGGCGACCAGCGCGAAGGCGTCGACGGGTGGTCGGCCGGCGTCGAGGACGGCGATCAGCAAGTCGATCGCACCGGGCAGCTGGCGCGCGACCTGCAGGCGACGCTTGCGGACGGCGCCCGATTCGAGCCTCCCGACGACCCGGGCGGACAACGGCACCGCGACAACGGCGACGACGATCCCGGTGGTCAATCCGAACAACACCAGACTGCCAACCGCGGACATCGTCACGGCGAAAACAGTCGGCGAGGGCAGAGAGAACTTCGACTCCGCGGCCTCCCCGAAGATGCGCAGGCACCGTGCGCGCGGAGACGGCGGCACGGCGAGGAAAACCGCGACCGACAGGCAAAGCGCGGCGGCCACGGCTCAGGCCCGTTCGGCGCGGGCCGCGATCTGATCGACCCACCAGACCCCGGCGCAGGCCAGCGCCGCCCCGGCAGCGAGGCACAGCGAACCGACCACGGTGTTGAGCAGGACATCCAGCGGTCGGGAGCCCATGCTCAGGCCCATGCCGAGCCCGAACAGGGGCAGGATCGCCATCAGCCGGGCAGTCGCCTTGGCCGGACCCAGTCCGGTCATGACTTCGCGTTGCGCGTCGCGTTCGTCCCGTATGCCGTCGCCGAGGCGATCGAGAACCCTGGCCATCGGTGCCCCAGACCGCTCGGAGACCTCCCAGGCGGCCGCAAGCTCTTCCAGCGCTTCGGCTCCGGGCAGCCGCGATGCCGCTCGAAGGGCTCCGGCGACATCGCCGCCCATGCGCGAGGCGGTCGCCGCTCCGTCGAGCAACGGCATGTCACCGGCGAGGTGCTGAAGTGCCTGACTCGCCAGGATGCCGGCGCCGAGCTCGGCCGCGAGGGAGTCGACGATCTCGGCGATCTGCCGGCTTCGCACCCTTCGACGTTTGCTATCCCGCGCATTGCGCCTGAGCCGTATCCACACCGCGAACACACCCACTGCTGTGGAGCCGGCGACGAGATGCGGGACAGACCCGCCCAGCGCGATCACGGCCACACCCGCCGCGAACACGAGGGCGATCGGCATCCGGCGGCGAAGGAATTGGCGGAAGGCAATCGGTCTGGCCCGTCCCAGCCTCCAGTGGACCAGCCAACGACCCGGCGGCCTCACCATGAGAAGCGCGGCGGCCGTGAAAGCCGCTGCGGCGATCCTCATCGCGCAACCGCGAGCGGCCCGATCACAGACTGGAGCCGGTCGAAACCGGGGCCGACTTCGACCCCGTCAACGGCGAACGTCAGTGCCGGAACGGCTTCCACGAATGCACCGATCCCGCGCTCGAGGACGGCCAGCTGCCGAAGCATCCGTCGTCCCGTGGCATCACGGCCGAGGTGGACCACCACATCGAGCGCCGAGGCCAGCTGGCTGTGAACGGCATCCCTGGGCAGTCCGGCAGCCACACCCAGGGCCTCGAGTCGGGCGGGCACGTCGGCGGCCGAGTTGGCGTGCAGCGTGCCGCAGCCGCCTTCGTGCCCGGTGTTGAGCGCGGCCAGCAGGTCGACGACCTCGGCGCCGCGGACCTCGCCGACGATGAGCCGGTCGGGCCGCATACGCAGCGCCTGCCGCACGAGGTCTCGCAAGCTGATGGCGCCGGCGCCTTCGATGTTGGCCGGCCGCGCTTCGAGTCCGACCGTATGGGCGTGGTGCGGGCGCAATTCGGTGGCGTCCTCGACAATCACCAACCGCTCGGAGGAATCGACGATCGACAAGAGCGCCGCGAGCAACGTGGTCTTGCCTGTGCCGGTCCCGCCGGAGATGAGGAAAGCCGCCCGCGACGCCACGATCCGCACCAGGCAGTCGGCTCCCAACGTGGTGAGAGTCCCCGAGGCGGTGAGCTCGTCGAGCGAAAACGTGTGGCGGGCCGGCACCCGCAGGGAGAGGAGTGTCCCCGGCCGGGCGATCGGGGCCAGGATTGCGTGGAAGCGGGTGCCGCCGGCCAGGCGCACGTCGACGAACGGGCTCGCGTCGTCGAGTCGCCGACCGCCCTGGGCCGCAAGCCGCTGGGCAAGGCGGCGCACGGACTCGTCATCGGGGAAGGTCAACGGTGACCGTTCGAGTCCGCGGCCGCAATCGACGTAGACCTCGTCCGGGCCGTTGACAAGGACATCGGTCACGCCCGGTGTGGCCAGCAGCGCCTCCAGCGGGCCGGTGCCGGTGGTGTCGCGGCGGAGCTGATCGACCAGGGCCAGGACGGTGCCGTTGCCGCACAACTGGTTTTCGGCGCGCAGCGCGGCGGCCACACTGTGGGCGGTGGGCTCATGCGCCTCCTCGGCAAGGCGTTGACGTATCCGGTCGACCAACGGCGCCGCGCTCATGACGCGTCCGCCAGGCCCAGGGTGTCGAGGATGCTTCGGCAACCCGACCGGAGCGTGCGAGACCGTCCCGGACCGGCTCCGGCGTCGAGGTTGGACGCGAGCCGGCGTTCGTGGCGCACCCGGCCGAGCACCGGCAGCCCGAGAGCCTCACTGACAGCCGCGGAACCGATGCCGCCGCGACGGGCCCTCGTGAGCAGCGCGACGTTGCCGGTGTGCCGCCGAAGCTGGGCGAGGACCCGGCCGGAAGCGCTGAGCGCATGGATGTCTTCGGGGACCAGGAGCACCGTGAGCACCGATCGGCCGAGGATCTCCCCGGTCACGTCGTCGAACTGCCGGGGGACGTCGACCGCGACCAGGTCGTAGGCGCGGGCCGCTGCCGCGAGCACCGCGTGGACCGATGAGGCGTGGACGTCGACGGGTTCGCCCCGGTCCCAGGACAGGGTGGACACCCCCGACCTCGAGGGCAGGACCTGGCGGAGGGACTCACCGCTCACCCGGCCCTGGGTCCTGTCCAGGTCGCGCCACCTCATACCTTCGACGTTTTCGTGGCCGAGGACGAGGTCGATGCCCCCGCCGAAGGGGTCGGCGTCGAGCAACAGCGACGCGAAGCCGCGACGGGCGCCGGCCAACACCAGCGAAGCGGCGAGCGTCGTGGCCCCCGCGCCGCCGCAACCGCCCATGACACTGACGACGCAGGCCTCGCCATTGCCTTCGAGGGTATTGGCCAGGGTCTCGATCACAGCGTCCTGATCGCGCGGCACTTCGCATACGCGCTCGGCACCGAGGGCGATCGCCGATGGCCACAATGCAGTTGTGTCGTGCCCGATGACGACGACTCCATCTCTGCGTGTGGGCTCGGTGCGGGCGAACGCCGCCACCAGATCGGCGCAGACGATGACCGCCGGCGCCTCCTTCCACGACCTTCGGGCCGCGGTGATGTCACCGGCGACGACGGGCGTCGCACCGACAGCCGCGCAGAGCCTGAGCGCTTCGTCGAGCAGTCCGTCGTCGGCCGTGACGATCAGGGGCATCGCCTTTGCATCCAGAGAGCGCAGTTCGTCCATGCCCTCGACCCTCGCTGGTGAGACGGCCGCAGGACAGGCGCGGATTGCGCGGTGTGGACATCCGCGTCCATCGCGCCCGCTGTGGAAACCGCCCGTAGGCTTGAGACGTGAACCACGCCAAGTCCGCCGCGTTCTTCGACCTCGACAAGACGATCATCGCCAAGTCGAGCACGCTCGCGTTCAGCAAGCCGTTCTTCGACGGCGGCCTCCTGAGCCGCCGCGCCGTGCTGCGCAGCGCCTACGCCCAGTTCGTGTTCGCCGTCAGCGGCGCCGACCACGACCAGCTCGAAAAGATGCGCGCCTACCTCACCGAGATGGTCAAAGGCTGGGACGTCGAGGTGGTGCGGCAGTCGGTCGCCGAGACCCTGCATACGATCATCGATCCACTCGTCTACGACGAAGCCGTCCACCTGATCGAGCAGCACCGCGAGGAGGGCCGCGACATCATCATCGTCTCGGCGTCGGGGGCAGAAGTCGCCGAGCCGATCGGTGCGATGTTGGGTGCCGACCACGTCATAGCGACCAAACTCAGCGAGGAAGGCGGCCGCTACACCGGCGAGATCGAGTTCTATGCGTATGGCGGCAACAAGGCCAAGGCCATGGTCGCCCTTGCCAAGGAACGCGGCTATGACCTGCTGGACTCATACGCCTATTCGGACTCCGAAACCGATGCGCCGATGCTCAGCGTCGTCGGGCATCCGTTCGCGGTCAACCCCGACAAATCCCTGCGCAAGATCGCCACGGACAACCACTGGCCGATCCTGACGTTCGCCCGCCCTGTCGCGCTACGACCCCGAATCGGACTCGACACCAGGGCCGGAAAGATCGCCGCGGCGTCGGCGATCATCGGGGCAGTCGGCGCCATCGCGTTCACGATGGTGTTTCGAAAAAAGGGCCGCGCGATTCGCGCCTGAAAGGGCGATTGTGAACGAAAGGACGCAATGTTACGCGCGAGTAGCCCTTTAGAAATGGCTAACCGTGGCGTACAAAGAACCTAAGAACTCCACAGCAGCTCAGCACCTCAGCACCCACGCGGCGATCTCCCGTCCCAAAGGGCTGTCGTACTCGGGATAACCACTCCACTCAGGGATCAAGTGGCCCCGCGGCGATGATTGACGAAGCACGCTTGGTAACTGAGCGAACTGGGCCCGGCGGCGCCACTTCTTTAGGAAGGGGCGCCGCC
>JALYQD010000097.1 GCA_030856025.1 Actinomycetota bacterium
TGCAGCTGCTGCGCGCCGGCGAGATCGGCCCGGTGCATCTGCACCGCACCCGCAAGCCGAAGAAGACCGCCTAGCGCCGATTGAGGATGCGGGCGAATCCCCACACCGTGACCCGCCACAGTGCCTCGAGCACGATGGCGTTGCTCATCTTGGATTCGCCGCGCGTGCGTTCGATGAATGTGATGGGAACCTCGACCACGTCGAATCCGGCCTCGACCGAGCGTCTGGCCAGATCGACCTGGAAGCAGTAGCCCTGGGAGGCCACCTCACGCAGGTTGAGTCCTTCCAGGGTCGAGCGCCTGAAGGCCCGATATCCCCCGGTCGCATCCTTCAACTGGATGCCCAGCATGATGCGCGCATACAAGTTGCCGCCACGTGACAGCAATTCGCGGTGCCGCGACCAATTGACGACCTTGCCGCCCGGGACCCATCGCGATCCCAGGACGAGGTCGGCGCCGCCGTCCACGGCCGCCAGCAGCCGTTCGAGCTGTTCGGGCTGGTGCGAACCGTCGGCGTCCATTTCGACGAGTACGTCGTAGCCCTGGTCGATTCCCCAATGGAAGCCGGCGAGGTAGGCCAGCCCCAGGCCTTCCTTACCGGCACGGCGCATGAGATGAACTCGCTCATCGGCCGTCAAGAGCGCGGCGATGTCGCCGGTGCCGTCCGGAGAGTTGTCGTCGACGACCAGGACGTGGGCGTCCGGCTCGGCATCGAGCACGCGGCCGACGATCGACTCGATGTTGAGCGCTTCGTTGAAGGTCGGAATGATGATGAGGATCCTACTCATCCGGTCCCCCCTCGTTTGCGGCCGAGGATCATTCCCAACAGGGCAAGGGCCACCAGCGCGTACTCGAGGATCCCGCCGAAGCGCACTCCAGGCGTCTTGGCGTTCGCCAGCGTGATCTCCGCGGACAATGTCGCCGGTATCTGTGTTGCCGCCCGCGCGACCGTGTTCCCTTGGGGATCGACGATGCCGCTGATGCCATTGGTCGACGGCACCAGGACATAGCGTCCCGTCTCGATGGCGCGGAGCCTCGAGATCTTCCACTGCTGCTCGGGCTGCGATGTGCCGGTGAAGCTCGCGTTGCTGGTCTGCACCACGAGGACCTGAGCGCCGCCATCGATGTTGTCGCGGATGTTGCCGTCATAGGCGATGTCCCAGCAGATGGTGTCACCGATCTTGACGCCGGCGAGCTCCAGCACACCAGGTTTCTTGCCGCCGAGCATGTCGCGAGGGATGTCCCGATCGAACCGGGGCACCAGCCCACCCAAAGCGTTGCGGAACGGCACGTATTCGCCGTAGGGCACGACTTTGCGCTTGACGTAGCGCTCCCCCGGCCCGTTCTCGTCCCACACGACTCCGGCGTTGTATGCCGTCTCGGAGGTCGGTCCGTTGAAGATGCCGCCGACGAGGATGGGCGCCTCGAGCGCCGCCGACAGCTCGCGAATCCGGTCGTCCTCGTCGGTGTACTGCTCGGGATCGACGTCGGTCGAGTTCTCGGGCCACAGGACGAGGTCAGGCCGGGCCTGGTCGCCGGACGCGATGTCGGCGATGAGCCGTTGGGTCTGGGCGGCGTGCTTCTGGAAGATCTCGCCGAGCGGCCAGGTGCCGAAGACGCCAGGAACATCACCCTGAACGAGTGCGACCTGCTTAGTGTCCTCCGCCCCGGCGATCCCGGTCGGCAGCGCGGCGCCGACTCCCAGGAGTGCCAGCACCGACAGCAGGGCGATAGCCGTCTGTTTGGGTTTTTGGCCGTGTGCGGCATACGCAATCGCGGCGGCGGCAAGGAACATCACAGCGCTCATGCCGGGGGTGCCGATCAGGCGGACGTACCCGGCGAACGGCGTGTCGACACCCGTATGCGCCAGCCGGCCCCAGGGAAAACCGCTGAACGGGAAGCTGCTGCGGAAGAATTCGATGCCGACCCAGACCGCGGCCCCCCACAAAGGCCAGAACCGCAGCCTCATGACGCGCCGGAGGCACACGGCGAGAAGAGCGAAGAATCCCAGCTGGGACAACACGATGCCGACATAGGCGCCGGAACTGACGGCGTTCATCCACCAGACGAGCGGAACCATGAAGCCGAGGCCGAAGCCGGCACCGACGGCCGCGACGACCCGCCGCCTCGACCGGGCCATCTGCCGGAGCATGGCCAGGAGGCCGGCGACGCCGATGATCATGGCGAGTGGGACGTTCACCGGGTCGAAGGCGAGGGAACACAAAATGCCGAAAACAGCAGCCGCCACCACGTACATCGTCGTCACCACGGCGCAACGCTATCGCCCCGGACAAGGACCAGGAGCCCTACGCCCTTCGGACCGGTCACCTACACACTGGCTGCGCGGCGATGACCGTTGTCTACTGGGCGTCAGGGCTCCTGACGTGATCCACCGGTCGGACAGGGCAAGAAGACGCAAACTTTGGATCAAACCGAACTGATCTTGGTGACTAAATCAGTCGTGTGACCCGGTGGGCGACGGTCCGCGAACCTTGAGGCTGGTAGTGGATACACCGAGATTGCCTTCACCAGCAAGCACCTGTCAACAGGCCCCTGAACTGGGAATACTTGAATAGGTGCAGGTCAGGTGGGGTTACATTTTTGCAAATTGCTTGCAGGAAATGTTTCGGCCCGGCGTGTCACGCGAGACACGCCGGGTGGTGGGCCCTCAGGAGCCGACTCGGACCAGTTCTCGCGGCGTGTTGTTGAAGCATTCGATGCCGTCGGCCGTGCACACGACGATGTCCTCGATGCGAGCCCCATGGCGACCTTCGAGGTAGATGCCGGGCTCGATCGAGAACGCCATGCCCTCCTCGAGGACCAACGTGCTGCCCTCCACGATGTAAGGCTCCTCGTGGGTTTCCTGGCCGATGCCGTGACCCGTGCGATGAACGAACTTCTCGCCATAGCCGGCCGCCACGATGATGTCCCTGCCGACCTTGTCGACAGATGCCGCGGTCACTCCCGGGCGGGCATACGCACGTTGTGCGGCCTGGGCCTCGGCGAGGACGGCATACGCCTTCTCGTAATCGGCCGGCGGCTGTCCCCCGGCGAGGTAGTTGCGTGTTGAGTCCGAGCAATAGCCCGACGGCATGGTGCCACCGATGTCGACCACAACCGGGTCTCCGACCTCGATGACCCGATCGGAGAGCTCATGATGCGGGGAAGCGCCGTTGGGGCCGGATCCGACGATGACGAAGTCGACGGTCTCGTGGCCCTCGTCGATGATCGCCCGGGCGATGTCGGCG
Source organism: Actinomycetota bacterium (assembly GCA_030856025.1). Lineage (GTDB taxonomy): Bacteria > Actinomycetota > Actinomycetes > Propionibacteriales > Nocardioidaceae > JACMOZ01. Next base: position 3,248 of record JALYQD010000097.1, read on the forward strand.
CCAACCTCGCGCTCGGTGCGGCCCGGGCGCAGCCACTGGGCGACTTGCTGGTGAACGCGGTCGATCGCCGCACCCGCTTCGCGCAGGGCGTCGATCTCGGCCTGATCCTTGCGAATGCGGAGCTCCTGGACGACCGGCCCGGCCAAAACCTGGGTGACGGCCGGTAGGGCGTTCTTCAGCGCGAAGGCGCGGGATACCCACATGTGGTCGTCGACGCCGATCGTGGCGGCATCGCCGACCAGATGGGAGACGAACTCAAAGGGATCGTCGGTCTCGCCCCACGTGGCGATCTCGAAGTCAATACCGGAGGCGACCGCCGCGGCCTTCTCCAGGGCCGGAACTACCAGCACCGGGTCGCCGGCTGCCGGCAGGATGAGGCACGTCAGGCGCTCCAGCGGCAGCGCCGCATAACCGGTCAGATAGCGAAGATCGGCCCCCGGTGTGATTACGAGGGTGTCGATACCGGCGCGGGCGGCAACTTCCTGGGCGCGTTGCAAACGTGTCGTCACACTCGCACCATATACAGCCCGGACGGGCGTCCCCAAAGGGGCCAGCTGGCCGTCAGATGCGCCTAGTCGAAGATCTCGATCCTTGGTTCACCCTTGACGCCTGCACGATCCATCGCGGCTCGCAGTTCCGGGCTCGACAAGAACTCCCGGGCAATTTCCACGGTGTCGAAGTGATGGATGACCAAAACTTTGTCGGGGTCGCCCGCCATCCGGTGCACGGACTCGTCGGTGACGCCCCCTTCTCTCTGGAGGTCAGCAACGGAGTCGTAAACTTCGCGCCACGCGTCGAAGTCGGCAACGCGGTGCAGAATGATTGCAATAGCCATTTGATTCTCCTTGGTGAGTTGTTGTCCAACCCCCGAGGCGCATTCCATTCAGGCTAGGACTGGCGCTTTTGGCTGTCAACACAATGCGAAGATAGGTGCGTGACTACACATCCCCGCATCCTCTTGTTGGACACTGCCAGCCTCTACTACCGCGCGTTCTTCGGCATCCCGGACTCCCTCAAGGCCCCCGACGGCACCGTCGTCAACGCCTTGCGTGGGCTCCTCGACTTCGTGGCCACACTCAAGACCGCGTATGAACCCGACGTCATCGTCGCCTGCTGGGATGACGCCTGGCGACCGTCCTGGCGGGTCGACCTCATGCCGACCTACAAGACACACCGGCTGGCCGATCCCGACGGCGCCGCGGAGGACACCCCTGACCTCTTGTCGCCCCAGGTGCCGCTCATCGCCGAAGCCCTCGCTCTCGTCGGCATACCTGTCGTGGGCGCTCCCGACTGCGAGGCCGATGACGTCATCGGCACGATCGCGCAGCTTTGGCCCGGACCGGTCGACATCGTGACCGGAGACCGCGATCTCTTCCAGCTGGTCGACGACTCCCGCGCCGTACGCGTGCTTTACACGGCCCGCGGTGTCAACAACCTCGACAAGGTCGACAACGACTGGATCAAGGCCAAGTACGGCATCGACGGCTCGCAGTACGTCGACTTCGCCGTCATGCGTGGTGATCCCTCCGACGGGATACCCGGGGTCGCCGGCATCGGTGAGAAGACGGCTGCAGCACTCATCGCCACCTACGGGGATCTGGCCGGCATCCAGGCTGCCGCGGCGGAGCCGGGTTCGGCGATCAAGCCCAAGGTCCGCGAGAGCCTGCTGTCCTCGGCCGACTACATCGAGGCGGCGATCAAGGTCGTCACTGTCCGCCCCGACGCCTGCGAGCTGGGCGACTACACGGCGGCGCCGCTGACGGACGAGCAGAAGGCCAGTCTGGAGAAGTTCGGCGAACAATGGGGCCTCGGCGGCGTGACCACAAGACTCATCAAGGCACTGGGCTAAACCGCGCTGGGTTAGCCACCGCTACGCGTTGACCGAACTGTAGGCGACCACGCCGCGGCGGAGCAGGTCGAGTGCCTCGCGGGCGGTGTCCCGGAGATCCCCCGGACCGGCCGCGTCGGCAACCTGGGCGATGACGTCGATGAGCTGTTTGATCGCACGCACGAAGTCTCCGGCTGCCAGGTCCGCGTCGGTCAGCACGTCGTCGAGAGAAGCGCCTGAGGCCCATTCCCACGCGGACTGGGCAAAACCGAAATCGGGCTTGCGTAGATAGCCGAGCCGGTGCTCTCGCTCGACCCGCTCGAGATCGGCGCACAGCACCGTCATCTGGTCGGCGACCTCGCGTATCCGACCGCGCGGAAATCGCGGCGCCGCTGCGTCGTCGCTGTTGCGGGTCTCGAACGTCAGGCCGCTGAGGACGCTGGCGAGCTCGAGGGCGTCGAGTTCGGCCCACACGCCCGAGCGGATGCACTCGCTGGCCAGCAGGTCGAGTTCGCTGTAGAGCCGCTGCAGCCGCCGGCCGTCGACAGTGACGTCGTCGCCGTCGAGATAGCCGAGGGCGTCCAGGACTTCGCACACACGGTCGAACTGGCGAGCGACGGTGTTGGTGCGCTTTTCGATGCGGCCACGCTGGTTCTGCGTGTCGCGATCGAGCTTGAGATAACGCTCGGCCCAGCGCGCATGGGACTCGCGTTCGGGGCATTCGTGGCACGGGTGCTCGCGGAGCTCCTTGCGGAGGCGGGCGATCTCGGGATCCTCGACAGCTGGCTTCTCCCGATAGGGACTCTTGTTGAAGCCGGTCTCGCCGTGCATCTTGTTGCGCAACGACGAGGCAAGGTCACGGCGCATCTGCGGATTGCGCGCGTTGAAGGACTTGGGTATGCGCATGCGGCTGATCGGCTCGACCGGAGTCGGGAAATCGACCATGGCGAGCCGGCGGGCGTGCCGGTTGACCGTGAGGACAAGTGGCCGTGGCCCTTCGCGGTCAGTTCGCTGGCCCGGGTCGAGGACGACGGCGATGCCGGCGAAGCGACCGACCGGCACATTGATGACGTCTCCGGTCTTGAGCAGGTCGAGGGACTCCATGACGCTCTCGCGCTCGACCGACTTGCGGCGCTTCGACCCTTGGGCTTCGATGTCGCTCAGCTGGCGCCGGAGGCCGGCATACTCCATGAAGTCGCCGCGGTCGCAACTGGCGGATTTCTTGTAGCCCTCGAGCGCTTCGTCTGCCTTGTGGATCTGGCGGGCGAGCCCCACGACCGAGCGATCGGCCTGGAACTGGGCGAAGGACTGCTCCAGGAGCTCTCTGGCGGTCGAACGCCCCACTTGGTGGACCAGGTTGACCGCCATGTTGTAAGACGGCGCAAACGACGAATTCAGCGGATAGGTGCGGGTGGAGGCGAGGCCGGCGACCTCGTGCGGGGCGAGCCCCGGCTGCCACAGGACGACTCCGTGCCCCTCGATGTCGATGCCACGGCGACCGGCACGACCGGTGAGCTGGGTGTACTCCCCCGGGGTGATGTCGGCGTGGGTCTCGCCGTTCCACTTGGAGAGCTTCTCGAGGACGACGGACCGGGCCGGCATGTTGATGCCGAGCGCCAGCGTCTCGGTGGCGAACACGACCTTGCAGAGTCCGCGGCTGAAGAGTTCTTCGACGCACTCCTTGAACGTCGGCAGCTGTCCGGCGTGGTGCGAGGCGATGCCGCGCGACAGCCCTTCGAGGAACTCGTAGTAGCCGAGCACCTCGAGGTCGTCCTTGGGGATGCTGTCGCATTCGGCCTCGACAAAGGACCTGATCTCGGCCCTTTCCTCGGGGCTCGTCAGCGACAGGTTGCTGTCGAGGCACTGCTGGACCGCCGCCGCGCAACCGGCCCGGCTGAAGATGAAGACAATCGCGGGCAAGAGGCCTTCGGTGTCGAGCTTCTCTACCATTTCGACCCGTTGCGGCGCTTGGTAGCGGCTGCGGGGGCGCCGGCCGCCCTTGCCGGGCCTGTTGCGGGGCACGCGGGAGTACTGCCAGTCCTCGCGGGCGATCTTTTCCAGGGCTTCGTTGACGTGTTCACCGTCTGGGGCGAACAGCGGGTAGATGCGGCGGCCCACCATGACGTGCTGGTAGAGCGGGACCGGACGGTTCTCCTCGACGATCGTGACGTTGTTGCCGCGCACCTCGGTGAGCCAGGCGCCGAACTCCTCGGCATTGGACACCGTCGCCGACAGCGACACGACCGACACCGATTCGGGAAGGTGGATGATCACTTCTTCCCAGACGGCACCTCGGAAGCGGTTGGCCAGGTAGTGGACCTCGTCCATGACGACATAGCCGAGGCCGGTCAGCGTCCGCGAACCCGCATACAACATGTTGCGGAGGACTTCGGTTGTCATGACGACGATCGGCGCTTCGCCGTTGATCGTGTTGTCGCCGGTGAGCAGGCCGACCTTGTCGGCGCCATAGCGCTCGATCAGGTCGTTGTACTTCTGGTTGGAGAGCGCCTTGATCGGCGTCGTGTAGAAGCACTTCTTGCCCAGAGCGAGGGCCAGGTGGACGGCGAACTCACCGACGATCGTCTTGCCCGAACCCGTCGGGGCCGCCACGAGCACTCCGTTGCCGTCCTCGACGGCACGGCAGGCATCGATCTGGAACTGGTCCAGCGGAAAGTCGTAGAGTTCACGGAAATCGGCGATCGCGGGATAGTCGCGGTCCGCGCGCGAATGGGCGTAGCGCTCGGCCGGTGAGGACATGCGTTCAGCCTACGCCGGGGCGTTGCAACGTCACGGCACAAACACCCTCAGCACGCCCGGACATGCCGAGATCGTGATGGGCAAAGCACCCAGGCGTTCGCCGTCGCCGTAGGCGACGATGCCCGGCGAAGCGAGCGTGACCGTCTTGGCCAGGTGGTGCTCGTATGACGGGTGGGTCACGTGAGTGCCCTTGGACAGCTTGGGGAAGACCTTGAGCAGCCCGATCTTGCTCACCGGGTTGATGATCACGACATCGAGATAACCGTCGTCGAGCACCGCACCCTCACACATACGCAATCCGCCGCCGAAGGACGGTCCGTTGCCGACCGCGACGAGCATGGCTTCGCGCTCGATCCGTTCGCCGTCGAGGTCGATCGAGAAGTGCAGCGGCTTGAACACCTTGAGTTCGGCGAGGATCGCGATGTTATAGCGCATGTTTCCGCGCGGCCAGGTCATGGCGTTGGCGCGTTCGTTGACCTTAGAGTCGAAGCCCGAAGCGACGACTGTGGCCACGAAGGCCTCCCCCGCCTTGGCGAGGTCGATCGTGCGCGTCGTGCCCTTCAGGATGATGTCGACGGCCGCCCCGGTGTCCTTCAGCGGTATGCCGAGCGTGCGGGCCGTGTCATTGCCGGTGCCGGCCGGAATGAGGCCGAACGTCAGGTCGGAGTCGGCGATGTGGTCGAGGACGCCGTGCAGGGCGCCGTCGCCGCCGATGACGACAACCGAATCCAGGCCCTGGTCGATGGCCTGCTTGAGCTGATCGCGGGCGTCGGAAGCGTTTTCACCCTGAATCGTCACCGACTCGTGCCCTGCCGCCGCCAGCAGTTGCATGGCTTCGGCACCGATCGATTCGCCGTGACGACGGCCCGACGTGGGATTGATGACCAGCGCAAACTTCATGGCTTGAGACTAGTTGCTGAGTGCTCCACGGACGCTACAGATCGCTGAGCTTTGTGTCGCCGGGATTGGCCTCGTCGTCGATCGACGAGAGCTCGTCATCGGCCAGGTCGTCGCCGGCGACCCGCTTGCGCTTCTTGTCGGTGAAGCGTGCAATGTTCTCGGCCACGAAGTAGAGCACCGTCATCGGCGTAGCGAGGATCACCATCGTGAGGGGATCCGTGGTCGGGGTCGCCACCGCGGCAAAAACGAAGATGCCGATGACCGTCCACGGCCGGGCCGCACTCAGTTGCTTGAAGCTCACGATGCCGAGCCGGTTGAGCATGACCACGACCAGCGGGATCTCCGCCGCGACGCCGAAGACCAGCAACATACGTATGACGAAGTTGAGGTAGTCGGCGGCGGTCAGGAGGGATTCCCAACCCTCAGGCACGAAACTGATGAGGACCAGGAAGGCCTTGGGCATGACGACGTAGCCGAGGTAGGCCCCGCCGATGAAAAGAGGGGCGCCCACACCGCTCAGGAGAAGTGCGTAGCGCTTCTCGTTGCGATGCAACGCAGGGAGAATGAACGCCCAGAGCTGCCACAACCACAGTGGGCTTGAGCCGATCAAACCGACAATGAGGGAAATCTTGAGCTGAAACGAGAAGGCCCCGCCGACGCCGGTGATGGCGAGGGTCGTCGCGATGCCCTTCTTCTCCAGGTCCGGACGAATGCTCTCGTAGGGTCCCGAGAGCCAATCGAGCAACTGGTCGTAGAAGAACCACGCGAAGATGGTCCCGACGAGAATCGCCAGGACACCCTTGACCAGTCGCTGCCGAAGTTCGCGAAGGTGCCCGACGAGCGGCATCGTGCCGCCGTGGCCCACTGAATCTGTATGGCCTGCTTTGTCGCGGCCAAACCAGCGTGCCACCTAGATCTGTTCGGGCTTCTTGTCTACCTCGGTCGATTCAAGCTCTTCGGGCTTGTCATCGTCGTCGGAGAGACCTTTGACTTCGGTCTTGAAAATGCGAAGTGCCCGTCCCGAGCCGCGTGCGAGTTCGGGGAGTTTCTTGGCACCGAACAACAGCACGACGACTGCCAAGACCAACAGAATCTCGGTGGTACCAATTCCGCTAAACATCGCTTCTCCTTCGTCCTTTTCCAGAACAATATTCAGACGACTTCATCGTACGCGCCAAGGGCAACGGCGGCACTCTCGGACACCTCGGCGGCCAGAGATGCGGGTTCGAAGACAGTCACCGAGCCGCCGTTGCGCAAGACGAGCCGGCGCAGCCATGACCAGTCGGCACCGAACAGCTTGACCCGCCAGATCCCGTCGACAGGGTCGCCGAGGCTTTCGACCTCGTAGTACTCGGCGAGCCAATGGGCATTGGGTTGCAGGTCGAGCACCGCGTACAGCGTCTCGTCGCCGACCTGGAAGAGTCCCTCGGACAGGTCACGGGGCTCGACATCGTGCTCTTCGACGTCTGTGTCCGTGGCCGTGGCGCTGACGATGCGGTCGAGGCGGAAGAACCTCATGTCGTCGGCGCGCAGGCACCAGGCTTCGCAGTAGACATTGCCTTGCGCTGTGAAGAGTCGGCGCGGATCGATCTCGCGATCGGTCTTCTCGTCCCGTGACGCGGTCGCATAGGTGATCGCGACCCGCTTGCCGGCCCTGACGGCGTCGGTGAGGGTGGCGTGTATGGCGGCGTCGACCGGCTCGACATGCACGTCAACGGGGGCCGATGCCTCTTCGCCGACGAGGCTCTCGAGCTTGGCGAGCGTGCCGTCGATGACGGCCGTTTGCGAGCCGCTCGCTGATGCACGCAGGGTGCGGAGTGCAACGATCAGGGCGACTGCCTCGCTCGTCTTGAGCTTGAGCGGACGGGTCATGAACTCCGCATCGCGGATGAAGATGATGCCGTCTTCGTCGAGCGCGCCGAGGTCGAAGTCGATCAGCTCGCCCGGATATTGGCCGGGACCGCAATACATCAACAACGCGAGGTCATTGCGGATCTGCTTGTCGGTGACACCGAATTCGGCCGCCACCTGCTTGACGGGTATGCCGCCGTGTCCCTGCAAATACGGAACGAGGGCCAGCATGCGCACGACCTGGTTCTTGGAGGTACTCATACGCCGGCCTTTGCCGCGGCGCGAAGCCGGTTGATGACCTCGGCGCGGACCTCCGGTGGAGAGACGGCTACCGCGTCGGGCCCGTACGAGGCGATTTCGGAGGCGAGCTCCCACGGTGAGGCGTACTCGACCCGCAACTCGTCGAAATCGTCATCGAGCGGGATCACGGACTCGGCCATCTTGCGCAGCGACTGCCCTCTCCCCCGCCGGACGCGGACGACGGCGGCACCGAGGGTCGGCGAGGGATACAGCTCCTTGGCGAGCGTCTTCAGGTCGGTGCCTTCGGGGATCTCGTATGAGCCCGGGGCGCCGACCAGGCTGACGTCGCCCTTGACGCGGGTCAGGCGGAAGACTCGCGGCTCCTGGCGATCGGTGTCGAAGCCTGCCATGTACCAGCGGCCGTGCCACGAGATGACACCCCACGGCTGCACCGACCGCGTGGTGGACTCCGCGCCGGGTCGCTTGTAGTCGAAGGTCACGGGGATGCGCCGGGTGACCGCTTCCCACATGGTGTCGAAGGACGGTTCACTGGCCGAGAGCCGCGGCTCCACCATGCGCAACACGCTGGTGTCGACGGTGACTCCGGCCGCTTTGAGCTTGAACAGCGCAGACGTCGATTCGCTGGCGAGGCCCGCGTGTTCCCAGACCTGTGCGGCGAGACCGACAACGGCGGACTCCTCGCGGGTCAGCTCGATGTCGGGCAGCTCGACCTCGTCGCGCTTGATGCGATAGCCGATGTCGTCCTCGAAGAACTTGTCGTTGCTCCCGGTCTCGACCGTGATGCCGAGCTCGCGCAATTCGTCCTTGTCGCGCTCGAACATCCGGTCGAAGGCCTGGTCGTTCTGGCCCCGATAGCCCTCAACGGCTTCGCGGATCTTTTCCTTGGGGAGATACTGCCGGCTCACCAGCAAAGTGATGAAGAGATTCATCAACCGTTCAGTTTTACGAGGAGCCATGTCGGCAGGGTCTCAGAAAGCCGCCAGCAAGTCGACGGCAAAGATGAGCGTGTCGCCGGGCTTGATCTTGTCTCCGCTGCCTTCCTTGCCGTATGCGACATCGGCCGGGCAGACCAGGACTACACGGCTGCCGACCTTCTGGCCGACGAGGCTCTCATCCCAGCACTTGATGAGCTTGCCGGCACCGATCTGGAACGTCGCGGGTTCACGGGACCAGGACTCGTCGAAGATATCGCCGGCCGGGTAGGTCTGGCCGACATACTGGATCGTCAGCGACTGGCCGGCCTTGATCGCGGGACCCTCGCCCTGGATGGCGACGTGGGTGCTCATCTTGGTCGCCTTGCCCTCGGTCGTGTCCGTCTTGACGAACTTCGCCGGGTGCTTCTTGTCGTCGAGGGTCAGCTTCGGCAGCGTGTCAGGCAGCTTCTTGGCCTTGCCCTCGGCGGCTTCGGGAACGCTCGCGGACTTGACGATGTCCATCAGGAAGACCATCGTGTCCGAAGCCTTGAGGCCGAGCTGCTTGTTGGCGGCTCCGAAGCCGTCCTTGGGCGGTATGGCGATCAGGACGCGGCTGCCGACCTTCTGACCCTTGAGACCCTTGACGAACCCGGGGAGTACCGAGCCGGACTTGAGGGTCGTGGTCAGCGGGCTACCGCTCTTGAACGAGCTGTCGAAGGTCTTGCCGGTGCGGCCGTTGACGGCCACATAGTCGAGCGTGACGGCGTCACCTTCGGCGACGGCGTCGCCTTTGCCCTTCTTGACGACCTTCGTCGTGGTCTTGGTCGCCTTGAAGTTCTCGTCGACCGAGACCGTCGGGGACTTGTCGCCCTTTACCGTGACCTTGTCCAGTCCGGCGCTGTCTGAGCCGCAACCGGCAACGAGCAGAGCGGCAGCGAGTGCCACAGGAATCATTCGACGCACAGAAAAGGCCTTTGTATCGGGAGGTGTTGAACTTGGGGGCGAAACGCCACCAACCTTAGCGGGGACGACCAAGTTGACGGCTACTACATACCGTCGATGAGCTTCTGCACGCGTTCGTCGTGGGACCGGAACGGGTCCTTGCACAACACGGTGCGCTGGGCCTGGTCGTTGAGCTTGAGGTGCACCCAGTCGACGGTGAAGTCGCGTCGGCGTTCCTGGGCCCGCTTGATGAAATCGCCGCGCAACCGGGCGCGGGTCGTTTGCGGCGGGACCGACTTGGCCGTGAAAACGCCCAGGTCGTTGGTCACGCGCGAGACGGCGCCTTTGTTCTCGAGGAGGTAGAAGATGCCCCGGTCGCGCCGGATGTCGTGATAGGCGAGGTCCAGCTGGGCGATGCGAGGGTCTCCCCAGGTCATGTTGTGAACGCTGCGATAGCGGTCGAGCATCTTGTACTTGATGACCCAGTCGATCTCACGCTCGACCAGCGAGAGGTCTTCGGACTCCACTGCCTTGAGCGTGCGTTCCCACAGATCCATCGCGCGGTCGATCACGGGTGTATGGATGCCATGGCGATCGACGAACTCCGCGGCCTTGCCGAAGTACTCGGCCTGGATCTCCAGCGCCGAGAGCTCGCGGCCGTTGGCCAGCTGGACCTTGCGCTGACCGGTCATGTCGTGTGAGATCTCGCGAATCGCCCTTATCGGGTTGTCCAGCGTCATGTCGCGCATGGACACGCCGGCTTCGATCATACGAAGCACCAGATCGGTGGTCGCGACCTTGAGCAGCGTCGTCGTCTCGCTCATGTTGGAGTCGCCGACGATGACGTGCAGACGGCGGAAACGTTCGGCGTCGGCGTGGGGTTCGTCGCGCGTGTTGATGATGGGTCGGGAACGGGTGGTGGCGCTGGAGACGCCCTCCCAGATGTGCTCGGCGCGCTGGCTGACCGAGAAGATCGTGCCGCGGGGCGTCTGCTGCACCTTGCCGGCGCCGCAGATGATCTGCCGGGTCACGAGGAACGGTATGAGGACCTCGGCGAGTCGGCTGAACTCGCCGCTGCGACCGACCAAGTAGTTCTCGTGGCAGCCGTATGAGTTGCCGGCCGAGTCGGTGTTGTTCTTGAACAGGTAGATGTCGCCGTCGATGCCGTCCTCGGCGAGCCGCTGCTGGGCGTCGATCATCAGCCCTTCGAGGATCCGCTCCCCCGCCCGGTCATGAGTGACCAGGTCGACGATGTTGTCGCACTCGGGCGTCGCGTACTCCGGATGGCTGCCGACGTCGAGGTAGAGCCGAGCGCCGTTGCGGAGGAAGACATTGCTGCTTCGGCCCCAGGACACGACGCGCCGGAACAGGTAGCGGGCGACCTCATCGGGTGAAAGCCGGCGCTGGCCTTTGAACGAACACGTGACGCCGTATTCGTTCTCGATTCCGAAGATCCGCCGGTCCATGGAGTCAGCCTAGTCCGCGTTGCTAGTGCGGCAATGCGGAAGACACCGTTTCGTCACCGAGCCTCTTGAATTTCCTGGGCAGTGTCCGGGTGCGATCGAGTACGGCGACTTCGAGGTCGGACGTGTCGATGGTGCGGGGCGTCTTGGGGTCGTGACCGAGTGCGGCGGCGGCGAGCGCGATGGCGGCGGACAGGTCGAGGCCTTCGGTGTAGTGCTCGCCGAGGTAGGTCTCGACCTGTTCACTCAGTCCACCCATGACTCCGAAGCCCTGGATGTCGGCCACGGATCCGTCGTAGGTCAACCGGTAGATCTGGTCACGATCGGCTGTGTCCCCGACTTCGGCGACGAACAACTCGACTTCGTAGGGCTTTTCGCCACCGGCCGAGAAGATCGTGCCGAGGGTCTGCGCATAGGCATTGGCCAGCGCGCGGCCGGTGACGTCGCGACGGTCGTAGGAGTAGCCGCGCAGGTCGGCGAGTCTTACACCGGCAATGCGCAGGTTTTCGAATTCGTTGTAGCGCCCGACGGCGGCAAAACCGATGCGGTCATAGATCTCGCTGATTTTGTGGAGCGCTCGGGAGGGGTTTTCGGCGACGAACACGATGCCGTCGGCGTATTGGATCACCGCAACACTGCGGCCGCGGGAAATGCCTTTGCGTGCGAAGTCGGCCCGATCCTTCATCAACTGTTCGGGCGAGACATAAAACGGCTGCGTCATGTCAGTCCTCTCAGTTCACCGGGGCCGAAGGGCCGTCGGGGCGGATCAGTCGTCCGCCGATGACTTCATCGGCGATGGCGCCCACAGCGGAGTCGTCGATGCGGCGGTAGCCGTCAGCGCTGACGACCGCGACGACCGGGAAGATGCGTCGGGTCAGGTCGGGGCCGCCGGTGGCCGAGTCGTCATCGGCGGCGTCATACAGGGCCTGGATGGTGGCGGTGATGCACTCGGTCTCGGTCAGGTCCGGGCGGTAGAGCTTCTTGAGTGAACCGCGGGCGAAGACAGATCCCGATCCGACCGAGTAGAAGGCGTGCTCCTCGTAACGTCCGCCGGTGACGTCGTAGGAGAAGATGCGTCCGGAGTGGGTGTCGAGGTCGAAACCGGCGAAGAGCGGGACGACGGCGAGCCCCTGCATGGCCAGCCCGAGGTTGCCGCGGATCAGCGCGGCAAGGCGATTGGCCTTGCCGTCGGCCGAGAGGGTCATGCCCTCGATCTTTTCGTAGTGCTCGAGCTCGACCTGGAACAGCCGAACGAGTTCGATGGCGAGTCCGGCGGTGCCGGCGATGCCGATGCACGAGTACTCATCGGCCGGGAACACCTTTTCGATGTCGCGCTGAGCGATGACGTTGCCCATGGTGGCCCGGCGGTCGCCGGCCATGATGACGCCACCCTGGAAGGTCGCAGCCACGATGGTGGTGCCGTGCGGGGCGATGCCGCCCATGTCGCCTTGGCGGCGTGCCGCGGCGCCCGGCATCAGCTCGGGGGCCTGTTTGGCGAGGAAATCGGCGAAGGACGAGGAACCGACCGTGCGGAATTCGTCAGGGAGCATTACTCGCCGCCCTTTTGGACGAAGCTGCGGACGAACTCCTCGGCGTTCTCCTCGAGCACGCCGTCGATCTCGTCGAGGATCGAATCGACGTCGTCATCGAGCTTTTCCTTGCGCTCGGACACGGCCTCGCCGGCGTCGACCTCTTCTTCGGCGTCGCTGTTCTTGCGTGAACTCTTGTGCTGTTGTTCCGACATACTCACAACCTATCTCGCGCCCATGACATGCGCTCGTACAACCGTCCAAAAGTCGTTGCCGTCTGCCTTCAGGCCGCGAGTCCGTAGCCCTCGTTGATCTCCTGGCTTATGGCGTTGACGAGTTCCGGAGCGAACCACGGGGATTCGTCCCATTCCGCGGTGGGTAGTGGTTCGGGTCGATGAGTGTGGATGTGGCCGGTGCTCGTGGTCCATTCGAAGACGCCCGGCTCGGGTTGTCGTACCGAGAGATGACCGCTGGTCTTGAGTCTGTGGGCTCGCCGGTGCAGGGCACCGAGATTGCTCGCTGTCGTCGGTCCCGGGAAGGAGATGGTGTGGTCGTTGTCGCAATTCACGGCCGGCACGATCGACGTGGGAAAGACGCTCGTCCCGTCGCGGAACCGAATCGCCATGTCGAGGTCGCCGGTCGCGAACCTGCCGATGCGGCTGACGTCGAGAAGATTGCCGCGTTGGTCGGTCAGCAACCGCCAGAAGATCGTGCCCGGCCGGGTCGCCAAGGATCGTATGTAGGCCGCGGGGACGGAGGTAGACCTGTCGATGAGTTCGCCCGGGGCATCGCCGAGGCCCATCAGGGACTGGATCGGAACGACCACGCCGATGTCGATCCGCGAAGCTGTGCCAGAGGGTTCGGTATCGCCGTTCGAGCGTTTGCCAAGGATCAGATCGCTGAATACGTCGGCGCGCTTCTGCTCGTGGGTTCGCACATCCCCGGCGCTGAAGCCGGAGTTGCGTGCGAGGGTTTCGAGTTTCTGATCGATGACTGCGGCTTCGGTGATCGGGATCAGCGCCGACAGCCAACTCATGCCGTCGTCGCCGACCTCGACATAGACGCGGCGTTCGCGACGGGCCTCGCGATGACGTCTGTCGGCCAGATCAGGCTCCGTCCGATCCGCGAATCGTGCCAACCATCGGCGCAACTGGGCCACCGTCCGCTCGGTCGCGATGCGCACCACTTCGTCGTCGAGGCGAAGCAAGGATTCGGGACGTTGCAGCCGGTGGGCTTTGTCCACGATCACCCCGACATGGGCGGCGCCGACGATCCCTGCCACCCATGCCGACCACACGGTCGGGAGTTTGCTCCGGGCGAATCGTGACGAAGCCAGCGCGCCCTGCAATGACCCGACGGGAATCCGCGTTGCCAGGGAAAGTTCGTGGAGGGCAGCTTCGGCTTCAAGACTGCCGACCTTCGCACTCAGGCGTCGACCACGATCCCTCGCGGCATCTACGAAGGTCAACATGTCTGCGACTTGCGCGCACTCTGCTGCCTGGATGCCGCGCCCGCGCACCATGAGGCGCTCAACGAGCGCTGAGTCGGCAACCATGGATCCCCCGGAATTGTAGGTCGAACATATGTTCGAGCATACTCCGCGGCACCGACACGATCAAGGGTTTCGCCGTGACTTTCAGTCGCGCCGACTAACCAATGTGCGGAGGGTGGCGCATCATTGCTTCCATGACGTCTCGCATGCTGACTCCATGGTGGGTGGATCGGGAAGTGGTATCGATTCAGGACGCAGAGGGAGGCACCCGCCCGACGCGCATTCTTGACATCCACTCCCCAGAATTCCGAGCGTTCGTATCTGAGTTGGATGACTACGTTCATCTAGGTTCGCGGCGCTACCTCCAGTCGGCGCATTCGCTAATCGTCAAGAGAATTCGCCCTGTATATGCTTTGAACGATTGCAGCCAACGTCCCGAACGCTTCGCCGTCGGCGAAGCTCGTGCAGCCAACGCATGGCCCTTCTGGAAGGTGTGGCTCGCAGCGCGGGTGTCGCGACTCGATCACAGGGCTTCCTCGTGGACGGCCGATTCTGGTATCCGCGATTCCCCAGAATGCGACGACTCGTCCCGAGTGAGATCGTTCTTTCGTGGCCCGAATTCTTGATTGAAGGCAAGTGGATCTCAGCAACGGAGCTCTTCGGTGATATCAGTGATCTGGCGCAGATCGGGAATGGTTTTAGCAACGCCGGCGGCGAGACACTTTTCGACGCGTTGAGTCGAACAGCAGTCGATTGGGAGGGCCACACCTCGGCTCATGGCGCTTGCTCGGCGTGTGATCTATCGACACACGTCGTCAGCGACCTGGGGCGATTCAACTCACGCGACGAACTCTTCGCAACCTATGGCCAGACCCTCTGTTGGGGAGCGCGGCGACTCGCAGAGCCAATGATGAGCCGGTCTTCTGCCATGTCAACTGGAGTCAGATGAGCATCGAGTTCAACGCGATCGAGAGTGTCAGCGACCTCGTGTGGTTCCTGGCGTCCGCGGCAGTGTTGGTCGCGAGTTTTCGCAGGAGCCGGTACCTCAGCGACTATCCGATCTGGAAGAGCATTCTCACCGGCCTCGTTAGCGGGACGTTCATTCTGCTGTGGCTGATCGTGTGGTGGGTGAACCGAGAGCGCGTCGCGGAGGAGTGGGCAACGTGGCGTCAAGACAGGCCGAAGCCCTCCTCGCAGATTGCACGAAGTTCCGGAGCGATCGGCCTGAGGGCAGCGTAGGCGAGATACACACCTACCGCTTTGTGCTCTATCGCTTTGTGATGGCGGCAAACAAAGCCGCTGCGGTGTGGTGCTCCTCGAATAGCGCTCCAACGTGTTCTTTTGTGCCGCGGAGGGGTTCCATCGTCGGTATGCGTTGCAGCGAATCGTGTCCGGGGAGGTCGAAGATGACCGAATCCCATGAGGCTGCCGCGATGTCGTTGGAGAAGCGGGCGAGGCACATACCGCGGAAATAGGCGCGGGTGTCCTCGGGCGGATTGGTGATCGCGGCCTCGATCTGCGGCACGGTGAACAGCGTCTGCATCCGACCGGTGCGGACGAGCTGGTGGAAGAGTCCCTTGTTAAGCCTCACATCGTGATACTGCAAGTCGATCAGGTGGAGCTTCGCGTGGTCCCAGGCGAGGCCGTCGCGCTCGCGGTAGGACTCGAGCAATGCCAGCTTGGCAACCCAGTCGAGCTCCGCCTTGCACTCCATCGGGTCGCGGGCGAGCCGTTCGAGCACGCTCTCCCAGCGTTCGAGGATGTCGTGGGTCTGTGCATCGCCGCCTTCGCGCTCGACGAACGTCTTGGCTTGCGCGAGGTATTCGCCCTGGAGCTCGAGCGCGGTCATCGTGCGGCCGTCTTCGAGCGGCACCGCCTTGGTGAGCGTGGAGTCGTACGAGATGTCGTGGAGCGCCGTCACAGGTTTCGACAACGTCAACCCGGGCTTGAGGTAGCCGGCCTCGATCATCGCAAGCACGATGGAGGTCGTGCCGTGCTTGAGGTAGATCGCCGTTTCTGAGCAATTCGCATCGCCGATGATGACGTGGAGCCGGCGATACTTCTTGGGGTCGGCGTGCGGTTCGTCCCGCGTGTTGATGATGGGGCGTTTGAGCGTAGTCTCCAGGCCGACGCCGACCTCGAAATAGTCGGCGCGCTGACTGATCTGGAAGCCGTCGACGCTGCCGTCCTGGCGTCGGCCGACGCGTCCGGCACCGGTGAAGACCTGCCGGGACACGAAGAACGGCGTCAGGTGCTCGATGATCGACTCGAACGCCACATCCCGGCGCATAAGGTAGTTCTCGTGTGCGCCGTATGAGGCGCCCTTGTTGTCGATGTTGTTTTTGTAGAGAACGATCGGCGCTGTGCCAGGAATCTGGGCGGCGAGCTCGGCACCGCGACGCATGACGTGTTCACCCGCCTTCTCCCACAAGACCACATCCATCGGATTGGTGACTTCGGGACT
Source organism: Actinomycetota bacterium (assembly GCA_030856025.1). Classification (GTDB taxonomy): domain Bacteria; phylum Actinomycetota; class Actinomycetes; order Propionibacteriales; family Nocardioidaceae; genus JACMOZ01. Next base: position 19,649 of record JALYQD010000097.1, read on the forward strand.
CGAATACTCCGGATGAGCATGGTCGACATACAGGCGGGCGCCATTGGTCAGGATGATGTTGGCGAGACCCATGTCCTCATCGGTCAGCTGACTCGGGTCCGCACTGGTGCGGCTGAGGTCGAATCCGCGCGCGTCGCGCAGCGGGCTTTCCTCTTCGAAGTCCCACCGCGCGCGGCGGGTCAGGCCATTGGCGGCGGCGTAGGAATTGACGACGTGCGTCGATGCCACCATCGGGTTGGCCATGGGCTGGCCTTGCACGGCGATGCCGTACTCCACTTCGCTGCCCATGACGCGACGCACACTCATGACGCCAGCCTACGGGGTGGGCGCCCTCACCAGTGCACGCCTTTCAGCACACTCGCCAATGCTTTTTGCTGCCTGCTGACCGATTCGCCGGCTCCCTCACCGCGTGCGGCGGCCGAGTCAGGGAAGATCTTGTAGGCCTGATGCAGGACACGAAACGCCGTGTTGGGGGCGATCGAGTGCGACACCTCCCCCGCCGTCCCGATCAGCGTGTTGATCTCGTGGGGCTTGTGCCGCATCGCCTTGAGGATCAGATCGGCCGCCTGCGCCGGCGAAATCGTCGGGAACGCGTCATAGATCTTTGTCGGTGCGATCATCGGGGTCTTCACCAGCGGCATGTGTATGGAGGTGAAGGAGATGTCGTCGCCGATCAGTTCCGAGCTCACCACCCGGCTCCATGCGTCGAGGGCTGCTTTGGAGGCGACATACGCGGCGAACCGCGGCGGGTAGGTCTGTGCGCCGATCGACGAGATGTTGACGACGTGACCGCCCTTGCCGGCCGCCATCTTCGGGGTGAGTCCCATGATGAGCCGGATCGCGCCGAAATAGTTGAGCTGCATTGTGCGTTCGAAGTCGTGGAAACGGTCGTACGAGAGCCTGAGCGAGCGGCGGATCGACCGGCCCGCGTTGTTCACGACGAAATCGACCGTTTCGTGTTCCCTGGATATCTTCTTGGCCAGCTTGTCGATCGCGTCGAGGTCGGTGAGGTCGCAAGGGTAGGCGAAGGCGATGCCGCCTTGGGCCTCGATGTCCGACTTCGTCTCTTCGAGCTTGTCGGCGCCGCGCGCCACAAGGATGACGGTGCCGCCGAGCGCGGCGACCCGCAGAGCGGTCGCCTTGCCGATGCCCGATGTCGCGCCGGTGATGACCACGGTCTTGCCATTGATGGCGGAGCGCATGCCCTTGTCGCTACGGATGTCGGGATCGAGGTTCTGCTCCCAATAGGCCCACAACAACGACGCATACGTACGGAGCTTCGGCACCGACAGTCCCGAACCCTCAAGAGCCTCTTGTGTCGCCTTGGAGTCGTAGACGGTTGGAAGACCGATGTGGGCGATGACTTCGGCAGGAACGCCGAGCCGCCCGAGCGTCTGGTTGGCGATCAGCTCGCCGGGACCGCCGGACGTTGCTTTGGCGAGGACCGCTGAGAACAGCCGTTTGGGCAGCAGATCGGTGACGCGGTTGTCGAGGGAAATGCTCATACGCGGGGACTTCGCCGCCTTGGCGAAGACGTTGATGACGTCGAGGTTCGATTGCGGTCGCGGGTTGACCAGATGGAAGACCTTGCCGTCCTGACCCGGCTTGTGCGCGAGGAAGTCCATGGCCTGGGCGACGTAGTCGACCGGCACGAGGTTGGTGTTGCCCATGCCCGCGCCGAATATCGGCAGCCATTGCGGCATGTAGTCGCGCATCCGTTTGAGCAGCGAGAAGAAGTAGTACGGTCCGTCGATCTTGTCCATCTCGCCGGTCGTGGAGTCGCCCACCACGATCGCCGGGCGATAGACGCGCCAGGGCATGGTGGCGGTGTCACGGACGATCTTCTCGGACTCGTACTTGGTGCGGTGATAGTCGGAGGGGAACGACTGCCCCTCTTCGAACATGTCCTCGGTGAACTTGCCGCGGAAGCTGCCGCTGACCGCGATAGACGACGTGATGTGGAAGCAGCCGGCACCGAGGCTGTCAGCCAGTACTAGCGCGTTCTTGGTGCCGCCGGTGTTGAGCTCGTCGTTCTGCTCGCGCGAAGCGGTCATGTCATAACTTGCGGCCAGGTGGAAGAAGTGGCGAATCTGGCCGGCATGTTCGGCGACCCATTCGGGATCGACGCCTAGTCCCGGCTTCGTGAGCTCTCCTGAGACGGCCTTGACCCGGGTGCTGTTCCCCCATTGGTATCGATAGAGATCGAGCTTGTGCTCGGAGCCTGGACGTACGAGGACATAGATGGGTCCACGCCGGTTCTTGACCAGCTCAGCGACGAGTCTGCGGCCGATGAATCCTGTGGCGCCGGTGACGAAGTAAGTCATGGGAGCATGCTAGACCTATGTAACTCCGAGTTACATCGTTTCGTGTTTCACGACTCACTCCCGGCATCGAGCACCTTGGCGAGGTGCACGCTGAGCGGCTCTCCCACGTAGTACCCGAACGGCTCGGTGTCGGTATAGCCGGACGACCGGTACAGGTTGATCGCTTCGGGCTGTACGAGGCCGGTCTCGAGAAGGAGCCGGGTGATGCCGGAGGCCGCCGCAGTGCGTTCCAGATGAGCCAGCAGCGTCCGGGCGAGGCCACGTCCGCGGGCCGACTCACGCACATACATGCGCTTGAGCTCGCCGTCGTCGCCGTGCCGGCGCCAGCCGCCCATCGCAACCGGGACGTCGTCGTCGTAGATCACCACGAACAAACCTTGCGGCGCCAGGAACTCAGCGGCCTCGATCGGCGCGACATCACCCTCGTCGTCGTAGCGCCGCTGGTAGTCGCACTGGACCTCGCGCGTCAACAACACCGCATCGTCGCTGTCGTAGCCGACCGTGCGGATCTCGAGCGTCAGAGGTATTGCCCGGTGTTGGCGACGGTGTCGATCGAGCGACCGGGTTCGTTGCCGCCCTTGCCCGAGATGAGGGTGCGGATGAACACGATGCGTTCGCCCTTCTTGCCCGAGATGCGCGCCCAGTCGTCGGGATTGGTCGTGTTGGGCAGGTCCTCGTTCTCCTTGAACTCGTCGAGGCAGGCCTGGAGCATGTGCTGCACGCGCAGGCCCTTCTGGCCGGTGTCGAGAAGATCCTTGATGGCCATCTTCTTGGCACGGTCGACGATGTTCTGGATCATGGCACCGGAGTTGAAGTCCTTGAAATACAGGACTTCCTTGTCGCCATTGGCATAAGTGACTTCGAGGAACTGGTTTTCCTCGGACTCGGTGTACATACGCTCGACCGTGCGCTGGATCATGCCGGTGACGCAGGCCTGACGGTCGCCGTTGAACTCGGCGAGATCGTCGGCATGCAGTGGCAGATTGGCCTTGAGGTATTTGGTGAAGATGTCGCGCGCCGACTCGGCATCGGGGCGCTCGATCTTGATCTTGACGTCGAGCCGTCCCGGGCGAAGGATCGCCGGGTCGATCATGTCCTCACGGTTGGAGGCGCCGATCACGAGCACGTTCTCGAGGCCCTCGACGCCGTCGATCTCGCTGAGCAGCTGCGGGACGATGGTGTTCTCGACGTCGGACGAGACGCCGGAGCCGCGGGTGCGGAAGAGCGAGTCCATCTCGTCGAAGAACACGATGACCGGAGTGCCTTCGCTCGCCTTTTCACGGGCGCGCTGGAACACCAGACGGATGTGGCGTTCGGTCTCGCCGACATACTTGTTGAGGAGCTCAGGTCCCTTGATGTTGAGGAAGTACGAGCGTCCCTCTTCGCCGGTTCGTTCGGACACCTTCTTGGCCAGCGAGGCAGCCACCGCCTTGGCGATCAGTGTCTTGCCGCACCCGGGAGGGCCGTAGAGCAGCACGCCCTTGGGCGGCTTGAGCTCATGCTCGATGAAGAGCTCGGGGTGCAGGTAGGGCAACTCGACGGCGTCGCGGATCGACTCGATCTGGCTCTTGAGTCCGCCGATGCTGTCGTAGTCGATGTCGGGGACTTCTTCGAGGACGAGTTCTTCGACCTCGCTCTTGGGCACGCGCTCGTAGACGTAACCGGCGCGCGAGTCGAGCAACAGAGAGTCGCCGGCACGGAGCTTGAGGCCCTGCAGCGAGTCGGCGAGGCGAACCACGCGTTCTTCGTCGGCATTGCCCAGCACGAGGGCCCGCTCGCCGTCGGCGAGAATCTCCTTGAGCATCACGACTTCGCCGATTTGCTCGAAGTCGAGCGCCATGACGACATTCATCGCTTCGTTGAGGATGACTTCCTGGCCCTTGCGCAGGGAGTCCTTGTCGACGGTGGGGCTGACGTTGACACGCAGCTTGCGACCGCCGGTGAAGACGTCGATCGAGTCGTCCTCATTGCGCTGGAGGAATGTGCCGAAACCGGTCGGCGGTTGGGCCAGCCGGTCGACTTCTTCCTTGAGGGTGACGATCTGGTCGCGGGCCTCGCGCAACGTCGCGCCAAGGCGCTCGTTCTGCGACGTCGTGGCCGACAAACGCGCTTCGAGCTCGGTCAGGCGGGAATCGGTCGAGCCCTCGGTGCCCAAGCGGCGGCGCAAGTGTTCGACCTCGGCTCGCAAGTAGGCGATTTCCTGTTCGGATTCGCCTCCGCGTGCGTCCTCGTGTTCGCTCATCGTGCACCTCCTGCATTCTTGTTTTGACCCTACCCGGATCGCGCAAGATGTGAAGGATTTGTCTCAAGACGGCGCGAGTCGATTTGGTTACGTCGCTGTAAGCCCATTTTCGTCCATGCCGGTCGGACGCGGTCCTTTGTAGTCCGAACCGTATGCACCCGGGGCCGGCCGGCGTGACTTGGTCAGCGACGTCTGTCCCGGTGCCATGCGGCGGGCGGTGACCAGGAAAGCGGTGTGCCCGATCATCTGGTGGTCCGGGCGGACGGAGAGCCCCTCGAGGTGCCAGTTGCGCTGGATGGTTTCCCACGAGGTCGGTTCGGTGAAGCCGCCGTTGGCCCGCAACGTCTCGACGAACAACGACAGTTGCGTCGTCGTGGCGACATACGCGCAGACGATGCCGCCGGGGATGAGGCGCTCTTCGGCGAGCCCGACACAGGTCCAGGGGTCGACCATGTCGAGGATGAGGCGATCGACGTCGGTTTCCTCGATGACTTCGCGCACGTCGCCGATCGTCAGCTTCCAGGCCGGGTGTTCGCCGCCGATGAGCTGCTCGACATTGCGGCGGGCGGTTTCGGCGAACTCTTCGCGCAGTTCGTATGAGGCGAGCATTCCGTTCGCGCCCACCGCGCGAAGCAGGTAGGCGGTGAGGCTGCCGGATCCGGCGCCGGCCTCGACAACCCGGGCGCCGGGGAAGATGTCCGCCATCGTGACGATCTGCGCCGCGTCCTTGGGGTAGATGATCGCCGCGCCGCGGGGCATCGACACGACATACTCGTGAAGGAGCGGACGGAACACCTGGTACTCGCTGCCCATCGACGACTCGATCACGATGCCTTCGGGCCGGCCGATCAGGTCGTCATGGACGATCTGGCCCTTCTTGGTGGAGAACTCCTTGCCGGCCTCGAGTTGCAGATTGTGTTTCCTGCCCTTGGCGTCCATCAGGCGAACCCAGTCGCCCTCGGCCATGATGCCGCGGCGAACGCCGGACAACTCCTTCATTTACGTCCCTTTCCTGTGGGGCCCTTTCCTGTATGGCCCTGTCGGTATGCGTCGTCGACCCGGTCGGCGCGCAGCAGACCATAGGTGCTGCCGTCGGCTTCGGTGAGTCGGTAGACATCGGATGGTGCGGCGGCCATCGCTCGCACGAGCGCGACTCCGCTCAGGTCGGCGGGCAACGGCGGCGCATCGGCCGGGGGCTCGGCGCCGACCTCGGCGAGCCGGCGGGCCGAGAGGACGTTGAGTCGCGCGGTCCGGTTGGCCCCGCGCAAGGCCTGGCTGGCGCCGGTCCAGAGGAACCACCCGATCAGGATGCCGAGGATGAGGTCGACAGAGGTCACGTTGGCATCGCCGCGGGCGAGCCAGATGAGCGGGATGGCCACGGCCACGACGGCGAAGACCCTGCCGGCCCATGCGGCGGCCTTGATGCCAGTTGCTTCATTGCCCGTCAATGCCCAGATGATGGCGCGGAACACGCGGCCCCCGTCGAGGGGCAGGCCGGGCACGAGGTTGATCGCGCCGACCAGGATGTTGACGGCCGCGACCGCCTCCATCACGGTGCGCGCGCTGCCGTCATCCATACCTCGTGCGAGGACCCAGGCGACTCCGCCGATGGCGAGAGAGGCGAGTGGCCCGACGACCGAGGTCCAGAACTCCTGGGCGGGCCTACGGCTCTCGCCTTCGATGGCCGTCTCACCGCCCAGCAGGTGGAGTGTGATGGACGCGACCGGCATCCGGTAGCGGCGGGCGAGAATCACGTGGGCGATTTCGTGCACGAGAACCGAGATGTAGAGAGCGAGGACGAACAGGCCGGCCAGCACATAGGCATTTGTGCCCGTACTGTTCACGAATCGAGGGGCGAACAGGTAGACGAGAACTGCTGCCATCAGCAGGAGCGAGGGGCGGATCAGCAAGTCGATCCCGCCGAGTCGTGCCAACCGGAGAGTCCCGGGCGGGGCTTTCACATTGCTGGTCACAGGGGCAACGCTATCTCCTCGACCACAGACCGATTCGGCCTGTCAGTCCCTGCGGCTAATGTGCCCGTATGCCTGCTACCCACGTCACCGGATCCTTGTCGCCGAGTCGCGCCGGCGATTTCATGACGTGCCCTCTGCTCTACCGGTTCAGGACGATCGACAGGATCCCTGAGCCGCCCAGTCCCGCAATGGTGCGCGGCACGCTCATCCATGCCGTCCTCGAGCGGCTCTTCGATGATCCGGCGCCGCAGCGGACACTCGTGCACGCTGTCGCGATGGTTCCTTCCCAGTGGGGCAAGCTGCTCGCCGAGCATCCCGAGCTCCACGACCTCTTCGAAGGCGACGCCAACCCCCACGGAGCAAATGGCGTCGACCAGGCGGAGTGGCTCGCGGGCTGCGCTGCCTTCCTCGACAGCTATTTCCGGATGGAGGATCCGCAATACCTCGAACCGGACTCGCGCGAGCTCAAGGTCAGCCATGACCTCGAGAGCGGGCTCACCCTGCGCGGCATCGTCGACCGCATCGACGTCGCACCCGACGGACGCATCCGGGTCGTCGACTACAAGACAGGCAAGTCGCCCAACATCCGGTTCGAGGACAAGGCGATGTTCCAGATGAAGTTCTATGCGCTCGTCATCTGGCGCATGCGCGGCGTCATGCCGAGCCTCCTGCAGCTGATGTACCTCGGCGACGGCCAGTTCCTGCGTTATGAGCCCGACGAAGCCGATCTTCTCGCCACCGAACGCAAGCTGCAGGCGTTGTGGGCCGCGATCGCCGCCGCCACGGAGGCCGGCGACTTCCAGCCACGCCCGAATGCTCTCTGCGGCTGGTGCTCTTACAAAGCGATTTGTCCGGCCTGGGGCGGCACTCCCCCGCCGATGCCGGTCCCGCCCATACCGCTTGAGGTCGAGCCGATTGAGGTCGAGCCGATCGAGGTCGAGATCAGATCAGCAGGGCCCGAAGATCTGCCGGTGTGACACCTTCAAGTGTCTTGAGCTGGGTTCGGCGATGGGCTTCGGGCACATTGACGAAGTGCGGGACCACGAGGACCTGGCAGCCGGCGGCGTTGGCCGAGGCCGCGCCTGTGCCCGAGTCCTCGATGGCGATGCACGCGGCCGGATCGACCCCGAGCATCTCTGCTGCACGCAGGTAGGGCTCCGGGTGCGGCTTGCCGTGAGTGACCGCATCCCCGGTGACGACAGCCTTGAATGGCAGTTGCGACACGATCGGGTCGGCGATCGCCGCATAGGACATCGTGACCAGGGCGAGCGGGACCTCTTCGGCATGCAGTGACTCGATCAGCGTCCGGGCGCCGGGTCGCCATACGACCTCCTCCTCGCGAAGGCGTCGAGCCAGACAATCCACGAGATAGTCGACGATCTCTGCGGGTTCCATGTCGATGCCGAGCCGGTGCCGGATGTAGATCCCCGACTCGAGCAGGCTGTTGCCGACGAGGTTGAGGCCGTCTTGCTGCGTCCAGGCCTTGTCGTGGGCGTCGGCCAATTCGTGCTCGGCGTCCATCCACAGGGGTTCGGTGTCGACGAGGGTGCCGTCGAGGTCCCAGAGGACTGCCGCGAGTTCGGTATGCGAGTCGTTTGCCACCCCGCGATTCTAAACCGCCCGGATGGTGACCGTGACCACGGTAAGATTGACCACGGAGTGAGACAATGGTGTCAGGGTACGAGATTTGCGCCCGCCGGAACTAATCCTCCGTACTCTCGTTGAGACCCTTGGACAGAGCCATCCACACCCCGGCAAGACCCATCAAGAGGGAGCACCCCGTTGCCCGATTCGTCGCACATCCGCCCGGACGCCACGGCAGAGCTGTCTGCCCTCCTTGGCGATCGCATCCTGATCCTCGACGGCGCCATGGGCACGATGATCCAGCGACACAAGTTCACCGAGGCGCACTACCGCGGTGAGCGCTTCGAGGACTGGCCGAGCGACGTCCAGGGCAACAACGACCTCTTGACGCTGACGCAGCCCGAAGTCATCAGCAGCATCCACAGGGAGTACCTCGAGGCCGGGGCGGATCTCATCGAGACCAACACGTTCAACGCCCAGGTGATCTCGCTGGCCGACTACGGCATGGAAGAGATCGCCTACGAGCTGAACTTCGAATCGGCGAAGCTCGCTCGTGCGGCCTGCGACGACATGACCGCGGAGACACCGGACAAGCCGCGCTACGTCGTCGGTGCCCTGGGACCGACCAACCGCACTGCCTCGATCTCGCCCGACGTCAACGACCCGGGCAAACGCAACATCACCTATGACCAGCTCGTCGAGGCCTATCACCAGCAGGCGAGCGGGCTTGTCGACGGTGGCGCCGATGTCCTGATGATCGAGACGATCTTCGACACGCTCAACGCCAAAGCGGCGATCTTCGCGGTCGAGACGCTCTTCGAGGATCGCGGGCGCCGCTGGCCGGTCGTCATCTCCGGCACGATCACCGACGCCTCGGGCCGTACTCTCTCCGGACAGGTCACCGAGGCGTTCTGGAACTCCGTGCGCCACGCGAAGCCCCTGTTGATCGGCCTCAACTGCGCCCTCGGCGCCAAGGAAATGCGCCCCTACGTCCAGGAGATCTCACGGATCGCCGACACGTTCGTGTCGTGCTATCCCAACGCCGGCCTGCCCAACGCCTTCGGCGAGTACGACGAAACTCCCGACCAGACCGCTGCCGTCGTCCAGGAGTTCGCGGCCAGCGGGCTGGTCAACCTGCTCGGCGGCTGTTGCGGCACGACGCCCGAACACATCATCGCGATTGCTTCCAGCGTGAAGGGCTCGACGCCCCGCGTGATTCCCGAGATCGACCCCGCCTGCCGGTTGTCCGGCCTCGAACCGGTCAACATCACCGAGGACTCGCTGTTCGTCAACGTCGGCGAACGCACCAACATCACCGGCTCGGCCCGGTTCCGCAACCTGATCAAGGCCAATGACTACGGAACGGCCCTGTCCGTCGCCCGCCAGCAGGTGGAGTCCGGCGCACAGGTCATAGACGTCAACATGGACGAAGGCATGATCGACGGCCTCGCCGCCATGGACCGCTTCGTCAAGCTCATCGCCACCGAGCCCGACATCTGTCGCGTTCCGCTGATGATCGACTCCTCCAAGTGGGAGGTCATCGAGACTGGGCTCAAATGTGTCCAGGGCAAGTCCATCGTCAACTCGATCTCCATGAAGGAGGGCGAGGACAAGTTCCGCGAGCAGGCCCGGTTGTGCCGTAAGTACGGTGCCGCGGTCGTCGTCATGGCCTTCGACGAGGACGGTCAGGCCGACAACCTCGAGCGCCGCAAGGAGATCTGCCAGCGGGCATACAAGATCCTCGTCGACGAGATCGACTTCCCGGCCGAAGACATCATCTTCGACCCCAACTGCTTCGCAATGGCCACGGGCATCGAGGAACACCAGAACTACGGTGTCGACTTCATCGAGGCCTGCCGCTGGATCAAGCAGAACCTGCCCGGTGCGCTGATCTCCGGCGGCATCTCCAATGCGTCGTTCTCGTTCCGCGGCAACAACCCGGTGCGCGAGGCGATCCACGCCGTATTCCTCTATCACGCCATCAAGGCCGGCCTGACGATGGGAATCGTCAACGCCGGTGCCCTCGTCGTCTACGACCAGGTAGACCCTGAGCTGCGTGAACGCATCGAGGATGTCGTCCTCAACCGCCGGTCCGACTCGACCGAGCGACTCCTCGAGATCGCCGGCAAGTTCGCCGGCGACGGGAGCACGCCCGAGGTCGTCAACGAGGAATGGCGTTCGCTCCCCGTCTCCGAGCGCATCACCCACGCTCTGGTCAAGGGCCTCGACGAATTCGCCGAGGAAGACACCGAGGAGCTCCGCGCGATCATCTCCGCCCGTGGCGGCAAGCCCATCGAGGTCATCGAGGGTCCGCTCATGACGGGTATGAACGTCGTCGGCGACCTGTTCGGTGAGGGAAAGATGTTCCTCCCGCAGGTCGTGAAGTCGGCCCGTGTCATGAAGAAGGCCGTCGCCTACCTCATCCCGTTCATCGAGGACGAGAAGCAGCCCGGCGACGTCGAGCGCAGCAACGGCAAGATCGTGATGGCGACAGTCAAGGGCGATGTCCACGACATCGGCAAGAACATCGTCGGCGTCGTCCTGCAGTGCAACAACTATGACGTCGTCGACCTCGGCGTCATGGTGCCGGCTCAGAAGATCCTGGACGCCGCAAAAGAAGAGGGCGCCGATGTCATCGGCCTGTCCGGACTCATCACGCCGTCCCTCGACGAGATGGTCAACTTCGCCTCCGAGATGGAGCGCCAGGGATTCGACATACCGTTGCTGATCGGCGGCGCCACCACGTCGCGCGCCCATACGGCGGTCAAGGTGTCGCAGAAATATCACGGCCCGGTGATCTGGGTGAAGGACGCTTCTCGTTCGGTGCCCGTCGTCGCGGCGTTGCTGTCCGACGAACAGCGCCCGAAGCTGCTCGCCGAAGTCGAAGCCGACTATGTGTCGCTGCGCGAGCGCCACGCAGCCAAGCAGGACAACCGTCCGATGCTCTCCCTGGAGGCTGCCCGCGCCAACCGGACGCCGGTCGACTGGACCGACTACCAGCCGCCGCGCCCGCGGATGCTGCTGCAACAGGCCCATGATCTCTGCAAGGGCGAAGGCTGCGACCACACGAACCACATGGCGACGCAGTTCATCAAGACGTTCACCGACTACCCGCTCGGGGAGCTGCGCAAATACATCGACTGGCAGCCGTTCTTCAACGCCTGGGAGATGAAGGGCAAGTTCCCCGACATCCTCAACAACCCGACGTCGGGTGAGACCGCGCGCAAGCTCTACGACGACGCGCAGACGATGCTCGACACCCTGATCGAGGAGAAGTGGATCCGTGCCAACGGTGTCTTCGGCCTCTTCCCCGCCAGCCAGGTGGCCGGCGACGACATCGAGGTCTACACCGACGAGTCCCGCACCGAGGTGCGCACGAACTTGCACCAGCTACGGCAACAGGGTGAGCACCGCGAGGGCATCCCACACCGCTCGCTGGCTGACTATGTAGCACCGCACGACACCGGCCTGAGAGACTACGTCGGCGCGTTCGCGGTCACCGCCGGCCTCGGC
>JALYQD010000104.1 GCA_030856025.1 Actinomycetota bacterium
TGCCCATACGTCAGCGCGTGCTCGCAGATGGTCGTGCCGGGTTCGGTCGTCGGGGCGGACTCCTCGAGCGTGCGTACGAGGCCGCCGGCGTCGAGCAGATCGAGGTCCTTCGCGGACTCGGGGAACGACGGCTGCCCGGCTGTGTGGGACAGCACGTGGCGAAGAGTCGTGCCGCCCTTGCCGTGTGCGCCGTATGCGGGCCAGGTCGCGGCGAGCGGCTCGTCGAGCGACAGCTGCCCACGGGCAACGGCGATCAGCGCGGTGAGGGCCGCCATCGGTTTGCCGGTCGAACAGGTGTGGGCGAGCGTGTCGTCGGTCCAGGGCTCGCCGATGGCGTTTGTGCTGCCACCGGACAGGCAGACCATTTCGCGCCCACCGTGCCAGATCGACAGGCCCGCGCCGATTTCACGGCCGGAAGCCACGAGCTTTCGGAAGACCTCCCGGACCGGCCCGAAATCCGGTGTCACGGCAACGGCTTCTCGTAGTGCTTGTAGTGCTCGTCGACGTGATAGCCGTGACGGTCATACACGGACTGCGCACGGTGGTTGGTGTGGGCTGTGGCGAGCTCGATCGAGATGGCTCCGGCTTCCTTGCCGAGCGCGGCCGCGGTGTTGAGCAGCGCATCGACCGCGCCGCCGCCGCGGGCCTCTTCGCTGACGAAGAGGTCGTTCAGGATCCAGATCGGCGCCAGCCGGGTCGAGGAGAACGAGGGGTAGATCTGCGTGAAACCCACGGCCGTGTCGCCGTCGATGGCCAGGAGGATGACCGACTCCTCGCGCTCGAGCCGTTGCGTGAGCCAGTCCGCGGCCAGTTCCGGGTCGAAGGGCTCCCCATAGAACTCGCGGTAGGCGGCGAACAGCTCGGCGGCCTGCGGGACATCGGTCGAGGTGACGCGTATGACGTGCATACGCAAAGACTGCCACGGACGGATATGCGCACATACGGCGGCTTTGAGCGCGGAATGTGGCCGTAAGCGCGCAAAACTCGTGGCGGGAATGGGACCGTTGGACACATGAGAGCTTTCGCCATGGCAATCGTCTCGATCGCAATCGTGGGAGCGTGTTCGGGGCCTCCGGCCAGAGTCACCACTGTCGAGGCCGACAAGGCCTGCGAGGGATTCGTGACCACGAAGCTCGGGGACGCTCAGAACACCGAAATCGGGAACTTCGAGACGGTCAGGTCAACCGGCGCGTACAACTCGTTCATATCGATCGGCAGAGTCGTCTCGGTCAACAGGGACGGCGACAAAGTCACCAACCTCTACCAGTGCGACGTGACGTATCTACCTGCCAAGGAGACCTGGAAGGCCAATAGCGTCGACATGAGCATCGACGACTAAGCGTTGCCTGCGGGCGGGCTCGGTGTGTCGCGGGAGCGGTAGCGCCAGGCCATTGCCCAGATGAGGAGAAGCACTGCGCTCAAGCCGACCAGGACCGCCCAGAGGGCGGGCAGCACGTCCATCCATTCGACTCGGCCTCGTGAACATAAGACAGAAAACCCCTACTCATGACAGGAAACAACCTGTGATCAGTACGGGTTTTCGGGGACATGCTGGGAATCTTGTGACTGGTGGTACCCCCAACGGGATTCGAACCCGTGCTACCGCCGTGAAAGGGCGGCGTCCTAGGCCGCTAGACGATGGGGGCCAGGCTCAGTAAGCGGATTCAGCATAATGGGTATGCACTGTGTCGCCAAAACTGGGCAGGGTCAACCACCGCATCGGGCAGACTTGTCTCATGATCGATGTGAGCGACGAGAGATTCGACGAACTCGTCGACGCCGCGTTCGCGGCGATTCCCGAAGAACTGACCCGCCAGCTCAGCAACGTCGTGCTGTTCATCGAGGACGACGCGCCGGCCGACGACCCGCATCTGCTGGGTCTGTATGACGGCGTGCCGCTGACCGAACGTGACACCGGCTACGGCGGCGTGATGCCCGATCGGATCTTCGTCTACCGCAAACCGACGCTCGAAATCTGTGACACCGAAGCCGATGTCATCCACGAGGTCGGCATCACCGTCGCCCACGAGATCGCCCACCATTTCGGCATCGACGATGCCCGCCTCGACGAGCTCGGTTATGCCTGATCCCGGGCGCGGCGCCAGTGAGGTCACGGTGCACCGCTCCGGCGGGCGGTTCCTGACCCGCGGCGAGGGCACGTTCACGCGTCACAGTTTTTCGTATGGGGGCCACTACGAGCCGACAAACATCGGCTTCGGTCAACTGATCGCGATCAACGAGGAAACGGTCGAACCCGGTCAGGGGTACGAACACCATCACCACGCCGACGTTGAGATCGTGACCTGGGTCCTCGAGGGGTCGCTCCTGCACGAGGACACGGCCGGCCACCGGGGCGTGATCACGCCCGGACTCGCGCAGCGCCTCAGTGCCGGCGACGGCGTCCAGCACAGCGAGCGCAACGCGTCCAAGACCGAGGACCTCAGGTTCATGCAGATGATGCTCCGATCGGACAACGCCGGCGAGCCTTCATACGAGCAGGCCGAGGTGCCTGCGGGCGCCGGCGAGCTCATCGCGACGGTCTCGGTCCTGCAGCGCAAGGCGGAGCTCTTGCTCGCGCGACTGGAGCCGGGCCAGATGATTCACGTCCCGGCCAGCGCGTGCTCATACGTGCACGTCGCGGCCGGCACAGTGTCGGCCGCGGAGCACCTCCTGCGGGCCGGCGATGCGCTCCGTCTCAGCGACGCGGGCGCCTATGATCTGAGTGCCACCGCGGCAAGCGGGGGAGAACCGGCCGAAGTCCTGATCTGGCAGATGCAAAGGTGAACTCATGACCGTCCACGTGTTCAACGGCCCCAACCTGGGCCGTCTCGGCGTGCGCGAGCCCGACATCTACGGCTCGGCCACGTATGCAGACCTTGTCGCGCGGTGTGAAGAGGTCGCCAAGGAGCTCGGCCTGGACGTCGATGTGCGCCAGACCGACACCGAGGCCGAACTCATCGGCTGGCTGCACGAGGCCGCCGACGACGGTGCACCGGTCATCCTCAACGCCGGCGCCTGGACGCATACGTCGGTCGCCATCCGCGACGCGGCTGCTCAACTGAGCGCGCCGCTCATCGAGGTGCACCTGAGCAACGTGCATGCCCGCGAGGCGTTCCGGCACACCTCTTACCTGAGCGACATCGCCACCGCGGTCGTGGTCGGCATGGGCATCGAAGGCTATGCCGCAGCCCTCAGGTATATGGCGCTTTCGTAGAGTGCCGACTATGAAAGAGTGGGGTTCGTGAAGGGTTGGGGAGCCCACGAACGGGCCGTCGAGACGCTGGTCGATTCCTATCGCGGGATCGGGCAGGATTCCCCCATTCGCCTCGCCAAGAAGACCTCCAACCTCTTCCGCCCGCGCGCCGCCTCGGACCAGCCCGGCCTCGACGTTTCCGGCCTCGACGGCGTCATCGTCATCGACAAGAGTGCCAAGACCGCCGACGTGCAGGGCATGTGCACGTATGAGGACCTTGTCGACGCGACACTGCCGCACGGACTCATCCCGTATGTGGTCCCGCAACTGCGCACGATCACCCTTGGCGGGGCGGTCACCGGCCTCGGCATCGAGGCGACGTCGTTCCGCAACGGGCTGCCGCACGAATCGGTGCTCGAGCTCGACATCCTCACCGGCAGCGGCGAGATCGTGACGGCCAGCCCCGACAACGACCACGCCGATCTGTTCGATGCGTTCCCCAACTCCTACGGCAGCCTCGGCTACGCGACCCGGCTCAGGATCAAGCTCGAAGCAGTGCCGGGCTTCGTCAATCTGCGGCACCTCCGCTTCAACGACGTGCCCGATGCGGCGAAGGCGATCGACCAAATCGTTGCCCAGGGTTCGTGGGAGGGCGTGCGGGTAGACGGCCTCGACGGCGTCTCGTTCAACCCGACCGAGATCTACCTGACGCTGGCCGCCTTTGAGGACGGTGCTGCCACCGACGAGCAGCAACCGACCAGCGACTACGCCGGACAACAGATCTACTACCGCTCGATCCAGCAGCGGAGCCTCGACGCGCTCACGATGTATGACTACATCTGGCGCTGGGACACCGACTGGTTCTGGTGCTCGGGCGCCTTCGGCGCGCAGAACCGGTGGGTGCGTCGGGTCTGGCCGCGTCGCTGGCGCCGCAGCGACGTCTACCACCGACTCGTCGGCCTCGACTCGAAGATCAACATCAGCGGCAAGCTCGACCGGCTCAAGAAGGTGTCCGGGCGCGAACGCGTCATCCAGGACATCGAGGTCCCACTCGACGCGTTGCCCGAATTCCTCGACTGGTTCGACGACGAGGTCGGTATGCGGCCGGTCTGGCTCTGCCCGTTGCAGGCCCAGCGGCCGTGGCCGCTCTACCCGCTGGCCGTCGGCGAGACCTACGTCAATGTCGGCTTCTGGGGCACGGTCGAGGTTGCCGCCGACAGTCCCGAAGGCGCCGTCAACCGAAGCATCGAGGCCAAGGTCAGCGCGCTCGGGGGACACAAATCTCTCTACTCGGAAGCCTTTTACGACCGAATGACTTTCGACAAGATGTATGGCGGTGACACCCTCGCCACCGTGCGCAAACGCTACGACCCCCACGGACGCCTGACGGATCTGTATGACAAAGCGGTGAGGAACAGATGACTATCGACATCGGCACCAGAATCTCCATTGCGGACGCGTTCGACCGGCTCATGAAGGACGGCCTGCCGTTCCGATTCACGGCCTATGACGGCAGCAGCGCCGGGCCCGAGGACGCGGCCATACAAATGCGTTTGCTCAACGAACGCGGACTGTCCTACCTCATGACCGCCCCCGGTGACCTCGGTTTCGCTCGCGCCTATGTGGCCGGCGACCTCGAGCTCGACGGGGCCCATCCGGGCAATCCGTATGACGCTATGGTCGCTCTGCAAAGCCAGCTGAAGGTCAAGATGCCGCCGCCGGCCGAGATGCTGCAGATCATCCGGAGCCTGGGGTTCGGCAACCTCAAGCCGCCACCGCCGCCACCGGAGGAGCACCTGCCCAAGTGGCGTCGTGCCCTCGAGGGACTCCGGCACAGCAAAAACCGTGACGCCTCCGTGATCCACCACCACTACGACGTGTCCAACCGCTTCTACGAATACGTGCTCGGGCCGTCGATGACCTACACGTGTGCCGTCTTCCCCGCCGAAGCCGCGACGCTCGAGACGGCTCAGTTCGAGAAGTACGACCTGATCGCGCGCAAGCTCGATCTCAAACCCGGTCAGCGGCTGCTCGACCTGGGCTGCGGTTGGGGCGGCATGGTCCGCCACGCGGCGCGGCACTATGGCGTCAAGGTCCTCGGTGTCACGTTGTCCGAGCAGCAGGCGCTCTGGGCGCAGGAAGCGATCAAGCGCGAGGGTCTCGAAGACCTCGCCGAGGTGCGATTCCTGGACTACCGCGATGTGACCGAGACCGGTTTCGACGCGATCAGCTCGATCGGGCTGACCGAGCACATCGGCGTCCGCAACTTCGACTCCTACTTCGGCTTCGTCGATTCGCACCTCAAGACCGGCGGCCGGTTCCTCAATCACTGCATCACCCGTCCGGACAACCGGTCCACCGACACCGGCGCCTTCATCGACCGCTATGTCTTCCCCGACGGGGAGCTGACCGGAGTCGGCCGCATCACCACCGCGATCCAGGACAACGGTCTCGAAGTCCGGCACGTCGAGAACCTCCGCGAGCACTATGCGCTCACACTCGCCGGCTGGTCACGCAACCTCGAAGAGCACTGGAAAGAGGCCCGCAAGGAAGTCAGCATGGGCACCGCCAAGGTGTGGGGCGTCTACATGGCCGGCTCCCGACTCGCCTTCGAGCGCAACGAGATCGAGCTCCATCACGTGCTGGCGGTCAAGACCGACAAGCTCGGCAACGCCAGCTGGCCATTGCGCCCCACCTGGGTGAGCTGAACCCGCCCGGCGGTGGCGCAGCGTCCACGCCAGTCCCGCCGGTGGACGCTACTTCACCGGGACCGCGACGGCTTGACGCGTCCTCAGTCGAGATCGACGACGACGGGCGCGTGGTCGCTGGCGCCTTTGCCCTTGCGTTCTTCGCGGTCGATGTGTGCGCCGGTGACGCGTTTGGCGAGAGTGTCCGAGGCGAGCACGAAGTCGATGCGCATGCCCTCACGCTTGGGGAACCGCAACCGCTGATAGTCCCAGTAGGTGTAGACCCCGGGGCCCGGCGTATGAGGTCGCACCACGTCGGTGAATCCGGCATCGAGCACGCTCTGGAAGGCCTCGCGTTCGGGAACCGACACATGGGTGCTGCCGTCGAACGCCGCCATGTCCCAGACGTCTTCGTCCTGAGGAGCGACATTCCAGTCTCCGGTCAACGCGATCTGCGCGTCCGGGTTGTCGGCGAGCCAGGCCTTCGTCGACGTGGTCAGCTTGTCGATCCAGTCGAGCTTGTAGTCGTAGTGGACATCCCCGAGCTCGCGGCCGTTGGGCACATACAGGCTCCACATGCGCAGGCCGCCACAGGTCGCGCCGATCGATCGCGGCTCGAGTATGGCCGGTTCGCCGAACTGGGGCTGATCGTCGGCGAACGAGGTCGCGACGTCCTCGAGGCCAACGCGAGAGATGATCGCGACGCCGTTCCATTGGTTGATGCCGAAATGGGCGACCTCATAGCCGAGGTCGTGCAAGCTCTCGAAGGGGAACTGATCCTCCTTGCACTTCGTCTCCTGAAGGGCGAGGACGTCGACGTCGCTGCGCTCGATCCAGGCGGCGACTCGGTCGATTCGGGAGCGGATGGAGTTGACGTTCCAGGTAGCAATGCGCACGGGGACAATCTACCGGCTCACCCTTGGCCGAATATGACGCCTTCTGCGGTGTGACAGCCGTGAATACCGGGAACCAAGTGACAGTTGGGACAAATGGATCCACGATGGAGAGATTCGCACAACTATCGGGGGAAAGTCAGATGTTGCGTCGTGTTGCCGTGTCTTTTGTTGTCATCGTGCTGGCCGTAGGACTTGGTCAACTTCCGGCGGAGTCGGCGGAGAGCCCGCCCGTACCCTTGCCGAAATCTCCCAAAGGCCTCAAGCCGCCCGTCGCGCAGCCCAAGGCAATGGATCCCCCTTCGCTCTATCTTCCCCAGGTCTCGTGCAGTCCAAGAGACTTGGCCGGCCCGAAAAAGCTGCGTGACCTCGTCCTCGCGACCTACAAGGTCGGCAGCAAGGGAAACATCAGCCGCGGCTGCACCGAACGCGTGTCCGAGCACAGTGAGGGCCGTGCCTGGGACTGGATGCTCAACACCAAGAACGCCAAGGAAAAGCCGCCGCCGGGGACTCCCTCGCATGGGTGATCGCCGACCACGGTGCCAATGCCCGTCGACTCGGCATCATGTATGTCATCCACAACAAGAAGATCTGGGCCGTCTACCGCGAGAAGGACGGCTGGCGCGCCAGCAGCGGGCATACCGATCACATCCACGTCTCCTTCAGCTGGAATGGCGCCCGCGCCGACACCTCCTTCTGGACCGGCGAAGTGCAGCCCGTGGATTATGGACCGTGCGCGCGGCTCGCCGGCCAGCACGCGGTGTTGAGGTCGTGGGCAAACACGTCGCGCTGCTACACGCCGTCGGCTCTGGTCAAGAAGAACAAGAACACCGTCCAGATGTATGGATCACGCGCCGCGTCGGTGAAAACGGCGCAAGGTCTGCTCAAGGTCTCCAAGACCGGCGTCTTCGACTCGGCAACATGGGCTGCGGTCAAGGCGTTCCAGGAGAAGCGGGACCTCCCATGGACCGGGGCCCTCGACGTTCCGACCTGGGGCGCCCTCAAGCCGGCCGATGTGACCAGCGATGTCGCCAAGGGTTACTCGCCGGGATCGGCGGCCGCATACGGTCTCGCCAACTATGCGGGGTCGACGATCTCCAAGTACGCGACCGGCAAACCGGTGCTGTCTTGCAGACTGCGCTTGCGATGCCGACCGCGAATCGCAACGGCTACTTCGGCCCGGTGACGGTCGAGGCTGTCAAGGCCTTCCAGAAGGCACGTGGTCTCGAGCAGACCGGCGACGTGACAAAAGTCGAATGGCAGGCGCTCGCAGACTCGTAATCGATGCGTGACCCGGGCATGATGACGTTATGAGCGAAGAAGAGGAGCCGGACGCGGTCGAGCGGGCGGCGATCGACAACGACCGCCCATCCACGAAGCGATGGGTCCGTCAGGGTGTCATGCTCCTCGTGGCGATCGTCGTCGGCTTCATCCTCTACAAGGCCGCGGCGTCCTTCCTGCCGCGTTGGTGGGCCCAGCGGGTTGCCGACCAGGTCAACGGTGGATTCACCGCCGGAACCTTGTGGGGCTTGTTCTACGGCTTCGCGTTCACGTTTGTGCCGCTGGTGCTGTTCTTCCAGATCCGCAGGAAGTTCCTCAACTGGAAGGCCAAGGTGGTCGTCGCGATCATCGCCCTGGCCTTGGCTGCACCCAACTGGCTGACCCTCGCCGTGGTCGCGTCCAACAGCAAGGCCGCGCACGCCGGCGAGCGGATCTTCGACGTCGATGCCCCCGGTTTCCGCTGGGCGACCCTGATCGGCGTCGCTGTCGGCGCGCTGATGGCGGTGCTACTGTCCGGCACCAGCATGCTCATGTCACGCCGCCGCAAGCAGGTCAAGGACCTCAAGGAGCAGGTCAAGGCCAATCAGCGTGAAAAAGATGAGGCCACGGAGGACCGGCAGGAAGGCTGAGCCGTCACTGACGGTCGACGAGCTCCTGCACGCGCCTGTTGAGGCGCCGCATCGCGAACCGGTAGCCGAACGGGAAATATCGCTGTGCCCAATGGCCGACGCGGATGTCGCGAGACGTGAACACGAGGTATTTGCCGCGCTTGACCCCTTTCAGGATCGCCTGCGCCGCCTGATCGGGCGTCACCGAATGGCGCTGGAAATCGGCAATCGCCCGCTGGACCTTCGGGTCGTCGCGGTCGACACCGACGATGTCGACCGTGCCGACGAGCGGTGTGTCGACGGCTCCGGGGCATACGAGGGTGACGCCGATGTTGTGGCGCTCGAGGTTGAACCGCAACACCTCGCTGACGCCACGAAGGCCGAACTTCGCCGCACTGTATGGCGCGTGCAGCGGCAGGTCGAAGAGTCCGGCAGCGGAGGAGACGTTGACGATGTGGCCGCCCCGACCAGCGTCGATCATCGGCGGCACGAACGATTCCAGGATGTGGATCGGACCCATCAGATCGATCTCGACAGTGCGGCGCCAATGGTGGTGCTCGAGGTCCTGGATGCGGCCCCAGGTGGAGATGCTGGCGATGTCGAACGCCTCGGCCATCAGGACCGATCCGCCGTGGGAGCGGATGTCTTCGACGGCATCCTCGAGACGCGCCTTGTCGACGTCGGTGAGTACGAGTTGGGCTCCTTCGCGGGCGACCGCGAGCGCCGTGGCCCGGCCGATCCCGCTGGCCGCACCCGTGATCAGTGTCTTCTTCGGGGCAAATCCCGCGATTGCCATGTCCGCCCTCCGAAGGCCCGTACAACCTCGGACGAACGTACCACTTAGGTGTGACGCAAGGCTGTCAGAACGTGCCACTACGTTGTACCGCAGGAGGTTCGGGTTGATGGACAACAAATACGCAGGTCAGTGCGAGGGATGCCAAGCGCGGGTTGCTGTGGGTCTGGGCACGATGGTGGGACCGCACGGCGGCTGGAAGACCTATTGCGTCGATTGCCGGCCCGCTCCACCCGAACGCGGCAATCATGAGGGCTGGCATGAGGTGCCGCTCGCTTCGCTCGACTTCGAGACCACCGGCATCGACCCGCTGCGGGACCGGGTCGTCAGCTACGGGCTCCTGGGCGATCAGGGCGCCGACCGCGTCGGCATGATCAATCCGGGCATTCCGATCCCACCGCTCTCTTCCGATGTCCACGGCATCAGCGATGAGCACGTGCTCGATGCCCAGACGGCAGCCGTTGGCATCGCGATGATCGTCGACTGGGTCCAGTCCGTCATCGACAAGGGCGTCGGCCTCGTCGTCTTCAACGCCAGCTACGACCTGACGATGCTCCAGGCCGAAGCCGATCGGTGGGGCCTGCATCAACCCGATTGGGACCGCCTGCTCGTGGTCGACCCCTACGTCATCGACTGGGGGATCGAGCGCGGTCGACTCGGCCAGAGCAAGCTCACCAACGTCTGCGACTACTACGGCGTCACCATCGACAATGCGCACGACGCGACGTGCGACGCCCGGGCCGCTCGCGACGTTGCCTACGAAATGGGTGCCCGGCACCCCCACATCGGCAAGGGGACGCTCGCCAACCTCGCCCAAAGTCAGCGTGAGTGGTATGCCCTGCGCGCCGAAAGCTGGAACGTCTACGCAGCCCGGGTGGGCCGCAGTCTCGACGATCCCCACGGGTGGCCGCTCAGCAGGAAGTGACCCGCTTCAGGATTGCCGTGGCGAGCGCCTCGGGCGCTTGTTCAGGGATCCAGTGGCTGATCCCTGCCAGCTCTACGAACTCATAGGGCGCATCGACGAAGGCGCCACAGTTCTCGGCGCCCGACCGGCTGATGGCTGTGTCGCCGTCGCTCCAGACATAGGTTGTCGGCACTTTGACGCTGGCCAGCTCACCGAGCTCGGCGGTCATGGCGCGATACCAGTTGAGTGCCGCCGTGAGGGCGCCCGGTTCGCTGAGGATCCGCACGTGCTCGGCGGCCTGATCGGCCGGCACGGCGTCGCCGTACATCGCGTGCAGCCGGGCGGCGTCGTTCTCGAGCAAGAGGTCCTCGGCCTTGCCACGCTGCCTCAGCAGGCCGATGTAGGAAGCGCGGTGTTGCTGATCGGAGTCCTCCCGAAGGGCCCGGCCATAGGCGGCGAGATGAGGGACGGACACGGCGGTCAGCGTCCTGACGCGGTCGGGATGACCGGCGGCGAGGGGCCACGCGACGGCGGCGCCCCAGTCGTGCCCGACGATGTGTGCTGAGTCGATCTCGAGGGCATCGAGCAGGTCGACGACGTCGCCGATCAGTGCATCGGTTGTGTAGTCCGAGACGTCCGTGGGGCGGGCGCCGGCCGAGTATCCGCGTTGGTTCGGGGCGATGACGCGCAGACCGGCTTCGATCAGCATCGGTACCACGAGATCCCAGCCGGCTGCTGATTGCGGGAAGCCGTGCAACAGGACAACCGGTTCGCCGTCGTCAGGCCCTGCTGTCCGTACGTCGAAGGTCAATTGGCCCGCGGAAACGGGCGAAAGCGTGCCGAACAATGGTCTAGTCCCCGAACTCTGTTGAGTCGCAGCGCAGGCATACGGTCGGACGTTCGTCATCGGCGAGCGCGCCGCAGTTCTGGCATACGCGATGAAGCCAGCAGGCGGGATCTCCCTGGACTTCGGGCGGGTCGATTTCGCTCACCTTGCTCAGTATGGGCTACTCGTCCTTCTTGCCCAGGAGCTCCTGGCCCTTGGCGGCGACGGCGCCGGCGATCCCGGCGGCGCCCTTGACGAACTCGGCCGCGGCATCGGTGACATTGGTCTTGATCACTTCAGCGGCGCCTTCGGCCAGTCCGGCCGCCTTCTTGACCGATTCCGCGGCGAGGGCGGCCGCGGAATCGAACGCGTCTTTGGGATTGGTGGCCATGTTGTGCTCCTTTTCCCCGAACGATAGACCCGGGTGGCCCGGTGGAAGGCGTCACTTCAGGGTGAGGGGCCTATGCGGCGGGGAGCCGCGGCCAGCAGTCCGTGCGGACGGTGGGGTCGAAGCCCGGGCCGGCCGCGCGGGTGTTGCGTTCGCGGTTGAGGATTCCGGCGGACAGGAAGAACAGTCCCAGGATGTAGAAGAGCATGATCCAGACGCTGCTCGGCTCGGGTTGCCATTTGCCGGCCTCCCCGAGTGCGATGATGCCGTCGGACACGAGGAACAGTGCGCCACCGAGCCCGGCCCGCCCGTCGGTCGCCAGGGATGTGGACGCGGTGCCTGCGAGCAAGGCGGCATAGACCGGAATGGCCGGCCTGATGTCGGCTTCGAGCCCCGACCAGATGTAGGCCACGAGGGCGATCGCCGCGGCGGCATACATGAGGACGATCCAGGGCTTCTTGCGCAGCTCGCCGAGAGCGCCTCTCGACACGAAGAAGCGAATGAAGCAGATGTGCGCGATCGCGAAAGCCGCCATCCCGAAGGTGAACAGGTCGTCGAACTCCATGAAGAAGTCGCCGACCGTGCTGATGAGGAGGGCCGCGACGATGAGGCGCGGCCCGTCCTCGGTGAACACCCATGCCGCGAGAAGCGGCATGATCAGGCACTTGGTGATGCTGTCCCACGGAGAGACCTCGGCGGCATTGAGGCCAAGGTGAATGACGGACATGGCCGCGAAGGCTGCCAGCCAAGGACTCCGTGTGGCGATCACGGCTGTTGGACCCCGCCCCGGAACCAGGCGTTGGCGTGGTTGGTGAAGAGCAACACGATGACGGCGATCGAACCGGCAAGCCACGGAAGGCCGACGAGTCCCAGGCTGAACGGTATGGACACGAGGGCGGCGAGTGTCGACATGACGACGAGAAGGATGCGCCCCCATCCTTGGCGCTTCAGCGTGGCGAAGGCGGCGAGGATCCCGATCACCGATGCGACGATGAAGATGGCCGCGAAGACGGTGAGGACGGAGCGAAGGTCACTGGCTGCCGGCATGTCGCTCGCCTGCGCGTCGAATTCCTCGGGATGCTCGATGACGTAGTCGACCGCGCGGGAGGTCACGGCCATGATGCCGAGCGATCCGAGCAGACCGAGGACCGAGAGCACGATGGCGATCCAGGCAGCGGAGGTGACCGTTCCCGGCCGGGCGTTGGGGTCGCCTTGGGGCTGGTTGCCCGGTTGATAGGTCGGCGCTCCATAGGGCGATGCGGGTGGTGGGGGTGCTGCCGGGTAGGGCGGCAGGTTCTGGGGGTCCTGGGGTTCGGTCATGTCAACAGACTATTGCTCCGGGGTCCATCGCGTCTCGGCGCCGGGGCAGGTGTCAATCGTCGATCGAGTCGCCGATGCGCGCGAGCGCTTCGCGATCGAGGTGGGCGGCCGTCTCGGCATCGGGAGCGCTGCCGCCTTTGGTCGAGGGCAGCCACCAGCGGTCGGCGTCGTCGCGGGGTTGGTCGGGATAGGTGTCAATCGCCTCGTCGAGCAGCGCCTCCATGCTCGTATGGAGCCTCGCCGACAACTCATCGACGGTCTCGCCCTCCTGCGGATGAAGGGGAGTGCCGAGGAGAACCGTGACGGGTCGCCCGCGTCGCAGGCTCCGATGACCGTCGACGGTGTAGATGCGGTGGCCGCCCCAGATGATCACCGGCACGAGCGGCACCCGCCGGGAGACCGACATACCGGCCGCGCCTCGCTTGAACGGTTTGAGCAGCCAGGATCGGCTGATCGTCGCCTCGGGGAAGACTCCGACGACTTCGCCCTCGCCGAGGAGGCGAAGGGATTGGCGATAGGCGACCGCTCCGGACCGTCGATCGACCGGGATGTGTCGCATCGCCCGCATGAACCTGCCGACGACCGGGCGGCCGAAGATCGATCGCTTCGACATGAAGCGGACCCGGCGGTCGCGTTGACGGGCCGCATAGCCGACGAAGGTGAAGTCCAGGAAACCGATGTGGTTGCCGGCGAGGACGGCCGGGCCGTGGGCGGGCAGATTGTCGATCCCGCGGACGTCGAAGCGGATGCCGAGAAGGCCGAAGGCGAGTGCGAAGACGCGAATGACGAAGCGGTAGGTGCGATCTGTCACGGAGCGGACCACTGCGGATCGCGTCCCGTACGGCACAACAGCTTGTCTTGGTCAGAGGCATCGTCCGGCACGGGCAGGGCCGGCTTGCTGGCGCCGTAGTCGTAGAACATCTGCCCCATCACGTCGAGGAAGGCGTTGCCGAAGGCAATGTCCCCGGCGTCCCAGGAGATGGACTCGCCGGCGGCGCGGCCGATGTCCCAGCGATGCACGATCAGGTCGAAACAGATGAACCGGTCGATGGTGTCCTCGAACGTGGTCTGCCGGCCGAGGCTCTGATAGGTCAACCCGGCTTTGTCCGGATCGTCGAGGATCGCCTGCATGGCATCGCGCACCTCGACCCAGGCGTCGACTGGATCTCTGCTGACGTCGCCGGACCGCTCGATGGAGAGCCCGACCTTGGGAGCGATGTCGGCCTCGGACGTGAGGACGTGGTCCAGCACGTCCCGGGCAGTCCAGCCTTCACAAGGCGAGGGCTTGTCCCAGCTCTCGGCGACCAGGGACCTGACCGTGTTGCCGAAGAGGTGGGCAAGGCGCTTGTAGCGTTCCGGCGTGGATTCCTCGGTCATGACTGGCTCCTTTTCCTCGACCCTATGCGAACACCGAGGCGACGGGCGGAAGGCCGTCGCGGTCTGAGCGCACAGCGCAAGGGACGGGGGCGGTCCGCGACGACCGCCCTCGTTCTCTCGCGCGTGCAAATTGTAGGCAGCCAAATTTGCGCCACGAAGAGGCAGGTGACCCCACGGAAACTCGGGCAACCGTGGGGCCTCCCTCTTGCCGCGCTGGTGCGGCATCCTCGGGGGCGATGACCTTCGCACCTTGCGCGGTAGCTCTGCACGTGCCCGGAAAATCGCACGCTTTGCTCCCGTTGGCGATGATGTCTCAGCATCGTCAAGGCATCGTGAAAGCCCGTCTCGGCGACGGTCCGGCGCAATGAAGGACCATATTTCATCCGGATGCAGGCGACTTCCAACGTTCCGAGGGGCCATCGCGAACGAACTCGATGCCGTCACCGCATTCCCCATTGTTTTCCGAAAGGTCTAGACGTGGTCTAGCAGCGGTTGAATACGGGACAATATTCCCAGTAAGGCTTCAAAGTCATACGAGCCAACGTATTCTGACGATGTTCCCTAAGTTCTGTACTTCATGCTCGGACGTCGGTATCGGGATTTCGTCCCGTTGTGCATACCGGCGCCGCACTCGGGCCGATGCCACGGATCGGAGAGCCGTCGGGATGACCGACCGCATAGAAATCCGCATGCTCGGCCGGCTTTTTGTCCGCCGGTCAGATGGTGACGTCGTCGACGGCGACGAATGGAGCACGGGCAAAACAACCGACCTGCTCCGGCTGCTCGCCCTCAATGCCAACCGTCCAGTCAGTGTCAACGGGATCCTCGACAAGCTGTGGCCCGATGTCGACGAGGTCAAGGCGCGTGCAAGCTTGCGCACCGCTGCTTCCCGTGTCCGCCGGGCCCTGGGTTCGGCCTGCATCGACAGGCACCTGGGCGGACTGGTGTTGCGAGACGTGTGGGTCGATGTCGTCGCCTTTCAGTCAATCGTCAATGAAGCGCGTGCCGCGATGCATGCCCGCGAATGGGCGCGGGTCGTGGCACTCGCCCGCGAAGCCGAAGCGCTGTACGTCGCGGACTTCCGTGCCTACGACGACAAGAGCGTATGGGCGACCGAGGTGCGCGAAACGTTGAAGATGAGCCGGCAGATGCTGCTGGCCGACGCCAGCGAGAGCGCCGTCCAGCTTTTGTGGATGCGGGACGCGATCGATTTCTCGACTCTGGCGATTGCTTCCGATCCGTGTTTCGAGCGTCCCCACCGTTCGCTCATGCTGGCCCACACCGGTCTCGGCGAGATCGAGCTGGCGCTGCGGGCATTCGAGCACTGCCGGGTCAATCTCTCCCAGGAGCTCGGCGCCGACCCGTCGCCGCAGACCAGGGCGGTCCACATCCAGATCCTCTCCGGTGACTTCGACGAGGGTCCGCCGACCCCGTTCACCGGGCGGGAAGCCGAGGTCGCGTCGCTCGCCAAGGTGATTGCCGAAAGCATCGCCAGCGACGGTTGCGAAGTCGTCTGCCTGACCGGTCCCGACGGATCGGGTCGCGAGTCGCTCCTGCAGGCAGCGGTTGCGCGAGTGCCCCGGGCACGCGTGCGCCAGCTCCTCGACGACGGACACGGTTCGTCGACTGCGGTCAAGCTCGCCAGTGTCGTCAGCGACCGCCGGTCCGATGTCGCGGTGTGGGGTCCGGTCGATGGTGACCCGGCGTGGGCAGTCACCACGTTGATGGCGTTCCTGACTGGTCTCGACTCGGGTGTTCCTCGGGTCATCGCGATCATCACGTCGGATGAGGCGGGGGACCTGCTCGAGGAGAACGTCCTTGACAGTCACATCACGTTGTATCGGAAGAGCACCGGCACGATTTCCGACCCGGACCTGGCTGCGCTCGCGGGAGTGATCCTGTCGGGGACGGCCACGCCGAGACTGCTCCGGGACCTGAAAGAGCAGAGCGGTGGGCTGGCGGGCAAAGCCGTCACCATCCTCCGCGAATGGATCGCTTCGGGTTGGATCATCTCGACGGTCGGTGGTCTCGACCTCTACAACGACGCGGCGGCCGTGGCGGGCATGCCACCCGTGGGCGATCATTTCCGCGTCCTGCTGGAGCAGCTCAGCATCGAGGAGATGGAGTTCTGTGAGCTCCTCGCCATTGTGGATCATCCGGTCTCGGCCGGGACGGTCTTCGAGATGGGCGGGGTTCAGGGTCGTGAACCCGACGACGTCGACACGATCCAGTCGCGGCTCGACGCCCTCGCCGACCTGGGCATACTGCGCATCGGCGCCCGCGGCTACGAGTTCCGCAACCGTGCCATACGCGACTCATTCGAATCCTGGTTGCGCCCGGCGGTGAGGGCGCGGCTCTTGCGCCGGATCGACGGGAAGTTCCACGAGCATCTCGGGGCCCAGCTCGAGTCGATGCCGCCGAAAGAGGGCCGCTAGAGCCACTCGGTGATGGCCAGTGCCAAGGGTGGACTGACAGACTGGAGTTATGAGCGCTGACGAAATCCCGACGATCGAGACCTCCGACGGCACCATCAAGCTCGGCCAGTTCCTCAAGTTGGCGAACCTCGCCGAGTCCGGCTCGCATGCGCGTGAACTCATCGTCGGTGGAGACGTCAAGGTCGACGGAGAAGTCGATACGCGGCGGAGTCGCCAGCTCACGACGGGGATGCTCGTCGAGGTTCTGCTCCCTGACGGCACCTTGGCGGCGCGCGTCGGCTGATGGGCTTGATCAGCGTCAAGGCGACGCGCCTGGAGCACGCGGCCCCTCTCCCAGGGGACGACATCGTGGCGCGGCCCGACGTCACGATGGATCGGGCCTTCACCGTCGACGCCGCTCCGTCCGTCGTCTGGCCATGGATCGTCCAGCTCGGCAAGCAGCGCGCGGGTTGGTACTTCCCGCGATCGGTCGAGCTTTTCATCCCGAAGAAGCGTCGCGGGTCCCGGACCATCGACGCCCGTTTCCAGGACCTCGGCGTGGGAGACGTCATCCCCGACTACGGCGGTACCGGCGCCTACTTCGAGGTCGCTCAGATCGATGCCGGCCGCCTACTCGTCTACAGGTCAACCCGCGGAAATACCAACCTGAGCTGGGCGATCAGGTTGACGCCCAGCGAGGGGCAGAAGACCCGGCTCCATTTCCGGCTGATCCTCGGCCCAGTGAAGAGGAAGAGGCTGGCGGAGGTCGCGGGAGGATTCTTCGACTACACCACGATCCTCGGCTTGGCCGCCGGCCTGCAGGAGCGCGTGCGTCGTCCGGGATGAGTCGAGCGCCAAGGATCGACCGACATAACTGTCAAGGATCAGGCGAAGGGTCATCACATCACGCACCAGCCTTGGGTCTCGATGAGATCGACGATGCTCTTGGACTGAGCCAGTGAGAGGCTGCCCTTTCCGCCACTGAACCATTCCGCTGCATGAGGCGCGATATCAGCGCGGCTTGCATCTCCGAGCAAAGACACGCACACGCTCATGACCGCCTGGCCGAACCGGTCCGGATCGATTCCCAGCTCCGGCCAAAGCCGCTGAATCCTCGAGATGATCTCGTTGAGCTGAGCCATGGACGCAACCGGTAGTCGCTCCGGGCGCTCGCCCTCGCAAACCTGCTTCGAGTACTTCTCAATGGTCTGAACTCCCGTGGGAGGGCTGCAGTTGGCGCCATCACTAGTCGCGTCTTCGAAATGAACGCATCCGGCTGCTGTCAGCCAGATTGCTGCGATGGTCGCGACGACGGGAACGGTTGCCATGCGCCTTCCGCGCCTGAGCTTCGAAGACGCCTGTGCCGGGGGGCCGGGCAGGTCCTTACAGCCTTGCGCAGTTCGAGCCATACGTGAATAGTCGCAGCCAGCATGACCCGGCACTACGCATATTCGGGTACTTCGCTGCCGAGAATTCGCAAGGCCCCTAGTGTGAGCACATGGCCACGTCTGGCGAATTGAGTTGGGGTGTGGCTCGGGTCGCGGGTGAGGAGGCGGTCGGCGGGAAGCTCCGCATTGACCGTGGCCACCTGCGGTTTCGCCCCGGTAAGTGGCAGACGCCCGATCCTGAAGCCTGGTCGTTCGAGCCCAGCCTTGCCGAAATCTCCGATGTCGACTTTGTCGAACGCACTCTTCGGGGCGCGGGATGGGCGGCCTTCCACCGTGGCTTGCGAATTC
Organism: Actinomycetota bacterium; assembly: GCA_030856025.1. GTDB lineage: Bacteria > Actinomycetota > Actinomycetes > Propionibacteriales > Nocardioidaceae > JACMOZ01. The sequence goes on from JALYQD010000104.1 coordinate 18,421, forward strand.
GCACCGGCGATGGTTCTGAGGCGACCTTCTACCTCAGCGGCCGTGCCAGACACAAGCTCGACGAGGTGGTCCCGAACCTCCGAAAGTTGGTAACACTGGATGGCGGACTCTCCGACCCGGTGCCAGGCATGCCCACAGTGAAATATGCGGACAGCGCGGAGAACGCGACTTTGAGCAAGTCGTCGGAGTTCTCAGGTTGGCTCCGGCGCTATTCCTGGTGGATCGCGGCGTTCGGACTCGCCACAATCTGGATTCCTGATTTGGTCAGAGGTCTCAGAGAAGGCGCAGGACTGTGGGTGCTGGTCTATCCGGGAGTTTTCATCGCAGTGGCCATCAACATGATCGCTGGACGATTCGTGAACGTCACGATACGGAATCACCCGTTCGTGGCCATTTTGCCCGTGACGTCCTATCTCGTCGGCGTCTCGATACTTGCGCTCGTTCTCGTTCCGCTCTATCGGCTACCGATCAGCGCCGGGTTGGCGCCGCTGCTTTTCGGGATACCGGCGGCGGGAATGGCGGCAATCTTCTTGTCGCCTGGTCAGCGCCGGACGTGGCGCGAGGCTCGCGACAACGACAACGACAAGAGACGATCGCGAGGCGCGTGACGATGGCGTAACGCGCTCACTCATGGTCGTACCCCCGAACCGGGTTGCGAAGCGGTGCTACTAGCAACCTCGGATCAACCGAAGCAATACAAGCAGGTGGTGGGCCCTGTGGGACTCGAACCCACAACCCGCGGATTAAAAGTCCGCTGCTCTGCCAATTGAGCTAAAGGCCCCATCTTTCTCAAGATGTGCGCGTCCTAGTGTGCCAGCCGACCGGACGACCTTCATACGCCGGTATTCACCATTCGTGAAAAGGGTACGGAATCGGTGGCAGTTTCGAAGTTGTGCCACGCAAATCGTTTCCATAGGCCAGACTTGGGGGAGAAAGAGTCGAGTTTGGCGAGGGCTGCAAAAGCTGTTGTGCCGCCGCAGTACTCTTGATTTGTACGCACGCAACACCAACGCTCTACCTGGGAGAACCACCGATGCCGGTGCCTTTGGACGCTCGCCTCCGCGACGATCAAGCACTCGATGAGATTGAGCTCACGAGCAACCTGATCATTGCCGCCTCAGCATGTGATGAGCACCTGACCCAGCGTGAAGTTGACGAGATCCTCGGACTGCCGGTCGGCCTCTAGCGCCGAGCCCTGATTTGCGGCTTCGACCGCGATTGACAGAAATCGACGGCTACCCTCTAGCATGGTGCTGGCCATCTCAACTTCGACAGGAGTTTGTCGTGCGGTTTCGCATCCGACCGGTTGAAACTACGTTTTACGAACTGTTTTCCGAAGCAGCTGCTCACCTCGTCAACGGATCGAACCTTCTTGCTCTCATGCTCGACGGCAACGCCGATCGCAAAGACATCGGCGACAAGATGCGTGAAGCTGAGCATCAGGCCGACGAGACGACTCACAAGATCGTCAAGCGGGTCAACAGCACCTTCATCACACCCTTCGACCGTGAAGACATCTATCGACTGGCGAGCAGCCTCGACGACGTCATGGACTTCATGGAGGAATGCGTCGACCTCATCAACCTCTATGGCATCGATGAGTTGCCGGGCGAATTCGCCGCGCAGGTCGAAGTCCTCCAGCGCGCCACGCAATTGACCGCGGACGCCATGCCGGGACTGCGGACGATGAAGGACCTCGAGGAATACTGGATCGAGATCAACCGCCTCGAAAACCAGGGCGATCGCATCTACCGGCGCATTGTCGCCAACCTGTTCAGCGGCAACTACAAGTCGCTCGAAGTGCTCAAGCTCAAAGACATCGTCGATTCGCTCGAACACGCCATCGACTCGCTCGAATCGGTCGCCAACACGGTGGAGCAGATCGCCGTCAAGGAGTCCTGAGCCGTGGATCTCACCCTGGCGTTGGTGATCGCTGTTGTCGCCATCGCCTTGTTCTTCGACTTCACCAACGGTTTTCACGATGCCGCCAACGCCATCGCCACATCGGTTTCGACGCGCGCGCTGACCCCGCGCCTGGCGCTGATCATGGCCGCAGTGCTCAACTTCGTCGGATCCCTCCTCGGCGTCGAAGTCGCCAAGACCATCAAGGACATTCTGGTCGGTTTCGAACCCGAATCCCTCGGTGCGGCGCATGCCCTCACGATCGTGCTCAGTGCGCTCGTCGGCGCCATCACCTGGAACCTCGTCACCTGGTATTTCGGCATCCCCTCGTCTTCCTCGCATGCGTTGATCGGCGGGCTGATCGGTGTTGGTCTCATTGCCGGCGTACGCGTCGACTGGGACAAGGTCGTCGACAAGGTCGCCATCCCGATGATCATGAGCCCGCTGCTCGGATTCATCGGCGCTTTCATCGTGATGACGGCGATCATGTGGATCTTCCGCCGGGCCAACCCGAGTCGGGTCAACCGCGGCTTCCGCCACTCTCAGACGATCTCGGCCGCAGCCATGTCACTCGGTCACGGTTTGCAGGATGCCCAGAAGACGATGGGTGTCATCGTGCTCGCGCTCATCGCCGGCGGCTATGGCCCCGGACCAGGCGAGCGCGAGATCCCGCTATGGGTCGTCCTGGCAGCAGCCACGGCCATTTCGCTCGGCACGTTCTCCGGTGGCGCACGCATCATGCGCACCTTGGGACGACGGATCATTGCGCTCGATCCGCCGCGCGGATTCGCCGCGGAATCGGTTGCTGCGACGATTCTCTACGGCATGGCGATCGGTTTGCACGCGCCCGTGTCAACGACTCATACGATTACGTCGGCGATCATGGGTGCCGGTGCGACCAAGCGCTTCAGCGCCGTCCGCTGGGGTGTCGCCCGTGGCATCGTCGTCGCCTGGATCGTCACGATCCCCGCCGCTGCCGGCGTCGCGGCCTTGACCTATCTCGTCGCCAGTAACCTCATCCCCCAGTAGGCCTCGGCCATGGCGCGATCGGGCCGTATGTTGCCTGCCAGGGCGTCGGTGGTGGTCATCGGCGGTGGCGCCATGGGCGTGAGCATTGCTTATCAGCTCGGCCGAGCCGGCGTGACCGATGTCGTGCTGCTCGAAAAGGGTGCGCTGGGTGAGGGATCGACGTGCAAAGCGGCCGGCGGCGTCCGTGCCCAGTTCTCGGACCGGCTCAACATCGAGCTTGGCCATCGCAGCCTGGAAGTCTTCGAGAACTTCGGCAAGGTCTTCGATCAGGAGATCGATCTCCATCAGGTCGGATACCTCTTCCTGCTGGACACCCCCGAGAGTGTCGAGGCGTTCGAGACGAATGTCGCGCTGCAAAAGTCGCTCGGCGTCACGACCCGCATGGTCAGCGTCGCCGAGGCGAAGAAGTTGTCTCCCTACATCAACACCGACGGTCTCCTCGCTGCTGCCTATTCGCCGCGCGACGGCCACTGCACACCCGAATCCGTGGTGCTGGGGTATGCCACCGCGGCCCGGAAGCTGGGCGCCAGGCTGCTGACCGGTTGTGAAGTGAATGGCATCGAGACAGTCGATGGCGCCATCGTGGCGGTCGACACCGCGGCCGGGCGGATCGAGACCGACACCGTCATCTGCGTCGCCGGCGCCTGGTCGCAACGGATCGGCGAATTCGCAGGGGTCGACCTGCCGGTGACACCGTTGCGCCGGCAGATTCTGGTCACGGCGCCGGTTCCCGATTTGCGCCCGGCGACGCCATTCACCATCGACTTCTCGACGAGCTACTACTTCCACAACGAAGGCAAAGGCCTGCTGCTGGGGATGTCGGACCCCGACCAGACGCCGGGATTCAATCTTTCCCGGGATGACTCCTGGCTTCCACGGCTCGGTGACGCGATCGCGCGTCGCACACCGGAATTCACCGACATCGGCATCGCGAGCGGCTGGGCCGGCCTGTATGAAATGACGCCCGATCACAATGCGCTCATCGGTGAGGCACCCGACGTATCGCGCTTCCTGTATGCCACCGGGTTCTCCGGACACGGATTCCTGATGGCTCCCGCAGTGGGCGAAATCGTGCGGGACCTGTATCTCGGCGAGAAGCCCTCGCTGGACGTGAGCGCGCTGGACGCGCGGCGTTTTGGCGGCTCGGAGGTTCGCCCCGAACTCAACATCGTCTGACAGGAGTTGACTGCCCATGCTGAACCCCGTTCATCTGCGCACCCTCGCGATGGTGGTCCTGACCGGCTCCTTCGCCGACGCGGCGCGGCGCCTCGGCTACACGGCGTCGGCAGTCTCCCAGCAGATCGCCGCCCTGGAACGCTCTGTGCGAATGCCGCTCTTCGATCGCGATGCGCACAGCATCCGACCGACCCCGGCGGCCGAGTTCCTTGCCTCGCGATCGCACGAAGTCCTGGCCGCCCTTGGCGCTCTGGAAGAAGACGTGCGATCGATGGCAGAGGGAACGATAGGCCGGCTCCGCCTCGGCAGCTTCCCGACCGCCAGCGAACAGCTCCTGCCACGAGCGTTGCCGGTGCTCATATCGGCTGATTCCCACCTCGAGATCCATCTCGACGAGGGCGAGCCCGATGAGCTCGTACCGTTGCTCAACGACCGGGAGCTCGACCTCGCCATCGTCTACCGGTATGACCTTGTGCCGCGAAGCTGGCCCAAAGGACTTCGGGCGACCGAACTGATGGTCGAGGACCTGTTCCTGCTGTTGCCGGCGGACCACCGGCTGGTCGGCCAGCCGGTCTCCCTGAATGATCTCCGGGACGAGAAGTGGATCTCGACGCGCGAAGGATCCTCCGGAGCCTCGTCCCTGCGCAGGATCTGTGCCCAGGCCGACTTCGTCCCCGCCGTGGACTATCGGAGCAACGACTACGACGTCGTTCGGGGATTCGTCCGATCGGGTCTCGGGATCGCGCTGGTGCCCGCGCTGGGGCATGTCGTCAGCGAAGGGGTGGCGGTCACCACGGTCGATGACCTGCGCGTCCAACGCCATGTCATCGCGTTGCACAGTGCGGCGAGGCCCAATCCGGCCGTCGCGGGCGCCATCGGGGCATTGCAGTCAGCAGCCGATTCACTGACCAATCCGGGCATCCATACGGTCAAAGGCTGATGCGCTGACCCTGACCGGTGGTTTGGGCCGCGGCGAGGACGGCCTGCGCCGCAGCCGCATCCTGGACACCGACACCGACGCTGTTGTAGTAGATCACCTGGTCCGCGCTGGTACGGGCGACCTTCCGGCCGATCAGGACGTCCCCGAGCTCGATGAGGTCAGCCGCCTCCAGAGTCCCGTCGGCCAGTGCTTGAACGATCGGGCCGGCATGCTCGACGGCCGTCCCGGCGTGGTCGACGACGACTGCGCCGGCGCGTGCGACGAGGTCCTGGGGGATCTCGAACCGGTCGGGTGCGAACGAGCCGACACTGACGACCGTCGCACCGTCCTTGACCCAGGAGCTCTCCAGGACGGGGGCGCTGCTCGACGTGCAGGTGGCGATGAGATCGGCGTCTCCGACGGCCGCAGCCGCAGACGTCGCGGCGACGACGGTGAAGTCGAGCTCCCCATTCAGGACTCGAACCAGGTCTTCGCGGCGGGACCGATCCGGGCTCCATATCGCGACTTCGGTGAGCTCCAGCACGCGTGCGATTGCCCGCACATGCGCGGCGGCCTGCACGCCTGAACCGATCACGGCGAGTCGGGTCGACCCCGGTCGCGCCAGTGCCTCGACCGCGACGGCGCTCGCCGCCGAGGTGCGAATGGTCGTGACGCTCGTCCCGTCCATGATCGCGACGGGAAGGCCGGTGAGCTCGTCGAGGACGGTCACCAACGCCGAGATGTGGGGCAGCCCGCGATCGTCATTCCCTGGGTTGACGCTGCCGAACTTGCACACTGCACCCGAACCGGCATCGAGTCGGGCCGCATAACAAAAGGACACCGACTCCTCGGCACCGCTCATCAGGAGCCGCTCGGCGAGGATGCCGTCGCCGGACGCCAGGTTTCCGAAGGCCTTGCGCTGGGACTCGATCGCGAGATCGACGGTCAGGAGTTCGGTGACGTCGGCGGCCGAGAGACCGAGAAGCTCGTGCGTGAAAGTCATTGACCATACATTCGTCTGGAGGCTGAGTGACCCCCAGCATGTCTCAATGTCACCGCGCTCCCCACGGCCGGGGCAAGCGACAGCACCTCTGATGCCAGAGCCAACGAACGCCGTGCCAAATGGCTGGTGAACTGCCTCGAGACCGGTGATGCTGGTTGTGCACACTACGAATCGAGAAAGCCTGATGAGTCCCCACCTCATGATCGCGCGGTCGATATGACCGAGCCGATCGAGCACGCTCTCGACAAGTACTTCCTCGACCGGCTGGATGACTGGGCGGCCGAGGCCGGTCGCGGTGAGGCGATCGGGACCGACATTGCTCCGTCCACTTTTGTGGACTACTTCGACGCGCAAGTGCAAAGCCGTCACCTGGACTTCGCCGCACGATGGCTGCACAGCCAGGGTCAGGGTTTCTACACCATCGGGTCGTCCGGTCACGAGAGCAACGCGGCCGTGGCGATGGCCGCACGACCGACCGATCCCGCGCTCCTGCACTACCGATCCGGCGGTTTCTTCGCCGCCCGCGCCGCCCAGGTCGACGGATCCTCGCCGGTCCGTGATGTGCTCCTCGGTATGGCCGCTGCCGCCGAGGACCCCATCTCAGGCGGCCGGCACAAGGTGTTCGGCCATCCGAAGCTCAACATCCTCCCGCAGACGTCCACGATCGGCTCGCACCTCCCGCGGGCGGTCGGCGTCGCGTTCGCGCTCGAACGAGCGGGCCGGATCGGCTGTGAGCTGGCCTGGCCCGCCGACGCGATCGTCGTGACGAGTTTCGGCGACGCCTCGGCCAATCACTCGACCGTCGCCGGAGCCCTCAACGCCACGTCATACTGCACCCACCGCGGGCTGAACCTGCCGATCCTCTTCGTCTGCGAGGACAACGGCATCGGGATCAGCACCAGGTCACCGAAGGGCTGGATCGAGTCGGCGCTGTCGGCCCATCCCGGCATTCGGTATGACTCGGCCGACGGCGCTGACCCGCATAATGCGCTGACCGTCGCCCGTCGCGCCGCCGATGAGGTTCGCGAAAGCCGGCGGCCGACGATCCTGCACCTGAAGACGGTGCGGTTCATGGGACATGCGGGCTCCGACGCGGAAGTGGCATACCGGACCCCCGCCGAGATCGTTCGCGACTACGAACGCGACCCGTTGCTGGCGACGGCCAGGTTCCTCATCGACCAGGGGATCCTCGGCGTCGACGACATACGCGAACGTTATGAAGCGACCCGCGAGCAGGTCATGGCCGAGGCGCAGGGGATCTGCTCGGCCGAGCGGTTGACGACGCCGAGCGCGGTGATGGAGCCGTTGACACGCACTCACCCCGAGGCCGTCCGTGATGCGTCCGTCGTGGCACCACGGCAGGAGGACCGTCGGATCGTCAAGAAGGCGCCGGAGGACCAGGGGCCGTTGACGCTGGCCCAATCGATAAACGCCGCCCTCGGTGATGTGCTCGCGACCTGGCCGCAGAGCATCCTCTTCGGTGAGGACATCGCCCTCAAGGGAGGCGTCTACGGCGTGACGCGGGGCCTCACCAAACGCTTCGGGGTCGAGCGCGTCTTCGACACGATCCTGGACGAACAGACGATCCTCGGCACGGCTCTTGGCGCCGCCGTCAGCGGGTTGTTGCCGATCGCCGAGATCCAGTACCTCGCCTACCTGCACAACGCCGAGGACCAGCTTCGCGGTGAAGCGGCGACCATCCAGTACTTCTCCCAGGGCGCCTACCGAAAT
>JALYQD010000114.1 GCA_030856025.1 Actinomycetota bacterium
CTGTAACTCCCACCACCAATCACCCTGGCGCCACACCATCGTCATTGTGAGTGCGCCGATGCCGCCCGCCTGCGGGCCAGCCGTGAGGCGTGACGCAATGGTGAGTGACACCCGATCAGGCGTGTAGTCAACGAACTTGTAGCCAACGATCTGGCTGGGGAAGCGATTCGGTTTGCTGGGCTCAGCAAGAGCATCCTCAAGAGCCGCATTCGGGACCATACGCGCCCGGGCGGCCGCTTTCGCGCCGTCATCATCTGGGAACGTTTCGGCTATCAACGTTGCCGCAGCGAACAGCGAGCCGGCCGGGGATCTCGTAAAGCACGTTGAAAGGCCACCGGTCTTTGTTCCTGGGCCTATTTGCCTTGACTTTGGGGCGGCAATTGGGCCAATGAAATACCACTTTGTCGGCGGTGCCTCAGTTGGCACCGACTGGCTACCGTCGGGGAGGCCGCACGTTGAAGAGGAGTGCGCGGTGCCGGCGGTTGAAGTTGCGCGCGGCTGCGTTGGTGCACTCTTGTCGTCGTTGCTGAATGCGCGTACGCCGACCATGGCGATTCCTGCCAGCAGGACGATGCCGACCAGGGCGGCGGCTACCAGGAGTTTGGCGTCTTTTGGTTCTTGGTTTGGGTCGCTCATCGTCGGCCCTCTTTAGAGGAGTGCGCCGACGAGCGCGGACGCTGAGCCGATCACGATGCAGCCGGCGAGGGACCAGCCGAGGCGGGTGACGTGTTCGCCGCCGCTGCCGCGTTGGACGGAGACGGCCATCATGCCGCCGGCGATCAGGACGCCGAGGACGCACATCGCGGAGGCAATGTAGAAGACCCATTGGAGGATCTTTACGAGTCCTGCAGTGCCGGGCGGGGCAACCCCCTTGCCGGGGTTTGGGACCTCGGTAGGAAGGGCGGAGATCAGGTCGGGAAGTGCTGCAAGCAGAGACATGGTGGAACTCCTAAATCGTTGAGTTGCTCAGGACGGTGGTGATTTCGTTCAAGACTTTGCGGACCTGGCGGGGCGGGTCGGCTGGGTCGACGTCGATTCGGTACTCATCGACCCAGGGCAGAAGCCATGTGTGGGGCACGCCGCCGTTGAGGATCTCCGCGCGGACGGCCAGGGTGCGGGGCAGTTTGCCCGGGGCGTCCGCGACAAGGACGAGACCTAGGAGGCGGATGTGGGGCGTTTGGCCCGCGGCCCACGCCCTCATGGCCGTCTGTGCCGCGCGTAGCCCGGCGGCATGGGTGCGCGCGGTCAGGAGGACGGCTGGCGCGGGTGAGGTATCGGGCCACCGGTGCCCGGTTTCGTTACCTGCAAGGAGTTGAGCGACGGTACTTTCTCCCGCTCCCCCGTGGGTGCCCACAACCCAGAGGCCCGCCTGAGTGGTGGTGGCAAAGGTTCTCAGCTGGTCGCCTGCTTCGGGCGGGGTGACCGCTGGTTGTGGTGCGGTGGCGCCGGTGGTCGCGACAACGGCGACCGTCGTGGGTTCTGTCGGCAGTGGCGCCTCTGGCAGCCACGGATTTTTCGTCACGGACCTGGTCCCCCTCGATGGTGACACGCGTAATCCCCTTGGCTAGCACCATGGGACTATTACACATAGTTCTTTCGAACTATGCTCACCTGTTCTGAACAGTACATGAGGGTTGTATTCACTGTCCACCATCCTATACGCTCGATAGAGACTAATTCGGATTCTATGACGCGAGGGGGGTGGGCGCGGGCGATGCGTGAAACACTGGAGCTTGTGAGTCCAACTGTTCCTGAAGGTGCCGACAAAGGCCTGTTGACGGTGACACAGTTGGCTGCATATCTCAGTGTTAGCGACAAGACGCTCCGCCAATGGGTTGCGCAGAACAAAATCCCGCACGGGCGACTCGAGAACAACATTCGCTTCGACCGCGACCAAATCCAGGAATGGCTCGACAGCCGTTGGAAGCAAGCCGACTCCAAACCCGAGGACAGCTGACCTACTACGAGGCGTTACCGTCTGGCTCGTAACGTTTGCCCTCTTGTCGGCCTGCGCGAACCCCGGTAGTTCCGGCCGGCCGGGCAATAGCTCGACATCGGCAACGTCCGCCGCGTGGGATGAACAGAGCCACGCAGCTGCGCAGAAGGCCGCGGTGCGGATCCTCACCACCTGGTCGCGTCCGAGGATGGCCTACGAGGCATGGTGGGCGCACCTTCGCCCAATGCTGAGCATCGAAGCTCGCGAGGTCTATGAGTTCACCGACCCGATCAACATTCCGGCCCTCACGATCACCGGCAAGGGCGTCGAGACGAACAACGACAACCCCCACGTGGTCACGATCACCTTCCCCACCACCAAGGGGAACTTCGGAGTCGACCTGTCCCGGACAACGCGGCCAGGCCGGTGGATCGGCGAAAACATCATCTTCCCCGACGACACGTCACGGTTGCAGTGATGAACCCGTCCAAAGGTTGGCTCATCGTCGCCGTGCCGGTGGCCATGATCATGGCCCTCCTCGTTTCGGTGCCCCTTCTACTCTCAGATGACTGCGACCCCGTGACAACAACTCCACCGGCGGCCACCTCGGCGGCCGGCGAACCGACCACCCCGGCGAACGCCTTGCCTGCACACAACCCGGCAACGTCAGTTGGGCGGTGGAAGGGCGCCCAGATCACAAACGCGGCCGCGATCATCTCCTCGGGCAAAGGCCTCAAGATCAACCAACGCGGTCAGACCATCGCCGTCATGACCGCGATGGGCGAATCCAGCCTCACCGTCATCGGCCACGGCGACATCGCCGGCCCCGACAGCCGTGGGCTGTTTCAGCAGCGCGGCAGCTGGGGCACGCCCGCAGTCCGGATGAACCCGAAGGCCAGCGCCACACTCTTCTACCGCGCATTGCTGCGCGTCGACCGATGGGACGCTCTTGAGCCCACAATCGCGGCCCACCGCGTCCAGCGCAACGCCAACCCGAACCACTACGCCCAGTACTGGGACCAAGCAGTACGAGTCGTGGCCAGCGTCACCGGCCAAAGCCCAGCCACCGCCACAACGGCGGCCGCTCCAGCCTGCACCGACGACACCCTCGACGCCGCATGGGCATCCGGTGCCGACTGCGACTTCACCAACACCCACACTCCCCGCAACTGCTCCGCAGCACTCAACGAGGCCGCCCGCATCACCCGGCACAGCTCCTGCGGCAACGAGGTCCGGGGCGGCTCCTGGCGTCGACGTTGCCTTGAGTTCGTCGCCCGCGCCTATGGGTACTCGAGTTCGGGCACCGCCACGGCCAAAGCCCAATACCGGCTGCTGGCCAGCAAGGGCCTGGTCCGCAAGGACAAACACATTCCCGCCGGCGCACTGGTGTTCTTCAACTCATCGGACCCGGCCGGCCACGTGGCCATCTACGCCGGCGGCGGCAAGGCGTTCTCCAACGACTACATCAAGTCGGGCTGCATCAGCCTGACCCCCATGACGATGATGGGCGGAAATGGCCGGTATCTCGGCTGGTCACCACCCGTTTTCCCGCTCGGCGCACCCCTCTAACCCCTCAACAGAAGGAGAGAACCCCCATGACCGTCAGCGACCAGATCCCGAAGTTCCCCCACGTCACAGCAGCGTTCCGCGACGACGACAACGTCGAGGTGACGGTCCTGGGCGTCAGCCACATGTTTGAAGGCCCGGCCGGAATAGCCCGCACCAAGGCCCTGCAGTTCTTGTGGAAGATCAGCGCCAGCGACGACTTCAACCGGCCCCTACGGGTCCACACCGACACCATCGACGGCGCCGTCACTTCCCTCATCGTGACCCCCGACGGCCGCTTCTACGACGAAAGCGACCCGACCAACACCTGGCCGCTCAACAGCCAAGACCCCGCCGAAGCCACCACTGCGGAAGCGTCGACCGAGGATCCTCCGCGCGCGCAGCCGGGGTTCACGGCGGCTCCCACCCCGCCCGACGCCTCAGCTCCGGGCGTCGAGACAGAGAAGGCCGGTGCCCAACTTCTGGCCGGGCCCTCGGTGCCCCGCCACCACGAACGCAAGTCATTCATCGCCGACGGACCCGTCCTCGCTCCCGCGAGCCAAGGATGGCGCGGAGCCGTCAACCGTATGGGCATGCGACTCGACCCAGGTGTGCCTGAAGTCGCCTGGCGCGAGGACGTGAAACTCGTCTCACAACACTGGCCCGGGCCGCGCACGATTGCCGTGGTCAACGGCAAGGGCAGCGCCAACAAGACGCCCACCACGGTCATGCTGGCCGCCGTGCTGGCCCGCTACGGCGGTGCCGGCGTCCTCGCGTGGGACAACAACGAGACACGCGGCTCCCTTGCCTGGCGCACCCAACGCTCCAACCACACGTCAACCGTTCTCGACCTACTCCCCCAAGCCGACGCCCTGCTCGGCACCGGCGCCCAGTCGGCCGAGATGTCCTACTTCGCGCACCACCAACCCGAAGACAAGTTCGACGTCCTGCACTCAGATCAATCCGTCGACGGCGAACACGAAGTCTCCGGCGCCGAAGTCGAAGCAATCCACCGGGTGGCCGCCAAGTACTACCGCATGATCATCATGGACTCAGGAAACAACGAACGCGCCGTGAACTGGCGAGCCATGATCGAACGCACCCAACAACTCGTGGTCCCTTGCACCAACGTCGAAGACACCGCCGAAGCCGGCGCCCGCATGCTCGAGGCCCTCGCCAACCGCGACGACCACTCCAAGAAACTGGCACAAAACGCGGTCGCGATCATCAGCAAACGCACCCCAGGCAAAGACCCCAACATGGACCGCATCGTGCGCGACTTCGCTCCCCTGGTCCGTGAAGTAGTCACCATCCCCTACGACAAAGCACTCGTCTCAGGTGTCATCCACTTCGACGCCATGCAGCCCGCAACCAAACGGGCCTGGCTCCGCGCAGCAGCCGCGGTGGCCAAGGGACTATGAGCGACCAGAGCAGGTCGACGCGGTGACGAAGTCTAAGGCGGTATTGGGTTTTCCCAATACCGCCTCATACCTCTTCATACTTCGCCCAACACGGGCACGGTCAGAGCGAATGGCCGACGCCACCTGCGTGAAAGCGAAACTTGTAGCACTACAAGAAACTCGTATTCCGGGGCGTGCCGCTCAGGCAATAACGGTAGAACTACAACTATGTTATTTCCATGGCTACGAACCGACAGAGAAGAATGCGCGGCACTGGCAAATCCACGGTTGCGCTCAATGTGCACATCGATCCCACAGCGAAAGCAAAGATCGACAAAGTCGCGGATGCACTTGGAAAATCCCAAGGCCAAGTCCTCGACATGATTCTCAACCATACGCTCGTCGACGCACATGGCCGACCCGCGTTCTGGGACGGTCCTCTGGCCACCGACGTCCACCTGGAGTTGCCATTGGCTACCTCGGCATAAGCGAAGGCCCCCACTTGGCGGTGAGGGCCTCGAAGCTTTTCCGACTCTTTGCTTGGCGGCTACTGGTCGGTCGATATGAGTCCTGAAAGATTGGCGTCTTTCAGTTATTAGTTCCTCGTGGCGAGGACAAAACCCAAAGGGGGTTTCGTGATGCCTACCATAGCACCGGTGTTTTGGACATACCTGGATTCTCGCAACCCTACGGCGTGTCGCCGCGCGCAGTCGAGCGGATCAATCCGCTCCTGCGATACCCACAAACAAGACTCTTCGATCCAAACAACGACCCATTTCGCCTCCCCAATCCACCAGAGCCTGGACACCGGCACCGCCGGCTGGCCAATGCCCTGGGACACCGAGCTCACCACCGAAACCGTGAGGGAGGTGCCTGAGAAGCCGACATAAAAAGCAAGGCCCGCACAATGTGCGGGCCTGAAGCCTTAACTCTGACCTGATTGCTTGCCGGCTCCCGGTCGAGAGTCCAATCGAACTCCCCCACAACGGGAGGGCTGCTGCATATCCGAAAGGAGGTAATTCAGTTGGTAGAAGAAACGTTAACACTCGAAGCCGGATGGAATGAGAAACCGGCGACGGATCTGTCGGCGTGTCGCGGCGCTGCCGAGGACGCCTGGCGTGGCCTCGCGGCCGGTATTTCTGGCCGTCAGCGGGTGCGACTTTCACGCGATGGCGGCAAAACTTACCCCCGCCGTTACGAGCGCCAGATCACCGACAAGTTGCCGAATCAGCCGGCCGCGGTCCTGATCTATGACACCACCGGGTGTGCCAGAACGTTCTGCGTTGACCTCGACAGCTCCAAGGGTGGCCGAGATGCCGTCGAGCGCGATTTCCGTTCCCTCAGCGCGATTCTGAGCCGCCACGGGGCGCACTTCTTCGCCGACCGCTCCCCCAACGGCGGCATCCACGTCTACGTCCCACTCACCGAGCCGCTGCCCTTCGGTGAAGCGGCCGCGGCCGCTCGCGCCCTCGCAGCGCAAACCCCGACGATGGACCCGATGCCGATGCTCGGTATCGATTCGGGCTGTATTCGCCCGCCCGGTGCCTGGCACAAGTCCGGTGGCCACCAAGAACTCATTGATCCGCTCGGGGCGGCCTACGAGGCCGTGTTGAAGCGGACAAGCGCGACTGTGTGGGAACGCTTCGCCGCCGAAATCGGTGTCGGTGCGCCGACACCCGAAGAGCTTGCCGCACCCCCATCGCAAGAGCGGCCAGAACGTTTGCCGGCGTTGCGGCGCTACGACGCCCCCGACGCCACCTACCAGGCGATCGCGCGCACCGGGCAGTTCGACACCAGCCGGTACGCCTCGCCCTCAGAAGCCCGCCAAGCCGTCATCTGGAGCGCAGTGGCCGCAGGTTGGGACTTCGTTGACGTCGCACGCCGCCTCGCCGATGGCACCTGGCCGGGCCTGGCGGCCATGTACGCCCGGTACCGACCCACCAGCCGGCACGCCGCGCTGGTGCGCGAATGGCGAAGGGCTGTGGCCTTCGAAAAAGACCGTCGTCAAATTACAACGGTGGAACCTGTTCGCGTAGGCCCCACAAGGGCGCTTAAGACACACGGGGGTGGGGAATACCAGCAGATCCGGACCTGGCTCAACGCCGTCGATCTCGCGCTCGCCGGCAACCGAGACGATCTGGCAACCCGGGCCGTTCTGGCTGCGCTCGCTGAAGCTGCGCAGAAGACGGGAGCGGTGATCATCGAGTTCGGAAACCGCTCCCTGGCCGTTGCTACTGGGCTTGATCAACGAACAGTCGGGAAGATCCTCAACCGGCTGCGGGAGAACGACGAACCCCTTATTTCGCTGGTTCAGGAAGCGGTCGGCGTGAAAGCCAACGCCTACGAGCTGATTGTCCCGGCCGCGGTGGAGCGGGCGGCAGTGTCGAAGCCCTGGAAGAAGGGGAAAGCACGTGGCGTTCGTGCCGCGTTTCGTGAACTGGGTTTGCCGGCCTCCTTCATGTACGCGGCACTCGAGCAAGCGTCGGAACCGTTGAATGGTCGTGACCTGGCCAAAGATGCACGTTTGGGCGTCACCACCGCCTACGAAGCCCTCGAAACCCTCCACTCCTGGGGATTGGCTGAACGCATCCCAGGCGGTTGGGCTCTTGGCACAGCCGGTCTCGATGCCCTCGCCGAAGCCTTCGGCATCATTGATCAGATCAAAGCCCAAATCGTCCGCTACCGTGAAGAACGCCGCCAATACTGGGCAGCGATCGGCATCATCCGCCTCACCGAGAACAACACCAGCGTCGGCTACTACGACGACCTGCCCCCTCCCCCACCCGACGAGGGGATGATGACGCTCTGCGACATCCTCGAAGACATCCTCGGCGCCCACGTCATCGCCGAGACACCCAACCGGATGGTCGGATGAAGCCGAACTCGATAATGGGTTCCCTATGAGCCAGCGGATCTACATCGACGAATCCAAGGCCCGCAACTATCTGATGGCCGCCGCCGTTGTCCTACCTGCCGACAACCGGGCAACACGACAACTCGTGCGTTCGCTGCTGCTGCCTGGCCAAAGTCGAATCCATATGAAGAACGAGAACGACAGACGGCGACGGCAGATCCTGTCGACGTTCGCTGATGCTGGGATTACTGCGACCATTTACGACGCCGGCGGAGCCGACCGCTCCCAATGGACCCGTCGCGCCGCGTGCATTGAAGCAATCGTCGCCGGCGCCAACAACCGTCGTGGAGCTCATCTGATATTCGAGCAAGACGACACACTCCTGCGCGCCGACCGCGAATGTCTGATCGAATGCTTGAGAAACCAACAGGTGACCGGACTTACCTACGAACACCGCAAAGCCAACCAAGAGCTGCTACTGGTCCTACCCGACGCCATCGCGTGGGCCTGGGCACGAGGCGGCGATTGGCGCCGGCGACTTGAGAGCCTCGTCGTCGACGTCAAAAAGGTCTAGACAGCGCGAAACCCGAGCGCCACGACCGTCCGGACGGGTCTCGGGTTCACTTCCACAAGGCTCAACGCCAAGGGCTACACCCATTCTAGGGGCCGTACGCACAATTGCCAATACCGTACGGAACCGCTTCGCGGCACTGCATCGGATAGCGAGCTCTCCCTCCCGGCAAATCAATTCTTGGCTGCCCGCGGGTCCATGCAACCGGGCGCAATGCGCCGCGCGTCGTCACAACAATCACTCGGCGCTTCGCTTACTTCCTCGCGATTTTCGCTCCTTTGGTGCGGTCCCCCCGGTTGCACTCCCCCGCTCCACGGCAGCCATTCATTGCTCTTGCCCGCGAGGGGCGAACAACAGTCGGTGGCGGAATCGGCGGCCGGTTCCCGGACAGATCGGAACGACTCAATGTCCACCATTCTCGAAACGAAGAACCTCGACCCGAAAACCCTGCTTGTTGACGTGAACGTACGAAGCGACCTCGCGCTCGACACGTCCTTCATTGCGTCGATCAAAGAACACGGCGTGCTCGTCCCCATCGTCGCGGCTCGGACTGACGACGGCATCCGCGTGCGAATGGGACACCGACGCACCCAAGCGGCAGTCGAGGCAAGACTCGAAACAGTCCCCGTAGTCATCGTGGACAGCAGCGATCTGGAAGGCGATGCAGCCGACATCGGCCGCATCCTCACCCAGTACGCCGAAAACCACCACCGGGCCGGACTCACCACCGGCGACGAAATCGACATACACCGCCAACTCGCCGCCTTCGGACTCTCAGCCAACCAAATCGCGGGCAAGACCAAGACCAGCAAGAAACACGTCGAAGACGCCCTCATTGTGGCCGAGTCCCCCACCGCCCAGAAAGCGCTGACCGACAACCAACTCACGCTGGAAGAAGCCGCCGTGTTGGCCGAGTTCGGAGACGACGAAGAAGCCGTCTCCGAACTCATCCTCGCGGCCGAAGACGGCGACATTGACCACGTCGCCCAACGATTGCGCGACAACCGCGAAATCGAGCGCATCACGACCGAAGAAGCCGAACGGCTCACCGGCCAAGGATTCAGCGTGATCGAGGCTCCCGCGTACGACTCCCCCAGCCTCAGCGTGAACCGCCTCAGCGCTGCCGACGGCAACAAGATCGACAAAGACGCACACACGTCCTGCCCCGGCCACGCCGTCTACATCAGGGTCCGACGGAACTGGAACCACGACGACGACTCTGCATGGACGATCGAAGAAGGCGCGGTCTGCACCGACCCCAAGGGCAACGGACACACCGACCAATGGGGATCCAGCCTTCGTAGCGACAAGAAGCTCGCTGCCGACATGAGCGATGACGAACGCGAAGAAGCCAAGGCCGAACGCAAACGCGTCATCGAAAACAACAAGGGCTGGGACTCAGGCACCGAAGTCCGGCGCGCATGGGTCAAGACCTACCTAACCCGCAAAACACCGTCCAAAGCCGGAACGCTCCTCATCGCGCAAGCGCTTGTGGAACGTGACGAGTCGATCGACAAGCGGTGGAACGGAACCGTCCACGACCTGATCGAGGTCAAGCGTGCCGCTTACGGCCGGCCCACCCTCGCCGCTGACGCCTCCCCCGCCCGCCAGCAAGTCATCGCTCTGGCCACCATCCTGGGAGGCTCCGAAGACTCGATGGGACGCCACTCATGGCGCGCCGTCACCGCAGGCACCGCCCGCTACCTGACCTTCCTGAAGGACGAGGGCTACGCGCTCTCCGACGTTGAGAAGCTGGCCGCAGGAATCGAATAGACCCGGCGGGGCGGCTCCGACAGAGGGAGCCGCCCCATTGCCAGCCATACTGTGCGAAGTACTGCCTGCAATACGGCAGGCCATAAGGTGCACAGCACGACAAGAAGTATGGCGGGAAGTATGGCTGCCATAACGCAAGCCGTACCGCACCCAATATCGCAGACAGTAACGAATGGCGTACCGCCGAAATACCGCACGCAATACGGCGCGCCTAACGCGCGAAGAGTCCCAAGATTGGAACCATAAGACCATGACGACCTACGACCCTTCAGAACTGAGCCGAGTCATCACCTTCGCCAACGGCAAGGGCGGCGCCGGTAAAACCAGCACCGCAGTCAACTTTGCCGGACTGTGTGCAGCAGCAGGTCACAAGACGCTGCTGCTTGACCTCGATCCGCAGGCCAACGCAGGGCATGACCTCGGATATGCCTGGGCTGGCCACTCCGACAACGGCGAGCACATCGTCAATACCCTGATGGCACGCAACGCCGCCCTCCGACCCGTCTTAGAAAACTCCCGGCCCAACCTTGACGTCATTCCCGGGGGAGGACTTCTCAACGATCTCGAGGACGTCATCGCTGGCCGAAGCAAACGCGGCGAAGACGCACGGACTTTGCTGGCACAAGCACTAGTCCCACTGGCGGGGGAGTACGACCTCATCGTCATCGACACGCCGCCGACGCGGCCCGTGCTGCTCCAACTTGCGCTAGCGGCCAGCCGCTGGATTATCGTTCCGACAAAGTCAGACCGTTCAAGTATCGAGGGCTTGAGAGTCCTTGCCCAGCAAATTGCGACGGTTCGCGAGACAAATCCAGACTTGGCGATACTCGGCGCAATCCTCTTTGCAACAGGCACCTCGGCCACCGCGATCAGGCGCAACGCCGCACAAGACATCAACGACGTACTCGGCGGCATCGCACCAATGTTCAAATCCGTAATACGGCATTCTGAATCGGTCGCAGTGGAAGCACGCGAAGCGGGCGAACTCGTCCACGAAATCGCTGAAAGAGTAGACAACGCCGACCCATTCTGGATCGCACTCAAAAAGGGTGAGGCTCCAAAACGAGTTGCAGGAACCGCGCCAGCACTTGCCGACGACTACGTTCTTCTTACGCAAGAAATCCTTAACCGAATCAGCAGCCTCGAAGGTCAGGAAAGGGCGACAGCATGAGCGAGTCAACGCGGGCCGGGGGGCGGCTGCTAAGCATCCAAAGTGACTTGAAAATTGCACCGAGGCCGACGCGGCCGAAACCGGCAACTAACACGGAACCCCCGCCCGACCGCGTCGACGTTCCCGCGCCAGAAACCGTTTCTGCGATCCGGCCGCGAGCAAAAGCAAGCGATCAGGTGAGTGTGACGCGGAGCATTAGCTTCACGACTCCGATCTCTATGCGTGACCAGCTGCGCCGCACGGCCCAAAATAGCGATACCACCCTCACGCAGCTTGTTCTCGACGCGATCGAAGCGAACATTGATCAGCTTGCTGAGCTGATTGCCCGCGAACAGCCATCAAAAACTGGGGGAGCGGGCAAACTGTTCCCCCAGCGAGAACATGCCGCCCCGCGGTCGCAAGAAACACGAGTGGCAACCAGCCTCAGAATTGGCAGCGACAACCTGCGTGTCCTCGACGACCTGGTGAAGAAACACCATGCAGACAACCGCTCTCAACTCATCACGGCCGTTCTTCGCGATCATCTGAAGTAGGACTCTGGTTAATCGTCGGGGGAGTGGGCTGACCTTCGGC
This sequence comes from Actinomycetota bacterium, assembly GCA_030856025.1. GTDB lineage: Bacteria > Actinomycetota > Actinomycetes > Propionibacteriales > Nocardioidaceae > JACMOZ01. Next base: position 11,824 of record JALYQD010000114.1, read on the forward strand.
CGGGCTGTGGGGCGCTGGCAGCGAAGCAGCCGGGTCAAGGACGGATACGGAGACGCCTACGGCGGCGCAGCGGTGATGATTCGTTTTCCCTTCCGGCCGAGCAATTCTGTGCCGCACTCGTTCCACGCAACCAGGCGCTACGCGCCGGACTCGATCACAGACTCCTCTCGGCGCTCGCAAGCTCGCTTATTTCCTCAAGGACTCTGCTCACTCCGCCCGGTGCCCTGGTGGCATTGCACTCGCTCTGACGGCACGTCATTTCTCTTTAGCCGGAAGGGGCAAACAACGGGCGGCACCCAGAGCCAGCCCACCCCAGAGTCCGGCTGAGGAGTTACGTCATGACGTCCAAGACTTTCACAGCCAAAGGAATGTCGGATCTGCTCGGCACCGTTCCGACACTGTTCGGGTTCCACCCCGAAGACTCATTGATCGCGATCGCCACCTACGGCGAGCGCAACCGGTTCGGTTTCCGTCTCCGCCTCGACATCCCCGACCTCCATCAGGTGAACGATGCGGCCGAGCAGATCACTCACCACCTGGTCGGTCAGAACGCTGAGAAGGTCGTCCTGATAGCCCTCACCGACCGCAAGGCAGAAGCCGACGCTCTGGTGAGGAGAACAATCGAACTGCTGGGCGAGATTCCTGTCCTGGTGGCCGTCCGCGCAGACGGCACCGACTACTGGTCCTACTTCGACAACACCCGGGGCTTCGACAACACGGGGGAGCGGGGCACACCGTACGCGGACCCGGCCGTCGCGCCGATCGTTGTTGAGGCCATCGGTGAAGGGCACCCCATCTACGCCAACCGGGCCGAACTTCAAGCCCGCTACAACACCGCCACCACGCAAGCACTCGAGCAAGTACGTGACGCCATCGACGGCGCGTCCGGTGAAACAGGTTCGGCAGGGTCAGGCGAATTCGGCACCGTGAGCGAACGGGTCCTTGGCGAACTCGACACCATCACCGCCGATCCGACCGCGATCACAGACCAGAGCATCGCATGGTTGGCAATCGGTGCCAGCCTCATCCCGATCCGCGACGCCATGTGGGCGCGCATGACCCGAGACAACGCCCAAACACACGCCGAGATCTGGCGACACGTGGCCAACCACATCGTCGCCGAAGCCGCCGTCGCCCCCTACACGTTGTGCGCGTTCGCGAACTGGCTCCAAGGAGACGGAGCCCAAGCGCTCATAGCCCTCGAACGGGCACAGTCCATCGAACCGGGCTACTCGATGGCTGGCCTCATCGAGACCCTGCTGGTCAACGGTCTCAGCCCCGAAAACTGGGACGGGTTCGACGCCAGCACCGCCATCTAAACGGTGCGGTGGGGGTCGGCAACCAACGCCGACCCCCACCGGCCCCCGCCCACAATTCAGGGCAGCTGCGCTGCGCCGACCACGGAGGGCCGGCGGGGGAGAGGTCGCGCAGTCGCGCTCGATCGGACTGGTTCGCTCCGCTCACCAGGCATTACCACCCCTGACGGTGTCCTGGCCTAGCGCCGCCAGCCTCCGCATCAAGGCCGCTCTACGCCCATGACGGCCGAAAAAGCACTCGGCGCTTCGCTTATTTCCTCGCACTTTCTCGGCCGTCGGGGCACGCGCCCTTGACCCCGAGCCTCTCTGACGACGCTCTGGTCGGCATAACGGCAGGCAGCAAGCAGCCACCGGCCCAACACGGACACCGACGAAAGGCCCCTCCATGGCTCGCATGAAGAAGTCACCCGAACAACGCAAAGCAGAAGCCGAAGCACTCCACACCCGGCTAAACGAGCAGGTCGAAGCCCTCGCCAGCTCGGGGGCATGGCAGCAGTTCCTCACGTTCGCCACGTCGTTCCACGCCTACAGCCTGAACAACGTCCTTCTGATCCTGTCCCAGAACGACCAAGCGTCCAAAGTTGCCGGGTTCCGCCAGTGGCAGGCCAAGGGGCGACAGGTCCGCAAGGGAGAGAAGGGCATCAGAATCCTCGGA
>JALYQD010000140.1 GCA_030856025.1 Actinomycetota bacterium
TGCGGCGACCGTTCAACTCGACGAGGTGAAGCGTCTCATCGGACGACACCTGGGCACCGTCAGGACCGAGTTCGGGCAGTTCGGACGACAGGTTTCGGGTTACGCGCTGGAGCACCTCCTTCCCGAGAACGGGTATGACATCACCCGTGCGCTGGTTGGTAGTGAGGGGACGCTCGCGGTCCTGACGCGAGCGTCGGTGCGCCTGGTGGCGGAGCCTTCCCGCCGCATTCTGGTCGTCCTTGGCTTCTCCGACATTGCATCGGCGGGCGACGTTGCCCCCGCGGTCCTCGAGCACAGGCCCACGGCCTGTGAAGGGTTGGATGCCCGCATCGTCGATACCTTGCGCACTCGCCGGGGTCCATCGGCTGTGCCGCCGCTTCCCCAGGGCAAGGCATGGCTCTTCGTGGAACTGACCGGTGAGGATCCGGCTCGGCTTCAGCAGGAGGGGCGGCGTCTAGTTTCATCGATTGCCGCACTCGACAGCCTGATCGTGAGTGACCCCGCGGTGATCGGACCGTTGTGGAGGATCCGCGAGGACGGTGCCGGCCTCGCTGGTCGAAGTCCTTCGGGTCGTCCTGCTCACTCGGGGTGGGAGGATGCGGCCGTTCCGCCAGAGAAGCTCGGCAGCTATTTGCGCGACTTCGACCGATTACTCGATGAGCATGCGTTGACAGGTATGCCGTTCGGCCATTTCGGCGACGGCTGTGTGCATGTGCGCCTCGACATGCCGCTGGACCAACCGGAGGGAACCGAGCGATTTCGGCGTTTCCTGCACGACTCAGCCACCTTGGTTGCCAGCTACGGCGGTTCCCTCTCGGGCGAGCATGGCGACGGTCGTGCGCGAAGCGAGTTGCTACCGCTTATGTACAGCGAGGAAGCCCTCTCGGCCTTTGCCGGCCTCAAACACATCTTCGACCCTGCCAACATTCTGAATCCGGGAGTGTTGGTCGATCCGGATCCCGTCGACGCGCACCTGAGGGTCCCGGCGGCTGCACCGTTTCGACGCAACCTGGCATTTGCCTATGAGCATGACGGCGGTGATTTCAACCAGGCCGTGCATCGGTGCACGGGTGTCGGAAAATGCCGAGCAGACACGTCCCACAGTGGGGGCGTGATGTGTCCCTCCTACTTGGCCACGAAGGAGGAAAAAGACTCCACGCGTGGTCGGGCCCGCGTGCTGCAGGAGATGCTGAATGGTGGGCACGTAACCGGAGGGTGGCGATCGCCCGAGGTGCACGAAGCGCTCGATCTGTGCCTTTCGTGTAAGGGCTGCGCCTCGGACTGTCCCACCGGAACCGACATGGCTACTTACAAAGCCGAGGTCCTGCATCAGGCATACCGTCGCCGACTACGCCCGGTCAGTCACTACTCGCTCGGCTGGCTTCCACGGTGGGCGCGCCTGGTGAGTCCCATCGCGCGATTGGCCAACGCGCTGCTGAGTATTCGGGCCGTGCGGTCTATCGCACTGTGGAGCGCAGGCGTCGACGCGCGCCGCGATCTGCCCACGTTTGCGCACGAGACATTCCGACAATGGTTCGACCGCACCTCGACCCGCCGTGCCGGCACAGGCAAGCCGGTGCTGATCTTCGTTGACACCTTCACCAACTACTTCTCGCCACACGTCGGGAGGGCTGCGGTCGCGGTCCTGGAAGATGCCGGCTATGCACCCGAGTTGACCGACGAACAGGTGTGCTGTGGACTCACCTGGATATCCACCGGTCAGCTGACGGCCGCCAAACGCAAATTGAGCACCACTGTCGATGCGCTGGCGCCGGCGGCTCGCGCCGGTGTGCCGATCGTGGGCCTCGAGCCGTCATGCACCGGAGTGCTGCGAAGCGATGCCCTCGAGCTTGTGGGCGGCGACCGAGCCCGGAAGGTCGCCGCTACGACGCGAACTCTCGCCGAGCTCTTGACCGAAACCCCGCAGTGGAAGCCGCAACTCGATATCAGCGACGCGGTAGTTCAACCGCACTGTCATCACCACGCCGTGATGGGCTTTGAAACCGATCGGGCGCTTCTGATCAGCGCTGGCGTCGATGCAACCGTGCTTGGGGGTTGCTGTGGTCTGGCAGGCAATTTTGGCGTGGAAAAGGGCCACTATGACGTGTCAGTCGCGGTAGCCGAGCAACAGTTGTTACCGGCCTTGCGCGGTTCCGGTCTGGACGCACCCGTCCTTGCAGATGGCTTCTCTTGCCGCACCCAGATCGACGACCTCAGCGAACGCCGGGGTATCCACCTGGCCGAGCTGTTGGCACAGGGAATCGTGTCGTCGGCCGATCTGGATTAGGGCCTGATGCGGATGATTCACCGCGTGCGTGCCCGAAATAGTGTTGCATTATTCGCATCGCACTATTGCGTAGATCACACCGTCGGCTCAATCTTGGCTTATGCAGGAGACCAACCACACCGGCGCAGCGAAGCTGCTTGCCTTGTTGGAGGCACTGTCCGAAGTCGATTCTGAAAGTCGTGAAGGACTGACCGTCGCCGAGCTCGCGCGAGCAATCGGCCGCGACAAGTCGATCGTCTCGCGCCAACTCAAGCCTCTTGTGGAACTCGGTTTGGTGGAGCGAGACGCGGAGGGGCGGCACAGCCTCGGCTGGCGGTTGTTCGCCGTTGCCGCCAAGGCCGGCGACCAGCGTCTCCTGCTCCTCGCGCCGCCCGTGATGCGCCGACTGACGCAGTTGGTTCGCGAGCGAGTCCACCTGAGCATCCGCCGCGGACCTGAAGTCTTCACGATCTTGTCCGAGAGTCCACAGCGCTCCATCGAAGCTACTGGCTGGGTAGGGCGAACCGCTCCGATCAACTGCACCTCCGCTGGTCGGGCGCTCCTGTTCGATCACAGCGACGACGACATTCGTGAAATCTTCATCAGTGGCTTCGAAAGTGGTCCTGGACCGAACGCTCCCCGAAGTGTCGATGAACTCATCGACCGCGTGGCGTCGGCCCGACGACAGGGTTTTGCCCTCGTCGTCGATGAATTCGATGACGAACTTTGCGCAGTGGCCGCCCCTGTGCGTGATGTTCACGGCCGGATTGTGGCGGTCCTCAACATTTCTGCTCCCTCCTACCGGCTCAAAGACAACCTGACCGGCGTAGGTCGCAGCGTTTGCCAGGCCGCGCAGCATCTCAGCCGCACTCTTTCCTTACCCCCCGATGTCAGCACCGACAAACCCAAAACAGACGTAGTCAACCGATAAAGGAGCACCACCACATGTCCACAATTCCTCTTCCCTTCTTCAGCGATGGTCATCGTCTGGACGCGGACCTGCACCTGCCCGACGACGGCGGAGCCGGGGCGCCGTATCCCGTCATCGTGGCGGCAAGCGGTTATCAGGGACTGAAGGTCATCCACCCCGAGCGGTTCGCTCGGGCGTTCACACCCCGCGGATACGCCGTACTTGCCTTCGACTACCGCGGCTTCGGCGAAAGCGAAGGCGAACGTGGCCGGCTCGTACCGCAGGACTGGGTCCGCGACGTCCGCGCTGCGGTCGACCGGGTCTCGTGCCACGACCAGCTCGATGCCGCACGTGTCTCCCTCGTCGGTTGGGGACTGGGCGGCGGTGTTGTGGTCACCGAGGCCTCCGACGACCCGCGCATCAAGGCGGTGGCGTGCTGCAACGGCATCGCAGACGGCTACCGATCGACGAAGAAAATGCACGACGACAAGTCCTGGAACAGCCTTCTCGAACGGGTCGAGGC
>JALYQD010000018.1 GCA_030856025.1 Actinomycetota bacterium
GGGCAGGCCGTGGGCTCGGCGGCCTCGCAGCAAACCGATGCCGCCAACCAGTCGCCGTCGCCCCCGACCTCGCCCCATGCCGCCGACGCTGTACCGAGCGCATCACCGAACGGCCGAAAGGGCTGAGCAATCATGAGCAACAAACCATCAGGTATCCGCGACTACGAGTTGTCGCCGGTGAAGTTCTCGCGGCTCGCGCGTCGGGGAGTCCTCCTGGGGCTGTCTGGTGCACAACTCGTCGTGGTCAGCATCGCTGCCGTCACTCTCATCGCCGCGCTCTACCTCGGCGGCGGAATCATGCTCGCCTATGTCGCGCCCGTCCTCCTGATCTGCGCGGCCCTCACGTTCGCCAGTGTCGGCGGTCGAAAGCTGATCGAGTGGCTGCCCATCGTCGGGCGCTGGGCCTGGCGCTCGACCGGAGGTCAGCTCCTCTTCCGTCGTCGTATCGTGAAGCCGCGCCCTGCGGGGACCCTTGCGTTGCCCGGCGATTCCGCCCGGTTGCGGCAATGGCTCGACCCTGAGAGTGGCGCAGCCATGGTGCACGATCCGCATCAAGCCACACTGACAGCGATCGTTGGCGTCACCCACCCGGCGTTCATCCTGCTTGATCCGATCGAGCAACAGCGGCGGGTCACGAGCTGGGGTCGCGTCCTCGCTACTGCGTGCCGCTCTGGTCGTATCGCGTCGTTGCAGGTGATGGAACGGACCTTGCCTGACTCCGGCAAGGGCTTGGCCGAGTGGTGGGCGCAGCACGGCCAGCAGAACGGGTCTTGGCCCTCCACGACGTACGGCGAACTCATCGACCGAGCCGGCCCGGCCGGCGAGCGTCACTCCAGCACCGTGTCGGTGTCGATTGACATTAAGGCGGCCGCCCGTGCGATCCGCGCGGCTGGCGGCGGCAACCGTGGCGCAGCGTCCGTGCTCCGCCAGGAAATGTCCACCATCACCGCAGCGCTTCGAGCCGCCGACCTCGCACCAACCGGCTGGTTAGAACCGGGCGACCTCGCACTGATCCTTCGCTCTGCCTACGACCCCGTCGTCGCCGGCGCACTGGAGCGTCACGGGGACCTCGGCCGCGATCTCGCGACCGCTGGCCCGGTTGCGGTGAGCGAGAACTGGGGCACGGTGCGGAGCGACTCCGCTGTTCACTGCGTGCTCTGGATCAGTGAGTGGCCACGGTCTCTGGTGTTCCCCGGGTTCCTTGCCCCGCTGCTGTTGTCGTCGGGAGTGCGTCGGACCGTCTCCCTGCTCTACACGCCGATGCGAAACGACCAGGCAGCACGCGACATCCGCAAGAAGAAGACCGAGTACATCTCGGACGCCGCCCAGCGCCAACGCATCGGCCAGATTGAGGACGCCCAGCAAAGCGCGGAATACAGCGACGTCCTCCAGCAAGAAGCCGACCTCACCGCCGGCCACGGCATCCTCCGGACGACCGGACTCATCGCCGTCAGTGCCGAAGATCCGGACGAGCTGGAGCGCGCCGTCGCTGACATCGAGCAGGCCGCCATCCAAGCCTCCTGCGAAACCAGACGCCTCTGGGGCCAGCAGGCCCAGGCATTTTCCGCTGCCGCGCTGCCGCTCTGTCGCGCCGTCTGACAATGCGCTGGACGTACGAGGTCGCAGGTGAGCGCTTCGAACCGGCGCATTGGATGTAGTGGGCGTCCAGACCAGTCTTCTGCAAAGCCCCGCGACCTTGGGCAGAAGCAATGCGCGACAGGCAGAACGAGCGCACGCTACGTGTCCCACGGCGGCTTCTGTGACACGGACTTCGATGTCAGGTGAAACGCCCGACATGACGTACGGAAGTAGGTCCCAGTCGGGCACTTCTTCCCACGGGAGGCGTTGAGCTGCCTGACCTTCTTCAGGGTCAATTCGGCGAGCCATTGGGTCTGATACGGCGTCTTACTGCAAGTGGACATCTGCGGTGATTCCAGAGTCAGATCACCGCGCTCGGCTGGCTAATATCCCGCCCGGCGCGCGGGTCACCGTTGAAACGGACTTGCCCACGAACGGCCTCAAAGTGCCCTTGTATGAACAATCGTAGAGCAATGCACACCTCTTGATCGACAAGATCGAAAGGGAGGTTCCGATGCACACGTTCGAGGACCCAGCGGCTGACGCCGACGAAGCGCAGACCGCGTTGCGTGCACTGGCGCATGCAACGCGATCAATCGACGACCCTCGCCAGATCTACTCGGTGCTCGGGTCACTCACCTCGTCCATTGCTTCCCTGAGCCAGTCGCTCCACCAACTCGCCGCGTTCCACGACACCCCGTCGAAGATGTCGACTTGGGTGGTCAGCGACTCGCGGACGGCAAGAGCTGCAGCTCAGCAAGTGTCGTTGGAACTCCACAGGTCCGCTGAGATCCTGCACCAGGTCGCCGAGTCAGTCGGGCACGCTCACAGCTCCGAAGCGACGATCACCTACGAACCCCGTAGCTCTCCCACCTGGGCCGAGGGTCCTCACCAATCCATCGGCCACGGGCTGCGACTGTGAACGGCTGGGACGAGGGTCGGCTTCACAGCGCGGTGCTGGTCTCACCTCGACGCGAGAAGCGCCGGGACCGGCGTACGCGCAGGGCCGCAGCGAAGTCGCTTCTCGCTGATGACCACGAGACACGCAAGGCCAAGGCGCGTACAAAGGCGGACGAGTTGGCCGATGAGCGACGCGCAACTGTACTGCTGCCTCGCGCTGGCG
>JALYQD010000111.1 GCA_030856025.1 Actinomycetota bacterium
TGCATGCCGCGTCCCAGGACCTGATGTGTCTCGCCGAGATCGAGATGCGGCCGAAGGCGTTGTTCGACACCGAGCTCGCCGGCCGGCTGCTCAACCTGCCCCGCGTCGGCCTGGCCGCTCTCGTCGAGAGCCAGCTCCAGCGCAGCCTCGCCAAGGAGCATTCGGCCGCCGACTGGTCCACCCGGCCGTTGCCCGATCCGTGGCTGCACTACGCCGCCCTTGACGTCGAGGTCCTGGTCGAGCTGCGCGACATACTCGATGCCCAGCTCGTCGAAGCCGGCAAACGCGAATGGGCCGCCCAGGAGTTCGAGGCGTTGCTTTCGTTCACCGGTCCGCCGACCCGCAAGGAACCCTGGCGCCGCACGTCGGGTATCCACAAGGCGCGGGGGCGTCGTGCCCTCGCGGTCGTGCGGTCCCTGTGGGAAACCCGCGACGCGATCGCGGCCGACCGGGACATCACTCCGGGCCGCATCCTGCCCGACTCCGCCATTCTGGAGATCGCCCAGACGATGCCCAACGACCTCGCAACGCTCAAGGGACTGCGTGCGATGCGCAACCGAGGACCCCGTCGTTTCATCAGTCAGTGGCACGACGCGGTCGAGCAGGCGATGGGTCTCGACGAAAAGAAGCTCCCCACCATCGGCCAACGGTTCGACGGGCCACCGCCGCCGAGGTCGTGGGCCGACAAGAACCCCGAGGCCGCAGCCCGGCTCGGCGCCTGCAGGGAAGTCGTCGCCCGTATCGCCGAGACTCACAACCTGCCGACCGAAAACCTCATCGCGCCCGGGACCGTTCGTGCCCTGGCCTGGGAGCCGCCGGCCGACCACACGGTGGAGGCGGTTTCCAGCGCCCTCGCCGCCGCCGGCGCCAGGCAGTGGCAGATCGAACTTGTCGCCGACGAATTCGCAACAGCACTCGACGCCTTGCCTCTCGTGCCCGAGACCGAAGATCCCCAAACCGAGGGATAGGTTAGCCAGTCCTAAGTTAGACTCTTGGGCGTGTTCGCGAACCTCCTGATCGGCCTGCGCGAAGGCCTCGAAGCCAGCCTCATCGTCAGCATCCTTGTCGCCTATCTGGTCAAGGTGGACCGCCGACACGAGATCCGCTACGTGTGGATCGGTGTGGGCTCGGCCATCCTCAGCGTCGTCGCCATCTTCACCGTGATCACCCTCGTCTTCGACCAGTTGTCCTTCTTCTGGCAGGAAGTCGTCGGCGGCACCATGTCCATACTCGCCGCCGCCCTGGTGACCTGGATGATCTTCTGGATGCGCCGGACCGCACGCACGCTAAAGCGGGAGCTCGAAGGGCACATGGAGAGCGCTCTCGAGATCGGCGCCGGCGCCCTCATCCTCATCGCTTTCCTGACCGTGGGCCGCGAAGGACTCGAGACAGCGGCCATCATCTGGTCGACCATCGCGGGCAGCAGCACCACAGGACCGTTCGTCGGCGCGCTGACCGGGATCCTCGTCTCCGTCGTACTCGGCTACCTGATCTACCGCGGAGCGCTGAAGGTCAACCTGTCGAAGTTCTTCACCATCACCGGCGCCTTGCTCATCGTGGTTGCCGCCGGCGTCCTCGCCTACGGCGTCTTCGACCTGCAGGAGGCCGGCGTCCTGCCCGGCTTCACCCAGCGCGCCTTCGACATCTCATCGACGATCCCGCCCGACAGCTGGTACGGCACGCTCCTCAAGGGCACCGTCAACTTCCAGCCCGACCCCTCGTGGCTCCAGGTCGTCGCCTGGATCGGCTACATCGGGCCGGTCCTCTTCCTGTACCTCTCGGGCTCGAAGTCGGCGACCCCCGCCTCGCCGCGCCGGCAAGTCCCCATCCCTTAAGGCTTGTTCCTAGGTGGAAAGGTTTATTGTCGCTCGTATGACAGTCGACGCCCGAACCCTGGACGAACGGTTCGCCGCACTCGCAGGCATCCTTCACGCCAACGTCGGGGACGGCACCGAGCTCGGCGCCTCGCTCTGTGTCATCCACAATGGCGAAGTCCTCGTCGACATCTGGGACGGCTGGTTCGACCGAGACAAGACGATCCCCTGGCAGCGGGACACCATCACCCCCGTGTGGTCGATTTCGAAGACCATGACCAATTTCGCCGCCCTGGTCCTCGTCGACCGAGGTGAGCTCGACGTCAATGAGCGCGTCGCCCACTACTGGCCCGAATTCGCAGCCAACGGCAAAGCCGATGTGCTCGTGCGCCACCTGCTCGGCCACACCTCGGGCGTGCCGGGCTGGGCGAAACCCGTCACGGTCGAAGACCTCTACGACTGGGACAAGTCGACAGCGATGCTCGCCGCGCAAGAACCGTGGTGGCAACCCGGCACCGCTTCGGGCTATCACCTGGTCAACCAGGGGCACCTCGTCGGCGAAGTGGTCCGACGCATCACCGGCCTGTCGCTCGGGCAGTTCTTCGCCAAGGAGATAGCCGGCCCCCTGGGCGCCGACTTCCACATCGGTATGGATCCTGCCGACTTCGACCGGGTCTCCCCCGTCACTCCGCCCCGACCACTCGACCTCGACCTCAGTGCCATCGACCCCGACGGCATACCCGTCCGCACGTTGACCGGCCCATTCATCAACGTCAGCGAGACCCGGACGGACCGGTGGCGGACCGCCGAGCTCCCGGCCGTCAACGGTCACGGCAACGCCCGTTCGGTAGCCCGCGTGCAGTCGCTGGTCTCCCACGGTGGCGAGGTCGACGGCATACGCCTCTTGTCGCCCAAGACGATCGACTTGATCTTCGAGGAGCAGGCCCGAGGCGAGGACCTCGTGCTGGGGTTGCCGCTGCGCTTCGGCATGGGCTGGGCCCTTCCCGAGCCGTCGACGATCCCCTCGGTCCCCGAAGGCCGTCGCTGCTTCTGGGGCGGACTCGGCGGATCCTTCGTCGTCAACGACCTCGAGCACAACCTGACCATCGCCTACGTCATGAACCGGATGATTTTCGAGTTCGCGCCGGGCACGCGCCTGACCAGGCCGGCCGGTGACTCCCGATCCGACACCTACATCGCCGCGATCTACGAGGCGCTGGCATGAGCGAGTTCAAGCGGCCGTCGCTGCCCGGCCAGGAGCTCTTCGAAGCCCAGCCCGGTGGCGGAGATCCCGCCGAACGCGCAGCCGCGGGACACCGCATCGCCAACCTGCTCGTACGGGGTCCGCGCAACGACGACGACCAGGGCATGGTCGACCGGGTCCTGCACCTGGCCGACGAAGAGGGCCTCGCGGTGATCGCCGAACTCTGGGCACCGGCGGCCACCGACACCGTGGCCGGAGCGCTGTGGCGCCTCTACGCCCTGCGCACCTGGGTCTATCGTCAGCCGGCCCAGGCCGCACGCGAATTCGGGGCCGGCAAGCAATTTGCGCCGGTCTCGGAGGTCCTTGCCGGCGTCATCGACCCGCCCGGACCCGGTGAGGTCATCGCCCTCGTCGACACCGTCGTACGAGGAATCGTGGCCGGTGATTTCGATGTCACGCTCGACCGGGCGGCGGCCTTTGCCAACATCGTCGGCGTCGGCCGCGCTCACCTTGAAGTCGAGGATCCGCAAAGCGCAGCGCGGCTCGTCGACATGGCAAAAGTTCTTCATCGCGCCGCGGAACTCGAACGTTCTGGAAAATTGCACTGAGTCAGTTAGGCTTGTCAGAGCGTCGGGCTGCGGTAGCCCCGGGTCCCAAAATTAGCCGCTTCGAGCGGCCACGCGCCGTGAGGCGCTTCCCAGCCCGACGCTCATAAGCCTCCACCCTCGGTCACGCTCTTGGATCTTATGACTTTCTCGATTCGTGCCCCCTCCACTAGTACGTGGAATATGTTCTCCCTAGGAGAATCACCTGATCAGGGAGGTCAGGCTCTTCACAGAATAGCCAAATTGGGGAGATTAGATGAGCCACTTTTTCACGTCGCGACAGTCAAGAACTGCGCGCAAGTCTTTTGCCATCGCCATTGGATTGGCGATGATCATCGCCTTGCTCGGCTTCACCTCGAGCTCGGCTTCGGCAGTCGGAACGGCAACAATCACAGGGACGCTGACGGCACCCGGAGGTGGAGCAATCGCCGGAGTCCAGATCGACGCGTATGACGCGCCGAGCCCGCAACCGTCGAGCGGCACTGCCATCACCGATGCCAACGGAAACTTCACGATCAGCGCCTTGCCGGCGGGGACGTATGCGCTCCACGTGCACGACGACTACTCGGCTCACCAGTGGGCCGGCGATGCGACAACCTTCGATTCCGCGCGAAAGTTCACCGTCGTCGACGGCCAGACGCTGGTCGTTGCAATCGAGGGCTGGAAACTGGGATCCCTCGTCACCCTGGCCGTGAGCCCCAGCGTCAAATCGGCAACCCTGACGATCACGTTGGCCCAATCGGGCATTGTCAACCCCTCGGGGAAGGTCAAGCTCTCCTACAAGAAGGGCAAGTCCAACAAGATCAAGTCCGTGACCGTCGTCAATGGTGTCGCGACAGTTGTACTGACAAATCTCAAGTCAGGCAAGCACAAATTCTCCGCCAAGTTTGTCGGCGCGAAGTATTTCCGCTCATCGAGCGCATCGACAACCGTCACGATCAACTAGCGAACACATGATGATGCACCCGGGCGTCCACGCCCGGGTGCATCATCATTGTTGGACCGACGGCCAGGTTCGGCGCGGGGCGAAGGTCGTGTAGGACCGTGCTGGTTTGCCGATCTCGGCCAGAGCGTCCAGGTCCTCGGCGGTGGGCTGCCACGAGGCGGCTTCGACGTTGGCGGTGATCTGCTCGGGCTTGGTCGCACCGGCGATGACGCTGGAGACAGCCGGCTGGGCGGCGAGGCCGCCCATGGCGACCTGCAGGATCGACAACCCGCGCTGGGAGGCAAACGCCTCCAGCGCCTCGACCCGGGCCCAGTCGGCGCCCTCCAGCCGCGCGCGCTGATTGTCGTTGGAGAGCCGGCTCCCTTCAGGTGCTGACTCGCCGCGGCGGTACTTTCCGGTCAGCAACCCATACGCCAGGGGGAAGTACGGCAGGATGCCGACGCCGAGGTGCTGGCACGCCGGCACCAACTCGACCTCTGCGCTGCGGTTGTAGAGCGAATACTCGTTCTGCGCCGAGACGAACGTCGGGAAGCCCCACGTGCGGGCCGTCCAGTCGGCCTCGACGACTTCCCACGCCGAGAGGTTCGAGCAGCCGACGTAACGGACCAGTCCTTCGTCGACAAGCTCGCTCATCGCCCCGATGGTGTCCGCGATCGGCGTGACCCGGTCGGGCGTATGCAGCTGGTAGAGGTCGATGTAGTCGGTGCCGAGCCGTCGCAGACTCGATTCGACCGCTTTGCGTATGTAGGCCTTGGAGGCACGGGCGTCTTCGGGACCATTCGCACCGTTCATGGTCATACCGAACTTCGTGGCGACGATGACGTCGGTGCGGCGGGAGCCGAGGGCGGCGCCGAGGAGCTCTTCGCTGGCACCGATTCCATAGGAGTCGGCTGTGTCGAACAAGGTGATGCCATGGTCGATGGCCGCGTCGACAACCGACTGCGTCTGGCCGGCGTCGATGCGCATACCGAAGGCATTGCAGCCGACCCCGACGACCGATACGGCCAGGTCGCTCTCACCGATGTTCCGCTGGGTCGCATTCGTCATGCCCTCAACCTAGTAGGGGCTCGGATACACTCGGGCAATGCCTCAGACGACCACGCTGCGCCGCGCCTCGACCTTCCTGGTCGGCGCGCTGTTCGCGGTCGTTTTCGTGTGCAGTGGGGCATCGGCGACGCACGGCGCCGTCACCCGCGGCGAATCTGCGGTCGGCGCCCATACGGCGACCTCGAAGGCCGCGGTGCGCACCGTCCACCACACGACCCACAGCCACAAGTCGCAGGCGCCTGCGCTTCCCGACCTCGCCAGCACCGGCCCGACGGCCACGGACGACTCCCCCGTCTTCGCCGTGGATGTCGCCGAGGAGAGCCTCGCGACTCAGCACAGCCATACCCTCTTCACGACATCAGAACGGGCACCGCCGGCTCTCTGAGCCCTCGCCCATTCTTCCTGCTGAGCCCCAGCGGCCAGCCCTTGTCGTGAAAGTCCTGTCATGCCCAACCGTGCACACCTGTGGCGTGCCGTCGCCGCCTTTGCCGCGATCGCCGTCTGCCTGTTCCTCGCGCTCTCCTCCTCGGCCAAGCTCGGCCTCGATCTCAAGGGCGGAACCCAGATCGTCCTGGAGACGAAGGACAGCGAGCGTGTCAAGGCCAACGCCGAGTCGACCGACCTCGCACTGGAGATCCTCCGCGGCCGTGTCGATGCCCTCGGCGTCGCCGAACCCACGCTCGCCCGCTCCGGTGACAAGCGCATCATCGTCGAGCTGCCTGGTGTCCAGGACCCGCGCGAAGCGGCCAAGGTCATCGGCCAGACCGCGCAATTGTCGTTCCACGAAGTCAAGCGTGTCGCCGAGCCGGACGAGAAGAGCACCGACGAACAGCTGATCCTCGCCGACGAGCAAGGCGCCAAGCTCGCCCTCTCCCCCTCGCTCCTCGACGGGACCGGGGTCAAGAACGCCATTGCGGCGACACCCGAAGGCGGACTCGGCGAATGGGTCGTGAATGTCGACTTCAACGGCGAAGGATCCTCGGGCTGGAAGGAGCTCGTCACCACGGCCTGCGCCAACCAGGACGCCGGCAACCGTGTCGCGATCGTCCTCGACAGCAAGGTGATCTCCTCACCCGGCATCGTGCCTGAGCTGTGCCAGCAGGGCGGCGGCAACCAGACCAGCATCAGCGGCAGCTTCACCCAGGCGTCGGCCAAGGACCTGGCCGTGCTGATCAAGGGTGGTGCGCTTCCGGTACCGGTCGATGTCATCGAGCAGCGCACAGTCGGCCCAACGCTCGGCAAGGCAGCCATCAACGCCTCGATCGAGGCAGCCATCATCGGCATCATCCTCACCGGGCTCTTCATCGTTTTCGTCTACCGCATGGTCGGCTTCATGGCCACCCTCGCGCTCGGCACCTACGCCCTCATCGCCTACGGCCTGCTCGTATGGCTGGGCGCCACGCTCACGCTTCCCGGCCTGGCCGGATTTGTCCTCGCGATCGGTCTCGCGATCGATGCCAATGTGCTCGTTTTCGAACGAGCCCGCGAGGAGTATGCGGAGCGACCGGAAGCCGGTTTGGCGCCGGCGCTGAACACCGGCTTCAACAAGGCGTGGTCGGCAATCCTCGACTCCAACGTGACGACCCTGCTTGCTGCCGTGCTCCTGTTCTTCCTCGCGTCCGGCCCGGTCAAGGGCTTCGGCGTGACCCTTTCGATCGGTGTCATCGCCTCGATGGTGTCGGCCCTGATCATTGCCCGCGTCCTCACCGAATGGCTTGTGCGCCGGTCGTTCGTCCGCAACAGACCGGGACTCTCGGGTCTCGCCGGCGCCGGACGCATACGCAAATGGCTCAATGAGAGTGGTCCGAACCTGATGCGCCGCAGCGGCCTGTGGATCGGGGTCACGATCGCCGTCGGGGTCGTCTCGATCGGCGGCATCGTCGTACGCGGGCTCAACCTCGGTGTCGAGTTCACCGGCGGTCGCCTGCTCGAGTTCTCGACGTCCCAGTCGATCAACGCCGAAGACGCCCGCGAGGTCGTCAGCGAGGCGGGATTCCCGTCGGCTGTCGTCCAGGCGTCGTCAGGCAACGACGATGCCGAGAACATCACCGTTCGACTCGACCAGATCACCAACGACGAAGCCGTCGAGATCGAGGAGGCCCTGGCCGCTGCCGTCGGTTCGGTGGAGAAGGAGCGTGACGAACTCATCGGCCCGAGCCTTGGGCAGGAGCTCCGCAACAAGGCCCTGATCGCCTTCGCCATCGCCGTCGCAGCCCAGATGGCCTATCTCGCCTGGCGGTTCCGCTGGACGTTCGCCGCGGCTGCGGTCCTGTCCATGTCGTCCGTCGTGCTGACGGTCGTCGGCATCTTCGCGTGGTGGGGCAAGCCGATCGACGGCGTGTTCCTCGCGGCCATACTGTCGATCATCGGCCTTGCCGTGAACGACACGATCGTCGTGTTCGACCGCATCCGCGAGCACACTGCGGAGGACCGCAAGAGACCTCTGCGCGAAGTCGTCAACGAGGCAATCCTGCAGACGATCCCGCGCACCATCAACACGGGTCTCGGCGCGATGTTCATACTCGCCGCGCTGGCCGTGCTGGGTGGCGATTCGCTCACCGACTTCGCCATCGCGCTGCTGATAGGGCTCTCGATCGGCATCCTGTCGACGATCTTCACCGCATCCGCGCTCGCCGTGGTGCTGGAGGAACGCTGGCCGGTCAATCTCGACCCGGGCAAGAAGAAGGTGGTCGACCCGTATGCCAACATCGCCAGCTCGGGTCGTGAATCCGGCTCCGTCTAGGGTGGCCGTATGACGACGCCTCCCGCCGGTGACAACGAGCCCACCCAGCCACTGCCGCCGCAACAGCCTGCGGGGCCACCGCCCTACGGCCAGGCTCCCCCGCCGGGTGGGTATCCGCCTCCGCCGGGTTGGTATCCGCCGCCGCCGGGTTGGTCTCCGCAGCAGGCTGCCTACCCTTATGGGGCCTACGGCGCCAACCCTTCGGCACCCTACGGATACCACCCGGTGACAGGCGTCCCGTTCTCGGACAAGTCCAAGATCGTCGCCGGCCTCCTTCAGGTGCTCCTGCCGCTCGGTATCGGCCGCATGTACATGGGGCACGTCGGCCTGGGTGTTGCTCAGCTCGTCGTCGCATTGATCACCTGTGGCATCGGTGCGCTGTGGCCGTTCATCGACGGCATCCTGATCCTCGTCAACGGCGGCACGGACGAACACGGAAGGCCCCTCCGCGACGGCGCCTAACCCTGCGGCGGTTTTCCACAAGTTTCAGTTTCAGGGCTGACAAGGCGGCACATTCGTCGATAACTTGTCAGGCACACGATCGGGGGGTCACCAATGCGGCTTATCGCATTACTCATGACAACGGCTTTGCTGTTCGCCGGCTGCACCAACGAGCCCGAACCCAAGGAACCCGACGCCACCTCCAAGCCGACCCCGACGGCGACAGTGCCCTCGATGCCCGCCGAAGCGGCCGCTAAACCACCGGAAGGCGCTGCGTCGTTTGTCACCTACTACATCAAGGTTTTCAACTACGCCGCTAAGACTGGCGATACTTCGCAGATGCTGAAACTGTCTTCCAATTGCGAGGCCTGTTCAAAGTATGCGAAGGAATTCGAAGGCATCCACAAGCGCGGAGACTCGGTGTCCAAGGACCTGTGGAAATCAAGCAGTTCTGAAGTTCTGTTGAACAAGGGCAGCATTGAAGTTATTGCGTCCGTTCAAACCGAAGAGGACGGGCGCCTGACTCAGCGGAACTTTGGCTTCACATTGCCTTCTCTGCCGCCTTACAACGTGGCCGAGATCTTCGAGGCGGTGACCGAATGAGAATCACAATTCGAGTGATCGCCCTTGGTCTGTTCATCGCAACTGTCAGCACCACGACAAATGCCACTGCAGGCGTTGAAGTCGATCCAGACGAACTGAAGTCCGGCCTCTTCATGAAATCCAAGAAACCTGTTGGCTACAGAAGCGTTGCTTCGAATGAGGCGCCACGACGGGTCGCCAAGCCTGTCAACGCGCCGGAGCCCATGAAGCTGAACAAGTGGGGAGGAGTCCCTTGCGCGACCAATCCCGATGGGACTTTGCAGTGCTTCGGGCAGCCGGCCGTCGCTCCGCCCACCACGCCCGCGGAACTCACACCAGGTGACATCCTCACCGCGGTCAAGGAGATCGGCATGCCGAGCCTGGAGATCAACATCCAGCCCGGTGGCGAAACCCTGGTGAATCTGGAAACGATCTTCTACGCCAGGCCACAACCGTTCCGGCGCAGCGTCGATCTCCTCGGCTTCGACATCGACCTGGTCGCCACGCCCGTCCGCTACACGTGGCGACACGGCGACGGCACAAGTCATACGACAAGCCGACCCGGAAGGCCATACCCGGCCAAGGATGTCGTCTACCGCTATGCGAAGTCGGCGAAAAACCTGCACCCGAGGGTCGACGTCACCTACGCAGTCCGCTTCCGCGTCGACGGCGGAGCCTGGCAAAACCTGAGCCAGACGCTCCAGGCATCCGGCCCCACCGGCGATCTCGACGTCAAGGAAGCAACACCCGTCTTGACCCGCGGCTGAGCCACCGACAATGCCAATCCGACTCCGTCTCACGGAGTGACACAATGGCGATATGCGTATTGCCAGTCATATCGTTGAGCTCATCGGCAACACCCCGCTCGTGAGGCTCAACAGTGTCGTCAAACCCGGATCCGGGCTCGTTGCGGCCAAAGTCGAATACTTCAACCCCGGCGGAAGCGCCAAGGACCGCATCGCGGTGAAGATGATCGATGCCGCCGAAGAATCGGGCGCACTCAAGCCCGGCGGGACCATCGTCGAACCCACATCGGGCAACACCGGTGTCGGCTTAGCCATCGTCGCCCAGCAGCGCGGCTACAAGTGCATCTTCGTCTGCCCCGACAAGGTCAGCGCGGACAAGATCGACACGATGAAGGCCTATGGCGCCGACGTCGTCGTCTGTCCCACAGCGATCCCGCCCGAGCACCCTGACAGCTACTACAACGTCTCCGACCGCCTCGTGCGCGAGACCGAAGGCGCCTGGAAGCCCGACCAGTACTCCAACCCGGCCGGCCCCGAAAGTCATTACGAGACCACCGGACCCGAGATCTGGGCCGACACCGACGGCACCGTCACTCACTTCGTGGCCGGCGTCGGGACGGGCGGCACCATCAGTGGCGCCGGCCGCTACCTCAAGGAAGTCTCCGGCGGCAAGGTCAAGGTCATCGGCGCCGACCCCGAAGGCTCGGTCTACTCCGGCGGCACCGGCCGCCCCTACCTCGTCGAAGGCGTCGGCGAGGACTTCTGGCCCTCCGCCTACGACCCGTCGATCCCCGACGAAATCATCGCCGTGTCCGACGCCGACTCGTTCGACATGACACGCCGGCTGGCCCGTGAGGAAGGCCTCCTTGTCGGCGGCTCCTGCGGTATGGCCGTCGTCGCCGCCCTCGAGGTCGCCGAACGCGAACCCGATGCCGTCATCGTCGTGCTGTTGCCCGACGGCGGCCGCGGATACCTCTCCAAGGTCTTCAACGACGAGTGGATGTCTTCCTACGGCTTCTTGCGTGAACCGCTGGACGGCCATTCCAAGGAGGTTTCCGTCGGCGACATCCTGCGCAGCAAGTCCGGCGAACTGCCCGACCTCGTTCATACGCACCCCTCGGAGACGATCCGCGACGCGATCGAGATCCTGCGCGAATACGGTGTCTCCCAGATGCCCGTCGTCGGCGCCGAACCGCCCGTCGTCATCGGCGAGGTCGCCGGCAGCGTGAGCGAACGCGAGCTCCTCAGCGCGGTCTTCGAAGGCCGTGCCGCGCTCACCGACCCGGTGTCGATGCACATGAGCGCCCCGCTGCCGCAGCTCGGCTCGGGCGAAGACCTGACCACCGCCATGAAGGCGCTCAGCGAGAGCGACGCCGTCATGGTTGTCGAGGACGGCAAGCCTGTCGGCGTCCTCACCCGCCACGACCTTTTGGGAGCACACGTATGAATCACCCCACAAAACTGTTAACACTTCCGCGGGTTCCTCGATGAGTGGAGAACGCAGCAAGTCCGACGCCGTCGAATGGCAGGGCTTCGCGACACGCGCCGTCCACGCCGGCTTTGAGCCTGATCCACAAACCGGTGCCGTCAACGTGCCGATCTACGCGACCTCGACCTACGCGCAAGACGGCGTCGGCAACATGCGCGGCGGTTACGAATACTCGCGCACCGGCAACCCGACCCGCACCGTCCTCGAAGCCAATCTCGCGGCTCTCGAGTCCGGCTCATACGGACGTGCCTACAGCTCGGGAATGGCCGCGACCGACTGCGCCCTGCGCGCGATGCTTCGCCCAGGTGACCACCTGGTCATCCCCAATGACGCGTATGGCGGAACGTTCCGGCTCATCGACAAGGTTTTCAGCCAGTGGGGCATCACCTACACGCCTGTCGCGGTCAATGACGTCGAGTCGGTGCGGGCGGCGATCCAGTCCAACACCAAACTCGTATGGATCGAGACCCCCACCAACCCCCTGCTCAACATCGGCGACATCGAAGCACTCGCCGGCGTCGCCCATGCGGCAAATGCCCGGCTCGTCGTCGACAACACGTTCGCGTCGCCCTATCTCCAGCAGCCGTTGCTCCTCGGCGCTGACGTCGTGCTGCACTCGACCACCAAATACATCGGCGGACACTCCGATGTCGTGGGCGGTGCGCTCATCACCAACGACGAGGAGCTCCATGCTGCCTTCGGCTTCCTCCAGAACGGTGCGGGCGCTGTGCCCGGTCCGTTCGACGCGTACCTGACCTTGCGTGGAGCCAAGACGCTCGCACTGCGCATGGACAAGCACAGCGACAACGCCGAAGCCATCGTCGACTACCTCCAGGGGCACAAGGCCATCAGCCACGTGCTGTATCCGGGACTCGCCGATCACCCGGGGCACGCGGCCGCGGCCAAGCAGATGAAGCGCTTCGGCGGCATGATCTCGGTGCGGGTTGCCGGCGGCCGTCAGGCGGCCCTCGACTTCTGTGCCCGTACCGAACTGTTCACCCTCGCCGAGAGCCTCGGCGGGATCGAGTCCCTCATCGAGCACCCCGGTGCCATGACCCACGCCTCGACGGCCGGTTCACCGCTCGAAGTGCCCGATGACCTCGTACGCCTGTCCGTCGGCATCGAAGACATCTCCGACCTCCTGGGCGACATCGAACAAGCCCTGGGCTGAGACCTCCTGCCACACTCCTCACCGAAAACCGGTACTGATCACAGGTTGCTTTCTGTGATGAGTACCGGTTTTCGGGGGCGGGTTGGGAAACCTGGGACGGGAGTGGCGCGCGTCAGTTGGCGGGGACGCAGAGTATCGGGGTTCCTGTCCGCTGTCAGGCGACTTTGGCGTTTTTCCTTCGCGACAGTTCGCTGCCGAGAACGATCGAGATCGCGATGATGAACATCAGTGTCCCGACCACGTTGACCTGCATCGGCACACCGCGCTGCGCCGAACCCCATACGAACATCGGGAACGTCACCCTTTGACCCGCGTTGAGGTTCGTGATGATGAAGTCGTCGAACGACAACGAGAAGCTCAGCAACGCCGCCGCGACGATGCCCGGAAGCACCAGCGGGAAGGTCACCCGCCAGAACGTTTGCGACTCGGTGGCATACAGGTCCATGGCGGCCTGCTCGAGGTTGTCGTCCAGGCCGCTCAACCGGGCCTTCACCGTCACGATCACGAATGACAGACAGAACATGATGTGCGCGATGAGGATCGTTATCAGGCCCAGCTTGCCACCGAAGCCGCCCGACACGAAGAGCGCGAGCAGTGAAGAGCCCATCACGATCTCCGGCGAAGCCATCGGCAGGAAGATGATCAGGTTGGCCGCGCTTCGCCCGGCGAACCGGTGCCTGACCAACGCGAATGCAGCGAGCGTGCCGAGAACGGTGGCCCCCAGCGTCGCCAAGAGCCCGATGCCGATGCTGAGGCCGACCGCCTCGCACATGCCGTCGGGTTTGCACGGGTTCAACCAGTTGTTCATCGTGAAGTTCTGGAATGCGTAGACGTTGCGGGACTTGCTGTTGTCGTTGAAGCTCATCAGCACCACGACGGCGATCGGCACGAAGGTGTAGACCAGCACCAGAAGACCGAGCCCGATGATCAGGTGGTCGCCGACCCACCGACGGATCCGCTGTAGGGGATTCATACGAGATCCTCCGTCCCCGAGGTGCGCACATAGATCAGCACGGCTGCCACGATGATCGCCATCAGGATGACCGACAGCGCACCTGCCGCGGCGTAGTCACCGGTGGTCGTGAACAGGCCCTGGATGACGTTGCCGACCATACGTTCGTTAGGACTGCCAAGCAGCTCGGCGTTGATGAAGTCGCCGGCCGCCGGAATGAACGTCAACAGCGTGCCTGCGACGACGCCAGGCATCGACAACGGCCAAGTGACCTTGAAGAAACCGCGGATCGGCGAGGCGTAGAGGTCACTGGATGCCTCGATCAATCGGATGTCGATCTTCTCTAGACTCGCGTAGAGCGGAAGCACCATGAAGGGCAGGAAGTTGTAGGTGAGGCCGGCGATCACGGCGAACGGCGTCGCGAGGAGGCGCCCATCAGCACCGAGCAGATGCACCGCTTGCAGGCTGTTCACGATGAAGCCATCGTCGGCCAGGATCAACTTCCAGGACAGGGTGCGGAGCAGGAAGCTGGTGAAGAACGGCGCGATCACGAGCACCAACATGAGGTTCTTCCAACGCCCGGCCTTGAAGGCGATGGCGTATGCCAGCACGTAGCCGATGACGAGGCATATGCCTGTCGCCAGGCCGGCGTACCAGAGCGATCGGATGAGCTCGCCCTTGTAGTTGCTGATCGCGTCGACGAAGTTCTGGAAGTACCAGCTCACCGAATAGCCCGTAAGGACCGACCCGTTCGGGTCGAACAGGCTGGTGGCGACGAGCGAGTAGAACGGGACCACGAAGAACAGCCCGAGCCAGATCGCGCCGGGCAATATCAGCCAGTAACCGGTGAGCTTGCGTCTGGGCTTTTGCGCGACGGGCGTCGCTGCCTCCGGTTGGGTGTCGACGGCGGTCACAGCGTGTCGCCGTCCGTCACTCCGGCGTTGACGTCCTGACTCGCGTCGAGGAGGAACGCGAACTCGGGCCGCCACGACACGTCGACCTGGGTGCCGACCGAGAACAGCTTGCGGTGGCCGGTGTTCTGCTCGAAGGCCATAATCTCCTGGCCCCACGGCATGCGGATGAGGTATTGCGTGCTCACGCCCACGAAGCTCACATCAGAAATGACACCGCCCTCGATGCGGTTGCCCGGCGCATCGATTTGACCACCGACCTCGGCGAGCATGACCTTTTCCGGGCGTACGCCGATCCAGCCCGAGCCGGAGTCGGCATGCGCCCGGTCAGCCGGGATCGACACCTTGGTTCCCTGCAAGGTGACGATCACGTGCTGACCGTCCTTGCCGACGATGTCACCGGAAAGGAGGTTTGATTGACCGAGGAAGTTCGCCACGAACGTCGTCTGCGGGTTGTCGTACAACTCGCCCGGTGCGCCCATCTGCTCGATGACACCCTTGTTCATGACGGCGATGGTGTCCGCCATCGTCATGGCTTCTTCCTGGTCGTGGGTGACATGGATGAATGTCAGTCCCACCTCTGTCTGTATGCGTTTGAGCTCGAGCTGCATGGAGCGGCGGAGCTTGAGGTCGAGGGCTCCGAGCGGCTCGTCGAGGAGCAACACCTCGGGCTTGTTTATCAAGGCGCGAGCCAGAGCGACGCGCTGCTGCTGACCGCCGGACATCTGGGCCGGCTTCTTGGTCGCCTGTGAGGTCAGCTCGACCAGCTCCAGCATGTCGCCGACCTGCTTCGTGACGTCCTTGACCCCTCGTCGCTTGAGACCGAAGGCGACATTGTCCTGGATGTTCAGGTGCGGGAACAGTGCGTAGTTCTGGAACACCGTGTTGACGGGGCGCTTGTAGGGCTTTTCGTACGTCACCTCGGTCTCACCCAGGTGGATCGTGCCCGAGGTAGGGGTCTCCAGTCCGGCGACCATCCTCAGCGTGGTGGTCTTCCCGCAGCCGGAGGGGCCCAATAGGGCGAAGAAAGACCCTTGCGGCACTTCGAGGTCAAGAGCCTTGACCGCGGTGAAGGTCGCGAACTCCTTTGTGAGCTTGGAAAGCCTCAGAGAGCGCGATCCTTGTCCTCCAGGGGCCGTTGCCGACGCATTATCCTCCGGTGACATCAGCAAACTCCCTCTCATAGTCGCGCATCTTGAACTCTTCGAGTGCCATGAACCCGTGGGTCGTTTTGAGCGTCTCTTCACTCGGGAAGATCAGCTGGTTGTCGACCAGGTCGGGATTGACCTTCTCCATCGCTTGCTGGGCGCCCTTGACCGGGCAGATGTAGTAGACGTACGCGGCAAGCTTCGCCGCAATCTCGGGCTCGTAGTAGAAGTCGATCCACTTCTCGGCGTTGGCCTGATGAGTGGCGAGGTTGGGCACGAGCATGTTGTCGGCCCAGATCATGAGGCCCTCCTCCGGGGGCACGAAGACGAGGTTCTCGTCCTCGGCGGCAGCCACGTCTCCGGACCACGCCTCGCAGGCGAGGATGTTGCCGGCGGAGAGGTCCTGGATGTACTCGTTGCCCGTGAACGACCTGATCTGCCCGTCGCCCCGAGCCTTTCGCAGTCGCTCAACGGCTTTGTCCCATTCGGCATCGGTGAAGTCGGACGGGTCGGCGCCATCAGCCAACAGGAGCAGCCCCATCGTGTCGCGCATCTCGGTCAACAGCGAGATGCGGCCCTTTAGGTCGGGTCGGCTCAGCAACTCCGAGAAGGACTTGACCTCCTTGACCTTCTCCTTGTTGTACGCGATACCGGTCAGACCGCTCTGCCACGGCGCGGAGTAGTCACGCTTCTTGTCCCACCCGACATTCGCGAGCGAGTCGATCAGGTTGGCGTGCAGGTTGGGCACGTTGGCCGCGTCGAGCTTCTGGAGCCAGCCCACCTGGATCATGCGGGCGGCCATCCAGTCGGTCAGCATAAACATGTCCCGCTTGGTCGAGGAGCACGCGCCCAGCTGGTTCTGCACCTTGGCGAAGAAATCGTTGTTGTCGTTGACGTCCGCGGTGTAGCCGACCTTGATCCCGGTCTGCTCCTCGAAGAGCTGGATGGTCGACTTCACGTCGCCGTCGGCCTGATCGATGTATTCGGGCCAGTTGGAGACGATGAGGCGTTTGTCCCTCGCAGAGACATCCGTGGCCTTGCACGTCACTGGGTTCTGCTTGCGGGCCGGCGTCCCGAAGAAGGGCAGGAGGGCCGCGCTTCCCCCGACAAATGCCGTGGCTCCGACGCCTTTCAGCAGCGTGCGACGACTGATTTCGTTGACCAACGTATCGCTTCCCGTTCGCGGTGATCACCTTCGTACGTGATCGGTTTCACAACGAATCGTCGCAAAGAAATCGCCTTCGCACAACCGAATCCGCAGAAAATTAACGAGACTGCAACGAAATCCCCCTGTGTCACCCCATGAAATCGACCGAAACGCGAGGCGGCCGGGTCGCTGGGAACCGCCCGCGGTCCCACCGGGTCGGCCCCGGTCCCCCTAAGGTTGAGGTCATGTCCAAGCGCCGCCATCTGTTCAGCGACGTGTCCTGGTTCCAGGTCGTCGCGAGCGCGCTGGCTGCGGTGACTGCCGCGTGGATCGCCTCCAGTCTCGGAGTCGCCGGCACCCTGGTGGGTGCCGCGCTGGGCAGTTTTGTGGTCACGCTGAGCTCGGCCTTCTACTCCAGGACCCTGGACCAGGGTCGGACACTGCTCATTCAGACCGAGCGCGGCACCGTCATCGAGCGTCACGTAGATGACGGCGAGGTCTCCGACGCGTTCTCCGAGGCCAAGGACATCGACAGCCCGGTCGTCGGTGCGCATTTCGTCGACGACAAGCCGCGGCTGCACTGGAAGACGATCATCGTGACAACGGCCGTGGTGCTGGCGATCGCCCTGGCCGCCATCACGGCATACGAGCTCATCACCAAGCACCCCCTGGGCGACTCCGGCGGCGGTACGACGATCGGCGACACCTTCGGACGAGGCACGAACGATCAACCGACCAAGGCGCCGGCAACAACGACGCCAACCGACCGGACGACCACGGTTCCGACGACCAGCGCACCGACCACGACGCCCACGACCAGCACTCCCACAGAGACGCCGACCGAGACCACGGCCACCACGACGCCGCCGGAATGAACCTGAGGAATTAAGGGCGCGTCCGTACCGTTGAGATGAGCGGCACGACAACCAGGAGACTCCGCAGAGGGGGCAGACATGACCATTTACATGACACCGAACATCACCGACGAACGCATCGAAGCGATGTCGGTCTTCGAGGCATTTCGCGCGGGTGAGGAACTACTGGACTCGCGCTTCCCCCGCGATGCGGTCCGCGTCCTGCGCAAGGTCGCCGCCGCCGAGCCGCACAACGCCGCCGCCTGGGAACTCCTCGGCCGAGCGCACTTTGCCGCCGCCCAGCTCGAGCCCGCCGAACACGCTTTCCGCCGACTCGTCGAGCTCGAACCGACGAGCGCCTGGGCGCACACCGCGCTCGGTCTTTCCCTCGATCGGCAGAGCCGTCACGCCGAGGGCGCGACCTTCCACCGTATGGCTGCCGCCATGGGCACCGACCCGCGCGACGGCACACGGGTCGAACTCGTCGACGGCTCCCCCGACATCAGCAGATCGCTCTGATGGAGTGGGCCGTCGCGGCGGCCGCGCTCGTGCTCGTCGCGTATGGCCCGCTCTGGTCCCATACCCGCCATCTGGTGACCCTTGTCCATGAGAGCGGCCATGCCCTCGTGGCGCTGGCGACCGGTCGCCGGCTCAACAGCATCACCCTGCACTCGGACACCTCCGGTCTGACGGTCTCCAGCGGCCGTCAGACCGGTCCGGGCATGATCGCCACGGCGGCCGCGGGCTACCTCGCCCCTGCGGCGCTCGGACTGCTCATCGCCGCCCTGGTCCAGGCCGACCGGACGATGTGGGCTCTGTGGTTCGCTCTCGCCGCGCTCGCTTTGATGCTTCTGTACATCCGCAACTGGTTCGGCCTGCTCGTGGTCGCCGTTGCCGGGGTGGGCGTCGCCGCGATCGTCTGGAAGGCGCCTGAGCGTGTGCAGCACGCGGCGGCACTGCTGGCAGCGTGGTTCATGCTCATCGCAGCGCCGCGCACCGCCCTCGAGCTCTGGTCACATCGGCGCGGGCGACGGTCACGGACCACCGATGCCGATGTCCTGGCCCGCCTGACCCACATGCCTGCCGTGCTCTGGGTGGGAGTCTTCCTGCTGCTCAACCTCGGGGCACTCGGGCTCGGCGCATGGTGGCTCGGCCTGCAGCCCGTGACATTCTGATTCACGGTTTGGATGCGGCACCCGGCGGACCGATCTAACATCTAGATGGAGGACGTTAAGGGTGACCATGAAGCGACTGATCGTGTTGCTGGTGAGTGCCGCGGTGCTGGTAATCGGCGCGGTAGCGCTGGTGTTCGGCGGCCAGACGCAGACCGAGCCACGTTCGGCCTCTCAGTTCGAACGCGTGAGCCTCCCGTTCGTCAACGCACCGGTCCAACCGCCTCCTGCGCCCAAGGCGAAGTTCACCCGCACGATCTGGACCTCGACCAAGCTCAACGCGATCGACGCGGCGCTCGACCAGTGCCGCGGACCGGTGTCCGCCGATCTCGGCGAGGGAGAGCCCATCTTCGTTGCCGAGCACGACTACTGCGGCGGCCGGGCGTGGATGTGGAAGCTCGATGTCGATGACGCTGTCGCCCTCAAGGGCGAAGGCGTCGACGCCGGACTCTATGTCGTCTCCGAGCTGAAGTACTTCCCTCGCAAATCTGGTGCGCAGGTGTCGGACCTGCCGCCCGGCGAGGTGGTTCTGCAGACTTGCGTGTCGGCCACGAGGATGGTCTTCATCGCCTTGAAGAAGTACGAGGTGGTTGGATAGACCGGTGTTCACGGTCGGAGATCAGCTAGGCGGCGCGCTCGCACGCACGGGCATCATCTCCACGCCGCACGGCGACATCCATACCCCCGCGTTCATCCCGGTCGGCACCCGCGCCACGGTCAAATCGGTGTTGCCCGAGGCCATGGCCGACCTCGGTTCGCAGGCCTTGCTGGCCAACGCCTACCACCTCTACCTCCAGCCCGGCGCCGACATCATCGACGCCGCCGGCGGCCTCGGCGCATTCATGAACTGGCCTGGACCGACGTTCACCGATTCGGGTGGATTCCAGGTGCTGAGCCTCGGCGCCGGTTTCAAGAAGACGCTGGCCATGGATTCGCACTCGTTGCAGGCCGACGACGTCATAGCTCCGGGCAAGGAACGTCTCGCGCGCATCGACGATGACGGCGTCACGTTCAAGTCCCACATCGACGGTTCGAAACACCGGTTCACACCCGAGATATCGATGCAGATCCAGCATCAGCTCGGCGCCGACATCATCTTCGCGTTCGACGAGCTCACCACGCTGATGAATTCGCGCGGCTATCAGGAGGAGGCGCTCGCGCGTACGCAGGCGTGGGCCGAGCGTTGTGTCATCGAACATCGACGGCTCACGGAGGGCCAACTCGCCGACGGACCTGCCGACAAGCCGTACCAAGCGCTGTTCGGTGTGGTCCAGGGCGCGCAGTATGAGGACTTGCGCCGCAAGGCCGCCAGCGAACTCGTGCCATTGGGGTTCGACGGCTTCGGCATCGGTGGCGCGATGGAGAAGGAAAGCCTCGGCACCATCGTGCGATGGGTCAACGAGGAGCTGCCCGAGGACAAGCCACGCCACCTGCTCGGCATCGGCGAACCCGACGACTTGTTCACCGCGGTCGAGAACGGTGCCGACACGTTCGACTGCGTCAGCCCCTCGCGGGTTGCCCGCTCCGGCCGCGTCTATGCGATCGGCGGGCGCTACAACATCAACGTGGCCGCGTCGCGCCGGGACTTCAACCCGATCGACGCCGAATGCGACTGCTACACCTGTGCGCACTACACGAAGGCCTACCTGCACCACTTGTTCAAGACGAACGAGATGATCGGCGCCACGCTGTGCACGATCCACAACGAGCGCTTCATGGTGCGCCTCGTGGACCAGATGCGGGGTGCCATCAGCGACGGCACGTTCAAGGACTTCAAACAGGATTTCCTCAAACGCCACTACGGCTAGGCCGTATGACCGCGCCCGATGTGCCCGCGCCCGATGTGGCAGGCGACCACCCGGCACGAGTCGCGCTCGAGGTCGACCCACGGCGCGGGAACGTCGAAAACCGTGAGCGCGGAGGTCGGATAGCCCTCCCGCATCAGGGTGACCGCTTCAGACTCGCCCTCGCCGTCATCGAGCAGATTCGCGAGGTGCTCCGAGGTCGGGTTGTGGCCGACGAAGATCAGCCGCTCGACGTCGTCGGGTACGCCGCGCAGCACCTCGATGACCTCCAGCGGGCTGGCGTTGTAGAGCGCATCGGTGAGATCGGCCTTCACCTCCGAACCCGACGCCGTTGCGACGGCTTCCCACGTCTGGGTGGTGCGAGTCGCCGAGGAGACAACGGCGTGGTCGGGCAGCAGGGCCTTGCTCGCCAGCCAGGTGCCGGCCGCGGTGGCGTCCCGCATACCGCGCGCGGTCAGTTCTCGTTCGTGGTCCGTGGCGGTGTACGGCCCCGCTTTCGCATGCCGCATCACAATCAGTTGACGACTGGTCATTCCCCAACTCTAAGACCAGTCAGGCGCCAAGGGGGTCACCCAGAATGTGCTCAGGCGGCGGCCGGCCGGCAATGGCTCGTACGGGCACGGCCGGCTAGGCCCAGTAGGAGTCTTCAGACCTCTTCAGCCACTTGATGACCTGGATCGTGATGGGCATGACCACGATCTCGACGGCGCACTTGTAGATGACACCGACGACGAAGTAGTTCCAGAAGATCCCCATCGAGGTGATGCCGATGACCGGCGCCGCGATGGCGCAGAAGATGAACGTGTCGGCCACCTCGCCGACGCCTGTCGACGTGATCAGGCGGGCCGCGAGGCCGCGCTCGGAGGTGCGCTCCTTCATCCAGACGAGCACGTATGAGTTGAGGAACTGCCCGACGGTATAGCCGCACACGCTGCCGAGAATGATGCGTCCGACCGGGCCGACGACGGCTTCATACGAGGCCTGGTTCTCATAGAAGCTGGCGCCCGGGAGCTCCTGGACGATCCAGAAGGTGAGGAACGCGATCAGCGCCATGGAGAATCCGGTGATGATGGCGCGACGCGCGGCGCGGAAGCCGTAGACCTCGGAGATCACATCGCCGAGGATGTAGGCGAGCGGGAAGAGGATCGCGCCGCCGTCGGACACGATCGGCAGGATCTGATAGCTGCCGATGCTGAAACTGCCGACGCCGAGCTCGAGGCTCTTGGTCGCGACGATGTTGGAGACGACGAGCACGACGCAGAACAACGCGAGAATGACATCGAACCGGGTCGAACCGCGGGACGCGAAGTGGACGGTCTCTGGCGACGGCTGCGGAGAGGTTGCCTGCGAACTCATAGGCAAATCCAACCACGTTGGCCCCCTCTGGGAGAATTGCCGGGTGACTGACATCGCCTGGCCCACGCACACCGACGTGCTCGTCGTGGGCGCCGGACCCGCCGGAGCGTCGGCCGCCGCATGGTCGGCCCGACTGGGCATGGATGTCGTCCTCGCCGACGCCGCCGTGTTCCCCCGCGACAAGACCTGCGGCGACGGACTCACGCCGCGGGCGATCGCCGAGCTCAACCGGCTCGGCCTCGAGGACTGGATCCTCGGCCACGGCACCAACAAAGGACTGCGCGCTGCCGGTTTCGGCCAGGAGCTGCTGCTCCCGTGGCCGGGTGGGTCCCTGCCCGACTACGGCTCGGCCGTTCCCCGCACCGAGCTCGACGACAAGATCCGCGAGGTCGCCCTCGACAGCGGCGCCGTGCCGGTCGAAGGGGCGCGGGCGGTGGGTGCCGAACGAGACTCTTCCGGCCGCGCCACCGGAGTCGTCTTCCACATGGGCAAGGACAAGGTCCCCCACACGATTCACTGCCAACGGCTGATCATCGCCGACGGCGTGCGCTCCCCGCTCGGTCGCGTCCTCGGCCGCACCTGGCACCGCGAGACCGCGTACGGCGTCGCGGGCCGCTCCTACGTCAAGTCCGGTCGCAGCGACGATCCGTGGATCTCCTCGCACCTCGAGCTCCGTGGCGAGCAGGGTGAGCTTCTGTCCGGCTACGGCTGGATCTTCCCGCTGTCGGACGGCGAAGTGAACCTCGGCGTCGGCACACTCGCCACATCGAAACGACCCACCAACGTGCAGATCCGCCCGCTCATGGAGTTCTATGCGGGCCTGCGCCGGCAGGAGTGGGACCTCGGCGCCGAGCTGCGTATGCCGACCTCCGCGCTCCTCCCGATGGGCGGCGCCGTCTCCGGTGTCGCCGGTCCCAACTGGATGCTCATCGGCGATGCGGCCGGCTGCGTCAATCCGCTCAACGGCGAAGGCATCGACTACGGCCTCGAGACCGGTCGGCTCGCCGCCGAGATGCTGACCCGGCATCGTTACGTCGACCACGCCTGGCCGGCGCTCCTCACTCATCACTACGGCGAAGCGTTCTCGATCGCCCGCCGGCTTGCCGGGCTCATCACGGTTCCGCGGCTCCTCCCGGCGGCCGGCCCTGTGGGCATGCGTTCGCACCGCCTCATGACCATCGCGCTGCGTGTCATGGGCAACCTCATCACCGACGAGGACATGGACACGACCGCGCGTCTGTGGCGTTGGGCCGGCCGTATGTCGGTCCGACTGGACGAACGTCCGCCGTTCCGCGAAGCCTGATCCGGGCAAACACCCGGACCCCTCTGCCTTGGGCAGTTTTCACGTGGCGGGCTTGTCCTTGCCCATGTCGGGAAGCTTTTCGCCCGACTCCCTGAACGACAGCGCCGTGAAAGCGGTCAGCGCAATGGTCGTCAGGAAGAGCAGCCATGCCGACCAGCCTGGACCGACGCTGAATCCCGGGCCATCGCCGCCGATCGTGAACGCGCGGAGAATGATCAGGAGCGTCCCGAGGCCAGCCGCAGCCAGCGCGGCGAGATTCCACGGGACTCCTGCGGGCAATGACTCCTTGGAGAATGCCTTCAGCGCGACGATTGTGGTGGCCACGATGACGAGCAGGACACCGAGAGTCGCGTAACTGGTCCAGGCACTGGTGCCTGCAGAAGTGCTGAGGCCCGGGACGGCATCGCCCCCGTCAAACGAAACCCGTATGTAGGCCGAGAAGAACGACACGATGATCGACAGAGCACCTGCCACCAAAGCGCCTTGCTCGAATTTGCCCAGGGACTTGAAATCTGCTGCCATGGTTCCCGTCTCCCAACAGAATGTAGTTGTCCCCCGCGTCAAATGTAGTCTTCCGCGCACCGATTTGGCCCGATTTGAGCGGGAATCGCTGAGGGGTTCATCGGCTCCCGAAAGGCCCATACGCAACAATCACGTCATGGATTCAGATGTCATAGTCGTTGGTGCCGGACTCGCGGGCCTTGTGGCCACTGCCGAACTCGTCGAGGCGGGGCGCAAAGTGCTCCTGGTCGACCAGGAAGGCGAGCAGGGACTCGGCGCTCAGGCGTTCTGGTCGTTCGGCGGTCTCTTCATGATCGACACCCCCCAGCAACGACGTATGGGCATCAAGGACTCGGTCGACCTGGCAATGCAGGACTGGCAGGGCAGTGCCCAGTTCGACCGCGAGGAAGACAAGTGGCCCAGGCAGTGGGCCGAGGCGTACGTCAACTTCGCCGCGGGTGAGAAGCAGGCGTATCTGAAGGAACGCGGCCACAGTGTCTTCCCGGTCGTCGGCTGGGCCGAGCGCGGCGGCGGACTCGCTGAGGGCCACGGCAACTCGGTCCCGCGCTTCCACATCACCTGGGGCACCGGTCCCGGCATCGTCGAACCGTTCGAGAAGATCGTCCGTGAAGGCGTCGACAAGGGTCTTGTGACGTTCGCATTCCGCCACCAGGTCGACGAACTGATCGTGAGCGGCGGCACCGTCACCGGTGTCCGAGGCACGATCCTCGAGCCCACGACGGCCGAACGCGCCGAACGCGCCGAACCGACGTCACGCAGCGGGATCGGCGAGTTCGAATTCGCTGCCCAGGCCGTCATCGTGACTTCCGGAGGCATCGGCGGCAACCACGATCTCGTCCGCAAGGTATGGCCCGAGCGCCTCGGCACTCCCCCGAAGCACATGATCTCGGGCGTCCCGGCCCACGTCGACGGTCGTATGC
>JALYQD010000112.1 GCA_030856025.1 Actinomycetota bacterium
TGCTGGAGGAGTCGGCGTTGTCCACCCAGGAGGCGATGGCCCGCGGTGAGTTGGGCATGGGTCAGGTCCAGGTGATCGCGAAAACCATGGGCGGGCTGCCCGAGGACCTGACCCAGGCGCAGCGCGAGGCCGCCGAGACCACCCTGATCGGCGACGCCCAACGGTTGACATTGAAGGACCTCCGCCGCCGGGCGGACCGGATCGCCGACGTGTTCGCGCCGGACCAGGTCGACCAGGTCGAGCAGCGGACCTTGGTGGAGCGGGAACGGGCGGCCAGGGCGAGGACCGAGTTCTGGATGATCGACCAGCGGGACGGCACCCACAAGGGCGGGTTCGTGATCCCCGACCTCCACGCCGACATGCTCAAAACCATGATCGACGCGATCGCCGCGCCGCGGCGGGACCACCTCCGGCCAGAGGAGATCGACGTCTTCGGGGACCTGACCTACCCGCAACGGATGGGTCTGGGCTTCCTTGAACTCCTCGAGCATGTTCCGGGCGACAGGCTCCCCGCCGGCGGCACCGCGCTGACCGTCAACTTCGACTACGAACAACTGGTGTCCGGCATCGGGGCCGCGACCCTGTCGACCGGGACCCGGGTCTCGATCAATCAAGTCCGCAAGATGGCGTGTGACCTCAACCTGATCCCAATGGTCTTCAACGGCAAAAGCCTCCCGATGGACTTCGGCCAACCGCAACGACTGTTCACCCGGTGGCAGAAAATCGCCATCGCCAACCGCGACGGTGGATGCACATTTCCCGGTTGCGACAGGCCGCCGAACTGGTGCGAAGTGCACCATGGGCGGATCCCCTGGGCGCTCGGGGGCCGGACGGACCTCGCCGACGGAGTACTCCTCTGCAACCTGCACCACCACGTCGTCCACGACGACGAATGGGCAGTCCGGTTCGCCAGCGACGGCCACCCCGAATACGTCCCACCCAAAACGGTCGACTTCGGACAACAACCGCGACGCAACCAACGCCGGAACGCAAAACAGGCATGCTGACGTTGAATAGGAGAACTCTGCCCACCGCGAACCCGCGGGACCCGGAATCAGAGACACCCGCAAGCGGCCTCATCATCAAGGGGCGTTCAGCTCGGGATGGCCTCTCCGAGGGCGGCAATGACGTTTTCGCGACGCGGCAACCCGGACGCCCGCCGGACCACCGTCCCAGCTTTGTCCAGGACCAGCACTGTCGGCGTACGCATGATGTTGAGTCGGCGTACGAGGTCGAGCTGCGACTCGGCATCGACATCCACCGCCACGACGCCGTCGACCTTGGTGGCGATGTCGGTCAGCAGGACGCGAGTCGCACGGCAGGGGGCGCAGAACGCGCTGGAGAACTGCACGAGCGTCGCCCGGTCACCGAGGTCGGCGCCGATGTCGGATGAGCTGAGCATCTCCGCGGAGTCACGCGCGGCGAAGGAGCCATTCTTCTTCGACGTGGCCCAGGCAAGGACGACAGTTGCGGAGATGGCCGCGAGAAGGACGAAAAATCCGGTCACGCCTCAAGCCTACGGTTGGTGACAATTCGGTCAGGTATTGCTCAGGACAGCGTGAACGACGCCCCGAGCAACTGGCTCGCGACGAACACGATGGGCGCGGACAGAGCGAGCGAGAGTGCACCGGGGAAACCCCAGCCCGCCGAAGCGTGGCGACGACCCGAGCACCAGGCCCGGCCGAGCACCTGGCCGAGAATTCCGAACATCGCGACCCCGATGCCGACCAGCGCGCCGAACGCCCACGTCATCCCACTGGTGTCGCCCAGGTATGGGGCAGCCAAGGCGCCGCCGGCTCCACCGGCGGCAACCGCAAGCGAAGCGATGATCCACCGGTCGAACGGAACGAGCCAGACCAGCAGGCCTGCCGCCAGCGCGATGGCACCGACGGCGACGACGGGTGCACCGCCGATCGACTGTGCCGCCCCGATCCAGCCGATGGCCAGTGCCGCGAACGTGCAGAGTGTGACGGCATAGCCCGTCGTCAACACGAGCGACTTACGCCCGTCCTTGCGAAGCATCTGGGACACGAGCGCCACGATCACACCGGCGGCAACCGCCGGAACCAGACCGGCGAAGACGCCGGACTCGATGGTTCCGACCCGCCCGGCTCGCGTGCCGTCGGCGCCGAAGAGGACTTCGGGGTGCAGGGTCACGCCGGTCGCGATGAGTCCGGCGAGGGCGGCCGCGCCGAATCGAGGTGCGTTGACCGAGTGACCGGAGGCGTTGGCCGGCGAAGGCGCCGCGGCCACCATGATCTGCGTGATCACGATGACGGCGCCCACGAGAAGGACATCGGTATAGGCGGCAAGCGTCAACACCACAGCGAGGGCAATGGACAAGAGTGTTGATTCGACACGAGACACCCCCGAATCGTGCCAGTAAACTTCAGCCTCCGGCAAAAGGTGGGAGGAATTCGACCGTGTCGCCAGGCTTGAGCGGCACGCCGGCCGGCTCGCGCGCTCCTACGGGCGTCTCGCCGACAAGGATCGAACACATGTCGATGACGTCGCTGAAACGGTCCTGACCGCGGTGCCGGCGATGGATTTCGTCGAGCAGGACGCCGAGGTTTTCGGCCTCGACTTTCTCCTCGGCAATGCCGGCCGCGGCACGTGCGGCGGCCCAGTAATGAACCGTGATGGTGCCCGCGACTTGGGTATGCATTGGATCGACGTCGGCCATATGCAGTATTCTGGACCATGCAATGAGGCCACGGTGACTGCACCATGGCCTTTTCTTGTATCTGCACAAGACACACCTCGTGTCGCAAAACGGGAGGTAGCCCGGTGTCCCACCTGCTCCTGCTCACCAAGAGCACGCAGTCCTCGGTTGAGGTGCTGCCTGCGCTCGCCCTGCTCCCCCACCACGTCAAGATCCTCCCGGCCGAGGCCAGCGCGCTGCTCGATGCGCCGCCCTGCGACGCAGTGATCGTAGACGGCCGGCACGACCTCGCGCAGGTGCGCAGCCTCACCCGCGTCATACGCACCACGGGCATCGAATGCCCGCTGATCCTGATCGTTACCGAAGGCGGACTCGCCGTCGTCGCCGCCGACTGGGGTATGGACGACGTGATCCTCACGACCGCCGGCCCCGCCGAGCTCGAGGCGCGACTTCGCCTGGGCGTCGGCCGCGTCGCGGCCGGCCTCGACGGAGACGACGAAAGCCACCTCATCTCGACCAGCGGTCTCGTCGTCGACGATGCGACCTACACCGCGAAGCTCGAAAACAGGACGCTCGACCTCACGTTCAAGGAGTTCGAGCTGCTCAAGTTCCTCGCCCAGCATCCCGGCCGGGTGTTCACCCGCCAGCAGTTGCTGCAGGAAGTCTGGGGCTACGACTATTTCGGCGGCACCCGCACGGTCGACGTGCACGTACGACGGCTGCGCGCGAAGCTCGGCGTCGAGAACGAAACCCTGATCGGCACCGTCCGCAACGTCGGCTATCGCTTCGTGGCCACGCGAGAAGCCGCCCGTGACACCGCCGACGCAGCCGACGCCGACGCAAAGGCCTGAGCCTTCAGTCCAACAAGAGCGTGAGGCTCACGATCAGCCCCATGACCACCACGAGCACCCGAAACAGTGAGGGCGGGAGCCGTCGGCCGATCAGCGCGCCGACATACCCGCCGATGATCGATCCGAGGCCGACCAACACGATCGCGGTCCAGTCGAGGTCCGCTATCGCGATGAAGACGATGCTCGCCACCACATTGGCGGCAAAGACCGCGAGCGTCTTGAGCGCGTTGATGACCTTCAACTCGACATCGATGCCAAGTGCCAGGAACGCCACCATCATGACTCCCTGACCGGCACCGAAGTAGCCGCCGTAAATACCCATCACCGTCGAGACCACCAAGAACGGCACCGACATCGTCTGACGGTCTCTCGGCGTATGGCCGAGCCGCTCGGCGCGTCGCCGAACCCAGCCGGAGATGACCGGCTGGAGACCCACGAGGGCACATGCGAACAGGATCAGCCACGGGACGATCGCCTCGAAAACGGTTGCCGGCAAACGCAACAGAAGGAACGCACCGAGCACGGCGCCCACGGCACTTGTGGCAATGACAACCCGTGCCAACGCAGGATGCGCAGCCAGCTCACGCCGGTATCCGATGGCACCACCGATGCCGGCAGGCACCAGCCCGACAGTGTTCGATGCGTTGGCCACCACGGGAGGCAGGCCGACCGCCAACAGGATGGGGAAGCTGATGAGCGATGCCGCACCGATCGAGGACAGGACGATGCCTGCACCCAGCCCGCCACCGAACAGGGCAAAGTGCTGGAGGAGATCCATTCCTGTGTGTCAGTCGCGCATCAGGGCGACGTCGCTGACCATTTCGACATGCGCGTGCATGGCAGCGGCAGCAACCTCGGGTTCGCCGGCTTCGATGGCTTCGGCGATGCGGCGATGGGCAGCGAGGGAATCGCGCGGTCGTCCCGGCTGGGACAGGGATTCGATACGGGTCTCCAGGATGAGATCGCTTATCTCGGCCATCATCTTGGACAGCAGCGACGAATGGGCGGCGGTGGTAACGGCGGCGTGGAACAACTCGTCTCCCCTTACGCCCCGACCGCCCTCTTCGACGTCCTTCTCCATGATGCCCAGGGCCTCATCGATCTTCTCGAGATCGTCGTCGGTGCGGCGGGCAGCGGCAAGGCCGGCGATCTTGGTCTCGAGCGCGTCGCGCGCATCGATGATCTCGGGCAGACGTTTGGCGTGCTCCCGCAAAGCATCCATGATCTTGGTGGAGCCCGACCGGTCCGTGATCACGGCTCCGTCTCCGTGTCGCACCGCCACGACGCCTATCACCTCGAGGGCGACGAGCGCCTGACTCACCGTCGCGCGGCTGACGCCCAGGCGTTTGGCCAGATCACGTTCGGGAAGCAACTTGTCGCCGGGATTGAGGCCGTTCTCATTGATCCACATGGTGATTCGCTCGGCGACCTGTTCATACAGGCGCGGGCGGGCCAGCGGCTGCAATCCAGAGGTCGATCGGGTGCTCATACACCAAGACTATTGACAAATGGATCACAAACCTATTGGCTAGGCCACTAATCCAATTAATGTGGCGCACACCACACGGTCCAAGTCAGTTCTCGATCGCCTGCCGGTGTTCACCGAGACGATGGGACACCTCTTATGGGACCAGAATGGGTCGCGATACTCGCCCTCATAGCACTTTTTGCGGTCGGCACGATCTTGCCGATCAACATGGGCGCCCTTGCATACGTGGCCGCCTGGCTCGTGGGCATGTACGCGCTGAACATGGACGAAAAGGAGATACTCGCCGGCATCAGCGCCGACCTCGTGCTGACACTGATCGGCGTCACCTACTTGTTTGCGATAGCCAAGAACAACGGCACGGTCGACCTGATCGTCACCAAGGCGGTCAAAGACGTCGGCGGGCGAGTCGTCCTCATTCCCTGGGTGATGTTCGCCGTCACGGGCGTGCTGACCGCGATCGGCGCTGCAAGCCCCGCCGCCGTCGCCGTCATCGCCCCCGTGGCACTGGGTTTCGCCGCGAAGTACAAGATCAATCCGCTCCTCATGGGCATGCTCGTCGTCCACGGCGCGCAAGCCGGCGGCTTCTCCCCCATCAGCATCTACGGCACCATCACCAACGCGGTGGTCAGGGAAAACGACCTCCCGGCAGGCGAACTGACAATCTTCTTCGCGAGCCTGTTCTTCAACCTGCTCCTGGCAGTCATTCTCTTTGTCGTCCTCGGCGGACGTGACCTCATGAAGCGTCGCATCGACCCTGACGACGAGGGACTCGACGAGCCTGCGGCCGGTTCCGGAGGCGCCACGTCGACCGAGGTGGCCACCAAGCGGCGGGTCAAGGTCGAACAGTGGCTGACACTCGCCGCCTTCGCCGCCGTCGCTGTCGTCGCACTCGCCTTCGACAAGAACATCGGCTTCGTGTCCATCACGGCAGCAGTCCTGCTCGCAATCGTGTCGCCCCAGGCCCAGAAGGGCGCGGTCAACCAGATCGCCTGGTCGACCGTCCTCCTCGTCGCCGGCGTCACGACCTTCGCAACGATCCTCACGGAGGCCGGCTCACCGCAATTCGTCGGCAATTGGGCCACCGGCCTGGGTGCCGCAGCCGTGGGCGCACTGATCCTCTGTTACGTCGGTGGCGTGGTCTCGGCATTTGCCTCCTCGACCGCGCTGTTGCCGATCATCATCCCGATCGTGGTTCCATTGGTGACCGAGCACGGCGTTGCCGCCATCGGCATCGTCGCCGCGGTGGCCGTGGCCTCCACGATCGTCGACGTGAGTCCGTTCTCGACCAACGGAGCCCTGGTCCTGGCCAATCGTCCCGACACGATCTCCGAGGAGAAGTTCTACAAGCAGATCCTCACCTACAGCTTCATCGTCGTGGCGGTCGGTCCACTGGCCGTCTGGGCGACCATCGTGGCACCGGGCTGGTTCTGAGTCATGACCACTTCCTCGACAACGCGTCCACTGGGCGATCTCCTCGTTCTCGACCTCTCCCGCGCTCTCGCCGGACCCCACGCCACCATGATGTTGGGTGATCTCGGTGCACGGATCATCAAAGTCGAAAACCCGGCCAAAGGCGACGACACCCGGGGGTGGGGACCGCCGTTCGCGAGTCCGATCGACGAAGATCACGACCGGGAGTCGACCTACTTCCTTTCGGCGAACCGCAACAAGGAGTCGATCACCCTCGACCTCAAGGATGCCGGGGACCGCGACGTCCTCATAGAGCTCGCGAAACGGGCCGACATTCTCGTCGAGAACTTCCGTACCGGGGTGCTCGAAAGACTCGGCCTGGGGATCGAGTTCCTCCAAGAGCTCAATCCTCGCCTCATAGTGCTGTCCATCACCGGCTTCGGACATGACGGCCCCGAAGGCGGCCGATCGGGATACGACCAGATCGCCCAGGGCGAGGCAGGCCTGATGTCGATCACCGGTTCGGCGCCCGACGACCCGCAGAAGGTCGGCACACCCATCGCCGACATACTCGCCGGCATGTATGGCGCGTACGGAGTCCTCGCGGCGCTGCACGAACGCGAAGAGTCCGGAAAGGGAACCCTCGTACGCACGTCGCTCCTTTCTGCCGTCGTCGGCGTCCACGGCTTCCAGGGAACCCGCTGGACTGTCGCCCGCGAAGTCGGGACGGCGCAAGGCAACCACCACGCGTCCATCTCGCCGTATGGCCTGTTCGCCTGCGCCGACGGGGCCGTCCAGATCGCGGTAGGAAGCGAAGGACTGTGGCAACGCTTCTGCACGACCTTCGACCTCGACGCGGATATCGAAGGGCTGCAGACAAATCCCCAGCGGGTCGCGGACAAGCAACGCGTCATCGCACTCGTGGAGGAGGTGTTTGCAACATGGAAGGCGGTGGACCTGCTTGAGAAGCTCGATTCCGCCGGGGTGCCTGCCGGCAAGGTGCGGTCTCTCGACGAGGTGTATTCCTGGGACCAAACTGCAAGTCAGGGACTGCTCATAGACGTCGAGCATGAAACCCTTGGCCCACTGACCCTTCCCGGGCCGCCGCTGCGATTCTTCGACTCACGCGGCGACGAGGTGACGGGTTCGACCCACAAGGCGCCGCCCGTGCTCGGCTCGGACAGCGCAGCCATCCGCAACTGGCTGAAAGAGGTCCCATGAGCAGTCGTCCGTCGGTCCGTGAACTCATCGACTCCGTGCTCGATGAGGGGTCCTTCGAGTCGTGGGACGAACCCGTCGACATCTCGGGCCACCCCGCGCCCTACCGCCGGGAGTTGGAAGCGGCCGCCGAGCGATCGGGTTTCGATGAATCCGTCCTGACCGGACGCGGGCTCATGCACGGCCGGCCGGTCGCCGTCATCGCCAATGAGTTCAGGTTCCTCGCCGGTTCGATCGGGCTTGCCGCCGCGACACGGATCGTTAGCGCGGTGCGGCGGGCGACCCGCGAGGGCATACCCCTGCTAGCGACGACGTCCTCCGGTGGCACCCGGATGCAGGAGGGCACGCCGGCCTTCGTGCGCATGATCGACATCTCGCGAGCGATCATGGACCACAAGGAGGCGGGGCACCCTTACCTCGTCTATCTGCGCCACCCGACCACAGGTGGGGTCTTCGCCTCCTGGGGATCCCTCGGCCACATCACCGTCGCCGAGCCCGGCGCGCT
The DNA here is from genome assembly GCA_030856025.1 of Actinomycetota bacterium. Classification (GTDB taxonomy): domain Bacteria; phylum Actinomycetota; class Actinomycetes; order Propionibacteriales; family Nocardioidaceae; genus JACMOZ01. The sequence goes on from JALYQD010000112.1 coordinate 8,136, forward strand.
GATCGGATTCCTCGGCCCGAAGGTCTACGAGCTGCTCAACAACCGCGCCTTCCCGCCCGGGGTCCAGGTCTCCGAGAACCTCATGATGCACGGCATAATCGACGCGGTCGTTCTCACCGAAGAGCTCCCGAGCCTCGTCGACCGGGCACTTGGCCTGCTCATCGATCCGCCGACGGACCCCGTGCTCCAACGCCGTATGGGCGAGCCGACCGGCACCGGCACCGCCTGGGAATCGATCGAACGCACCCGCGATCCCGCGCGCGCCGGGGTCCGCGAAGTCCTCCGCTACGGCGGCACCGGCACCGTACGGCTGCAAGGCACCGATGAAGGCGAACGCGACACCACGATGCTCGTCGCCCTCACCCGCCTAGACGGGCAACCGTGCGTCGTCATCGGTCAGGACCGCAAGACCCAGACGCCGTCGACGCCCATGGGGCCGGCGGCACTGCGCGAAGCACGCCGGGGCATGAGGCTCGCCAACGAGCTCAGGCTGCCGCTCGTCTCGTTCATCGACACTCCCGGAGCCGAGATGTCGCCCGAAGCCGAACAAGGAGCCATCGCCGGCGAGATAGCCCGTTGCATCAGCCAGATGGCGACGATGCACGTTCCAGCGGTTTCGGTGCTGCTCGGCCAGGGTTGCGGCGGCGGCGCTTTGGCGTTGCTGCCGGCGACGCGCACGATCGCCGCCGAACATTCGTGGCTGTCTCCGCTGCCGCCCGAAGGGGCCAGCGCGATCGTCTATGGCGACGTCGACCATGCGCCCGAGATGGCCGAGGCCCAACACGTGCGCGCTGTCGACCTCCTGGAGATGGGCACGGTCCACCACGTCATACCCGAGCCCGAGCGCGACACTCCTGAGGCGTTCGCGCTCGCCATCGCGGCCGAGTGCGGCGCGCAGCTGCGGCTACTCTCGGGTTCATGAGCACTTTTCTTTCTCAGGTGGCAGATCTCGCTTCGCGCGTCGCCGCATTCGACCATGTAGAACCGCTCAATGAGGCCAGCCTGCTGGCGCTGCGCGACGGCATCGAGCCGCGTGTCGACATACGTTTCGAGACACCCGACGGTCAGCTCATGGCGCTTGCTTTCACCGTCGGAGACGCCCCTGTCGAAGTCATGGTCGACCCGCGTTTTCGGCGCGGCGGGTTCGGCACCCGTATGGTCGAGGCCGCTTTGTCGGAGGGCGAAACCGCATTCTGGGCGCACGGCGACCTGCCCGGGACAGCCCAGATCGCGAGGAAGACCGGGCTCGTTGCCGAGCGGACGCTCCTCATCCTCCGCAAGGAATTCGATGGTCCGGGCGAGTCCGAAAACGTGCCCGACGGCGTGACCCTGCGTTCGTTCGCTGCCGGCGACGAGGACGCGATCGTCGCGGTCAACGGCCGCGCCTTCGCCAACCACCCCGAGCAAGGGGCGATGGACCGGGCAGACTTCGACCGGCGCATGAGCAGCGACTGGTTCGATCCCGGGGGGCTGTTCGTCGCCGAACGCGCCGGCCGGATCATCGGTTTCCACTGGACCAAGATCGAGTCAGACGTCGGTGAGGTCTACGTCGTCGGCATCGACCCCGAGGCTCAAGGCGGTGGACTGGGCAAGGCCCTGACCGCACGCGGCCTCCGCCACCTGCACGAACTCGGAGTGCCGGCCGTGATCCTCTACGTCGAAGGCGACAACGAGCCCGCACTCGCGGTCTATCGCAGGCTCGGCTTCCACGAGTTCAAGAAAGACGTGTTGTACTCCAAGCCCTGACCGGTCGCGAGAGAGTTTGTCCGCGAGCGTCCGGGACAAAGTCTCTCCTCACCGGGACAAAGTCTCTCGCGAGCGTTAGACGGTTCGCGGAGCCATCGCGCTGATGAGCTCGTATGCGGCGTGGGCGGCGGCGATGCCCGTGACCTCGGCGTGGTCATACGCGGGCGCGACCTCGACGATGTCGGCGCCTACGAGGTTGAACTCGCTGAATGCCCTGAGCATGTTGAGCAGCTCGCGGCTGGTGAGGCCACCGGCCTCTGGTGTCCCCGTGCCCGGGGCATAGGCGGGGTCGAGGACATCGATGTCCAGCGACACGTATGTCGGCCGGTTGCCGACGCGTGCCTTGATCAGGTCGACGGCGCCACGCCATCCCATGTCGTCCATGTCATGGGCGCCGATGACCTGGAAGCCCAGCACCTGGTCGTCGGTGAGGTCCTCACGGGAATAGAGCGGGCCACGGATGCCGACATGCATGCTGCCCGTCTTGTCGATGAGTCCCTCTTCGCTTGCGCGCCGGAACGGCGTGCCGTGAGTCAGGGGCGCGCCGAAGTAGGTGTCCCAGGTGTCGAGGTGCGCATCGAAGTGCACGACTGCGATCGGGCCATGCATCTCGTGCATCACCCGCAGGAGCGGGAGGGCGATCGTGTGATCGCCGCCGATCGTGATGAGCTTGCCGCTCACGTCGAGGATGCCGCGGACGCCTTCGTCGATCTGCTTGACGGCGTCCTGGATGTCGAAGGGGTTGCAGTTGATGTCGCCGGCGTCAGCGACCTGCTGGGCCGCAAACGGCTCGACGTCCTGAACCGGGTTGTAGGTGCGAAGCAACTTGCTCGACGTACGGATGTGGCCGGGGCCGAAGCGCGCGCCCGGGCGGTAGCTGACGCCGGAGTCGAACGGTACGCCGACGACGGCGACATCTGCGCGCTCGACCTCGTCGAGCCGCGGGAGCCGGGCGAACGTTGAAGGCCCGCCGTAGCGCGGCACGACCGTCGCGTCGACCGGTCCACGGTTGTTTGTCTTGGTGGTCTCAGTGGACATGGGGTTACAGCACTTTCGATAGGAACGATTGGGTTCGGGCATGCTTCGGGTTGCCGAACACGTCGGCGGGCGGGCCCTCTTCGACGATGACGCCGCCGTCCATGAACACGACCCGGTCGCACACCTCGCGGGCGAAGCCGATCTCGTGGGTGACGACGATCATCGTCATGCCCTCGAGGGCAAGGCCCTTCATCACGTCGAGCACCTCGCCGACCAGCTCGGGGTCGAGTGCGGAGGTCGGCTCGTCGAACAACATGAGCATCGGCTCCATGGCCAGGGCGCGCGCGATCGCGACCCGCTGCTGCTGCCCGCCGGACAGCATCGCCGGGTAGGCGTCGCACCGGTCGGCCAGGCCGACGCGATCGAGCAGGGCGAGCGCCTGCTCGCGCACCTCGGCGCGGTTGCGCCGCTTCACGTAGGCCGGAGCCTCCATGACGTTTTCGAGGGCGGTTCGGTGCGGAAACAGGTTGAAGCGCTGGAACACCATTCCGACGTCGCGACGGGCGGCCGCGATGTCCTTGCGGGGCAGCTCGAACTTCTTGCCGTGCGCGCGCCGGTAGCCGACCAGGTCGCCGTTGACGCTGATCTCACCGCCGTCGATGCGCTCGAGGTGGTTGATGCAACGCAGGAACGTGCTCTTGCCCGAACCCGACGGTCCCAGCAGGGAGATGACCTCGCCGCGCTGGACGGTGAGGTCGATGCTCTTGAGGACCTCGTTGTCCCCGAACACCTTGCGTACGCCGACGGCTTCGACCATCGGCGTGGCTGTCGTGGTGGTCATGCCTGTCCTCTCTTGAGGCCGAAGGTTGCCCGGCGCTTGTTCGTCGTCCGCAGGACACCGCGGCTCATGCGCTTCTCGAGGCGGGACTGGATGATGGTGAGGATCGTGGTCAGCACGAGGTACCAGATGCTGGCGACGATAAGCAGCGGGATCTGCTGGAAGTTGCGGCCATAGATCAGCTGGGCCGTCGTGGTCAGCTCAGGCAGCCCGATGACCAAGGTCAGCGAGGTGAGCTTGAGCATCGAGATGGTCTGGTTGGCCGTCGGTGGCACGATCAGCCGGGCGGCCTGTGGCAGCACGACCCTGCGGTACGTCGTCAACGGACTCATGCCGAGCGCCTCGGCCGCCTCGCTCTGACCCTTGTCGACCGAACCGATGCCGGCCCGGACGATCTCGGCCATGTAGGCGGCCTCATTGAGGCCGAGGCCCAGGATCGCCGCCGCGAACGGCGTGATCAGGTCGTTGGTGTCCCAGCTGACGAAGTCCGGACCGAACGGGATGCCCAGGCCGATCCGCGGGAGCACGGTGCCAAGGAAGAACCAGAACAGCAGCTGCACCAGGATCGGCGTACCGCGAAAGAGCCAGACGTAGCCTCCGGCGACATACCGGAAGACCGGGTTCTCCGAGAGCCGCATCACCGCGAGCACGGCGCCGAGCAGGACGCCGACGACCATCGAGACGACGGTGAGCTTGAGGGTCATCACCAGGCCCTTGAGGATCGACGTCTCGAAGAGGTATCCCGAGACCAGGTCCCAACGCAGCTCCGGCGACGTCACCAGGAACTTCGCAAGGACTGCGCCGTAGACGGCAAGCACGGCGACGGCGACCCACCGCCACGGGTGGCGCAGGCGAACGATCGGCTCGTCTGCGTGCGCCACCGCGGGCGTCGGCACGGTTTCGGTGCTCATTGTGGTCACGTGCCCTGGTTGAGCGGAGCTCCATCGAGCGCCTGGTCGGTCAGGTTCCACTTGGCGAGGATCTCGTCATACGCGCCGGTTTCCTGCAGCTTCAGCAGCGCAGCCTGTACGGCGTCACGCAACTCGGTGCTTTTCTTGGGGACCGGGATGCCGACCGGCAGCAGGCCGAACGGCTTTGCCGGGATGGTGAACGACTTGGCGTCCTGCTTGACGTTGAAGGCCAAGGTCAGGTCGAGCGCGAGCACGGCGTCGGCGCGACCGGACTTGAGTGCCTGCACGGCCGAGGCCTGGTCGGGGAAGGGCTGTTCCTTCAGTGCGGCCTTGCCCGCGCCGGTGCACTCCTTGGTGATGTCGTCGGCCACGATGTCGCCTGTGGCGCTCTTCTCGACCGCGACGGTGCGGCCGCAGAGGTCGAGCTTCTTGGTGAGCTTCTTCGGGTTTTCCTTGGTGGTCATGAAGGTGACACCGGAGCTCAGGTACTCGATGAAATCGACGTCGGCCTGTCGCTCCTTCTTGTCGATCATCGAGGTGAGGCTGAGGTCGTAGCGGCCGGCCTTGAGGCCTCCGATGATGCCGTCGAAGTTGGTGTTCTGGAACTTGAACTCGACGCCGAGGACTTCGCCGAGCGCCTTGCCGAGGTCGGCGTCGAAGCCGAGGACGGTCTTGTTGTCGGTGTCGAAGTACTCCATCGGCGGGAAGCTCACGCCGGAGGCGACGCGAACGACGCCTGATTCCTTGATGTCAGCGGGGAGCTTGGCGGCGATTGCCTCGTCCTTGGCGACCGAGGCCACCTTTGCCGAAGGCTTCGAATCGGCTTTGGAACCGCCCTCGTCGGGGGCTGCGCACGCGGTGAGCACCAGGGCCAGCGCGGCCAGTACGGGCAAGGTGGAAAGGGTGTGACAACGTCGCATGGTCTACATCTCCAGAGCAGGTTTTCTAGAACACAACAAATGTTGTTTATCAAGCATCGTGGCGCGGGTCACATTTTGTCAACCCTTCTGGCATGATTGCAACAAAAGTTGTCTCAGGAGGAACCCATGCGGCCCTTACCCGTGTCACCCACCAACGAAGTGCGGATCGGCTCCAAGCTCCGAGCCGCCCGTACGGCGAACGGCTTCACCCTCGACCAGCTAGCCGGGGCCACCGGCCTGACCAAAGGCTTCCTCAGTCGGATCGAACGCGACGAGACATCGCCGAGCGTGGCCTCCCTGATCACCCTCTGTGAAGTGATGAGCATCGAGGTCGGCAGCCTTTTCTCCGCGCCCGATGTGGCCCTCGTCCGGCGCAACACCGCCCCAGCCATCAACCTCGGCGGCACCGGCGTGACCGAGCAGCTGATGACGCCCCGCCGCCAATCCAAGCTGCAGCTGGTGCACTCGTCGATCGAGCCCGGCGGCACCGGCGGCAACGTCCCCTACACGATCAACTGCGAAGTCGAGGTCCTCTACGTCCTCAAGGGCACCGTCGACCTGATCTTCAGCGACCGCAGCCAGAAGCTGACCGCCGGCGACGCCCTCACGTTTGCCGGCGGCGAACCGCACACGTGGGTCAACGCGAGTCAGACCCGCCCCGCCGAGGTCATCTGGGTGCTCGTGCCGGCCCCCTGGAGCGGCAGCGCCTGAGGCATGGAACCCCTCCCGTTCGACATCCCCGAAGAGCTGGCAGGTCAGTCTTCGCTCGGTGCGGACTGGGCTGCCTGGCTCGAGCGGCTCCCCCGCCTGGTCGCCGCGCTCGCCGGGGAATGGGAACTGACCTACGACGGTCCGCCGTGGCACGGATTCACTTCGCTCGTGGTGCCGGTGCGCAACCCGTCCGGGCCGGCCGCCCTCAAGGTGACCTTCGACGGCGACGACGAGTCGCTCCACGAGGGGTTGGCGTTGCGGCACTGGGGTGGGCGGGGCGCGGTCCGGCTGCTCCGCGCCGACCCGCACCGGCGGGCCCTGCTGCTCGAACGGCTCCATACCGAGGATCTGACCGGGCTGCCCGAGCTCGAGGCCTGCGAGATCGTGGCTGATGCCTACCGGCGCATCCATGTGCCGGCGCCGCCGCAGCTGCGCACGCTCACGTCATACCTCTCGACCTGGAACGCGGGCCTCGCCGCCTTGCCGTATGACGGCCCCATCCCGCGGCGACTCGTCGAGCAGGCGGTCTCGCTGGCCGATTCGTTTGGCACCGACCCGGCGAGCATCGGCACGATGATCCACGGCGACCTGCACTACGAGAACGTGCTCCGCGCCGATCGCGAACCCTGGCTGGTGATCGACCCCAAGCCGATGTCGGGCGACGCGCACTACGAAGTGGGACCGCTGCTGTGGAACCGCTGGGATGAGATGACCGCGACGGGAAATCTCCGGGACGCGATCCGGCGCCGATTTCACACAGTCGTGGACGCTGCCGGGTTCGATGAGGACCGGGCCCGCGACTGGGTGGTGGTCCGCGCGATGCACAACGCCCTCTGGACCGTGGACGACGCGCGCCGACTGCGGCGCCCGATCGACGCGGCGGATCAGGAATGGATCACCCGGATGATCTCGGTGGCCAAGGCGGTGCAGGATTGACTCACCGGCCCGGCCCTACTCCTCACCGAAAACTGGTTCTCCTCACAGAGAACAACCTG